>NZ_KV827816.1:257695-318288 GCF_001836235.1 Bacillus sp. HMSC036E02 | reverse complement strand
AAAAGAGCCACAAACGTTTAACATCTCACTAAAATAATGTAAGACAAAACAGTCAGCATTCAAATATTATGCTGACTGTTTTTTTATTTCTTTTATGTATGAATCTACATTTTGAAAAGGTACCTTAATTTTAAACGCATCTTTTTGTTCATTAAATTGCTTTTCATTGTAGGGACCGAAACGTTTATTGTGCTTTACGTCAATAATCCAATAATGTTCACTTTTTTTATTTGCAATTGCTGCGTCAGGGTTATTCGGATCTGATTTTTCCTCGGTTTGTTTTGCAATAATGTATTTATCATCCCAAGCAATGTCTGTAATTTTTGCAGGGATGTATTGTGTGGCATATACAGCATCTTGCGAGGGGAAAAGTTCAAATGCATTTCCAGAAGTACGTATGAGTTCGTATTCATCGTTAACCGTATAAGTTAAGTGACCTGTGTTTCCTGCACAACCAGTTAATAGGAAGGCGACGAATAGGATTATCCATTTTTTCAATATGGGAACCTCCTTTATAATGCTATTGTAACAAATTGTACAAGAAAAGTAAGAGAAACGCTAGTTTACAATGTTTTTTAGAAGTGGTACGATGAGACGGGTAAAGAAGGATATGAAGGAGTCGACATAAAATGAAGTTAAAGATGCATCGTCCAGCGCTTGTAATGAATCGCATAGGTGCTTCCCTAATTGACATGTTTTTAATCTCGGTTATGTATGGTGCAGTAGTAGCTGTTATGACCGGAAACTATAGTGCTATGTTTAAGCGCTTTAATATAAGCTTAGGTGATTTTAGATATGATTTCGCAGTAGTTTTTATATTAATGGCGATATATTTTATTGTGTTACCCTTTATTTGGAACGGTGTTACACTTGGAAAAAAGGTAACGAGAATAAAATTAATTTCATTGAAGAGTGAAAAGCTAACGTTGCAAACATTAATTATAAGATTTTTTGTAGTGTTATTACCGAACGTATTGCTATTAGGAATTCCATTAATATGTAATATATATATGATGTTGTTCCGCAAAGATAATTGTGGTTTTCAGGATTTAATTACAAAAACGAAAGTAATAAGTCTTGTATAATGAAAAAAAGACCTTTTTATATATAAAAGGGTCTTTTTGATTTTATAAGTATATGGGGAATGTTTACAGTAAGGAAAAGCTAAAATGTGTTAATTCTATTTATAATAGATTGAAAATTAAGAAAATGATATAATGATTAAAAATAATATCTTTATTCCGCCATATTGGGGCTGATTAAAATTTCACTTTATATAATAAGGGGGAGATTAAAATGACTGGAGGTAGTGTAATCTTTTGGGGGATTTTAATTTTCATCGGTTTAGTTTTCGACCAGCGTAATAATAAGAAAAAAGAAGGATAAAAAGTAAACGTTTACAAATGAGATAGCAATTTTCTTGCTTGCAGATTAATCTTATAAAGGAGTATACTGAATGACGGTAAGACTTATAGAAGGGGTAATGAAAATGAAGCTTGCAGGAAAAGTTGCTATCGTAACTGGCGGTGGCATCGGTATTGGACGTAATACAGCTCTTTTGTTGGCTAAACAAGGCGCAAAAGTTATTGTGACGGACATTGATCAAGAGAGTGGACAAGCAACAGTGGAGGAAATTATGAATCTAGGCGGAGAGGCACTTTTTGTATCCTATGATATGGGAAAGCAAGGAGATTGGCAACGCGTTATTAGCATTACTTTGAATGCATTCAGTCGCATTGATATGCTTTTTCAAAATGCAGGTTTATATAAAATAGATTCTATTTTTTCTCGCCAACAAGAGAACGATTCCAATGTACTTTGTATTAATGACGTTTGGATAGAGATAAAACAATTAACGTCATCTTTTATGAAACAGCAAGAAGAAGTGGTGCTTAGTGATTTACCGATTTTCGGTATTATTAGCACAAAAGGACAATCATTTCATACAGTAGAAGCCCTAGTATAATAATAAAAACCGCCCTCAATATATGTGGACGGTTTTTTTGTATGTGTATAGTAAAGATAAATTTTTTAGCGAATACGTTGTTCAGTTTGGTTATCAAAGAAATGTGCTTTATTCATATCAAATGCTAATTTAATTTGATCACCAGGTGAAAATGTATGTCTTGCATCTACACGTGCTGCAAAATCTTGATTTCCAAGTTTCATATATAAAATGGATTCAGCACCTAATAATTCAGCGACTTCAATTTTTGTTGTGAAGGCAGTAGATTGCGAAGCTTCTAAAAATAGTAGTTCATCATGAATGTCCTCTGGGCGAATACCTAAAACAATTTCCTTATTTACATAGCCTTGTTCACGTAGCATCTTCATTTTTCCTTCAGATACTTTAATTTTTATAGTATTGTCTATAACGAAATCGGTTTCAGTCAATTTACCACGGAAGAAATTCATCGCTGGTGAGCCGATAAATCCACCCACGAAAATGTTTTCTGGCGTTTCGTATACTTCTTTTGGAGTTCCAATTTGTTGGATTTTTCCATCCTTCATAACGACAAGACGCGAAGCCATAGTCATTGCTTCTGTTTGGTCATGTGTTACATAAATTGTTGTTGTTCCAAGGCGATGATGTAGCTTAGAAATTTCTGAGCGCATTGCAACACGGAGTTTAGCATCTAAGTTTGATAATGGTTCATCCATTAAGAAAACTTTTGCATCTCGAACGATTGCTCTACCTAACGCAACACGTTGGCGCTGTCCACCTGATAATGCTTTCGGTTTTCTATCTAAATATTGTTCAAGTCCTAAAATTTTTGCTGCATCTTTCACACGACGATCGATTTCATCTTTTGGTATTTTTCGAAGTTTTAATCCAAATGCCATATTATCATATACACTCATATGTGGATAAAGAGCGTAGTTTTGGAATACCATAGCGATATCTCGATCTTTTGGAGGAACATCATTCATTAGTTTACCATCAATTGAAAACTCGCCTTTTGAAATATCTTCAAGTCCAGCTACCATTCGTAATGTTGTAGATTTTCCGCATCCAGAAGGACCGACAAATACAATAAATTCTTTATCTTGAATGTGTAAATTAAAATCAGTTACAGCTGTTACGTTATTATCATATATTTTATAAATGTTTTCTAATTTAAGTTCTGCCATGGTATTTCCCCCTAGAAATAATTATGCAAACGTTTTCTTTGAGTTCATTATAAACGAATAGATTCAAAAAATAAATAAAAAAATAAAACGTTTTCATTTATTGGAGATTTATTAGTGGTTTTCATATGTTTTCTTAGAAAAAGAACAATAAAAATTGTAAGCGCTATTTTAAATTGAGATAGAATCTGTTATCATTCATTAATGAAAACGTTTGCGCCTTAAAAAAGAGAAAAATGAATGATGAATGAAATGGGGTAGCATAATGGAAAAACAATGGTGGAAAGAAAGTGTAGTATATCAAATTTATCCTCGTAGCTTTATGGATAGTAATGGTGATGGTATAGGAGATCTTCAAGGGATTATTTCAAAGCTAGATTACTTAAAAGAGTTAGGGATTGATGTGATTTGGTTATCACCAGTCTATGAATCTCCAAATGATGATAATGGTTATGATATAAGCGATTATTGTAAAATTATGAACGAGTTCGGAACAATGGAAGATTGGGATGAGCTATTATATGAAATGCATGAACGTAATATGAAACTTATGATGGACTTAGTTGTTAATCATACTTCGGATGAACATAATTGGTTTATTGAATCACGTAAATCAAAAGATAATAAATATAGAGATTACTATATATGGCGCCCTGGAAAAGAAGGGAAAGAACCGAACAACTGGGGAGCTGCTTTTAGTGGATCTGCATGGCAGTATGATGAAATGACGGATGAATATTATTTACATCTGTTTTCTAAAAAACAGCCAGATTTAAATTGGGATAATGAAAAGGTAAGACAAGATGTTTATGAAATGATGAAGTTTTGGTTAGAAAAAGGAATTGATGGCTTCCGTATGGATGTTATTAATTTTATTTCTAAAGAAGAGGGATTACCAGCTGTTGAAACAGAAGAAGAGGGGTATGTTTCAGGTCATAAGCATTTTATGAACGGTCCAAACATTCATAAATATTTACATGAAATGAATGAGGAAGTATTATCGCATTATGATATTATGACGGTTGGTGAAATGCCTGGTGTAACGACAGAAGAAGCGAAATTGTATACTGGAGAAGAACGAAAAGAGTTGCAAATGGTATTCCAATTTGAACATATGGATTTAGATTCAGGAGAAGGTGGAAAGTGGGATGTAAAACCATGCTCACTTCTTACTTTAAAAGAGAATTTAACAAAGTGGCAAAAAGCATTAGAGCATACCGGATGGAATAGCCTTTATTGGAATAATCATGATCAGCCTCGCGTTGTATCTCGTTTTGGTAATGATGGAATGTATCGCATTGAATCAGCAAAAATGTTAGCGACAGTTCTTCATATGATGAAAGGAACGCCATATATTTATCAAGGAGAGGAAATTGGAATGACGAACGTTCGATTCCAATCAATTGATGAATATCGAGATATTGAAACGTTAAATATGTATAAAGAAAAAGTGATAGACCATGGTGAAGATATAGAAAAAGTAATGGAATCTATTTATATAAAGGGTCGTGATAATGCTAGAACTCCGATGCAGTGGAATGATCAGAATCACGCTGGATTTACAAAAGGTGAACCTTGGATTACTGTAAATCCTAACTATAAAGAGATTAATGTGAAACAAGCAATCCAAGATGAAGGTTCAATTTTTTATTACTATAAGAAATTAATTGAACTACGCAAAAATAATGAAATAGTTGTGTATGGATCATATGATTTAATATTAGATAATGACCCTTCTATTTTTGCTTATGTAAGAACATATGGAGATGAAAAACTACTTGTCATTGCAAACTTTACTGCGGATGAAAGTGTATTTGAAATGCCTAAGGATATTAGTTATAGTGAATCAGAGTTATTTATACACAATTACGATGTAGAAATCGGATCAATAGATAACATTCCATTACGTCCGTATGAAGCGATAGTGTTCAAATTGAAATAAGAAAAAGCCTTATGCCATTTCGAACTTGGCATAAGGCTTTTTTGGATTACCATTTTAATATGGAGAATCCATATGGAGGAAGTGTAACTTGTAATACACTTGCTTCCGCTGAAAATTCTTCGTTTGTATAAATGTTAATTATTTTCTTACCAGTAACATGAAGAGGGAGTGAAACTGTAACTTCACTATTAGTAGGGTTTAAAACGAAAAAGATAGTTTCATCCTCATATGTTTTCGTATAAGAAATATAATTATGTTCATCATTTGCTTCGATGAATTGAAAAGTACCATGTCCTCCAAATGCTTTATGTTGTTTACGTAATAAAATCAATGTTTGTATATGGGTAAATAATGCATGATCTTGTTCTTTAGTATCCCAAATCATACATTTACGGCAATCAGGGTCCATGCCGCCATCCATACCAATTTCATCCCCGTAATAAATACAAGGAGAGCCGATGAAAGAAAGATGGAATACATAGAGCAATTTCAACTTATTTTTATCTCCGTTGCATGTTGTTAAAATTCTTGGAGTATCATGGCTGTCTAATAAATGAAATGCTGCTTCATTTACATTCATAGAGTAGGAATGTAGAGATTCTGTAATTTGCTTCATGAATTCACTTGCTTTAATGGAATCGTTAGCAAAGTAAGAAAGTAGAGCATTTGTAACAGGATAGCTCATGACAGCATCAAATTGATCGCCTTGTAGCCACGGAAGGGCATCGTGCCAAATTTCTCCCAAAATATATACTTCAGGATTTAGTGTCTTTATTTCAGTTCGGAATTCTCTCCAAAAGTTGTGATCGACTTCATTGGCGACATCAAGGCGCCAGCCATCTATATTGAATTCTCGTACCCAATAACGTCCTACTTCAAGTAAGTATTCTTTTACATCTGGATGAGCTGTATTTAATTTAGGCATATACGGTGTAAAGGCGAAAGTATCATAATTTGGAAGTGGTTCGGTTATAATCGGAAATTCATGAATGTGGAACCACTCTTTATATGCGGACTTCTCACCATTCTCTAGTACGTCTTGAAATTTCTCGAAAAAGTATCCACTATGATTAAACACAGCATCGAGCATTACTTTTATACCGTGCTTATGACATTCTTCAACGAGCTCTTTAAAAGTTTCTTTCGTCCCAAATTGTGGGTCAATTTCCATATAGTCAATTGTGTCATATTTATGGTTTGAATGAGCTTTGAAAATAGGTGTGAAATATATTCCGGAAATGCCAAGCTTAACAAGGTAATCAAGGTTTTGAATAACACCAGAAAAATCTCCGCCGAAAAAATTAGTTGGAGTTGGATTCGCACTTCCCCAAGGAAGGGTGTTTTCTGGATTCAGCGTACTATCGCCATTAGCGAATCGCTCAGGGAAAATCTGATACCAAATGGTGTCTTTAATCCAAGATGGTGCTTTGAATACATCATCTGCATGAATAAATGGAAAACAGAAAAAGTTACCAACATCATCATTTGGAATGCTAGAAAAGAATCCTCGCTCTGCATAAATAAGAGTGTCTGTTTCAGATTTTAATTCAAACCCATAACGTAAGCGCTTAAATTTTGGTTCGATTGCAATGGACCAATAATCAAATAATGCAGTAGAACCCGTTTTTTTCATGGGTGTACTTGCTGATATCCATTTCCCGTCTTTCCATTCGTAAGGATCACCGTAAATAAGATCGGCGCTTTGAATATCATCTCTCTTAGTACGTACTCGGATGTGAATTGTTTGTTCATCATAAGCGTATGCATAATTATCTTTCGGCCTATGATAAATGGCTTCTTTAAACATATAGAAAATCCCCCTTCAATATCTCTATACATAGTATTCCCTTAAGTGTAATAATAAAGCCTGTATTGCAAACGATTGCCTTTCTCGTAGCTTTAATATTGCTTATAAGAGTAGTATTCATTTTATATAAAGTCAATGTATAAAGAGTATAATGACATAATTTTTAAATTAATATTTGCAAAATGAATAAAAGAATGTATAATGATAGACAAATAGCGCAAACGTTTTCATAGATTGAGATATTGTTTGCGCTTCAATTAAACTATCAAATGCAAACGTTTTCAGTCACTGAGGTACATAGACAATTTAGGGAGGTTTTTGGGATGAAGAAAGCATTATCATTATTAACGGTTTCAGCATTATCTATTGGTATGTTATCTGCATGTGGACCGAAAGATTCAGGGAAAAAAGAGGAAAGTAAAGCGAAAAAAGACTATGATCTTCTTGTTTGGGAAGATGATAAAAAAGGTGTTGGTTTAGAACCAGCAGTGAAAAGCTTTGAGGAAAAATATAAAGTAAAAGTAAAAGTTGTTGAAATGCAAATGACAGATCAAGTGAAGAAGTTACGCCTTGATGGGCCAGCGGGGACTGGACCAGATGTTGTAACATTGCCACACGATCAAATCGGAAATGCAGTAACAGAAGGTTTACTTTCTGAAGTGAAAGCAGATGATGCTGTAAAGAGTAAATTTACTAATTCATCAATAGAAGCACAGACATATAACGGAAAATTATATGGTTTACCAAAAGCAATTGAGACACCAGTCTTTATTTACAATAAAAAACTAATGCCAAAAGCGCCAGAAACGATGGACGAGCTGTTTAACTTCTCAAAAGAATTTACGAAAGATGGCAAGTACGGATTTTTAGCATTAGGAGATAACTTCTACTTTGCTAATGCATTCATGGCAGGTATGGGCGGTTATGTATTTGGTGAAAAAGATGGAAAGCCAAATGCAAGTGATGTTGGATTAAATAATAGTGGAGCAGTACAAGGTGCTGAATATCTTCAAAAATGGTACAAGGAAAAATTATTCCCAAAAGGTATTATCGGTGAATCAGGTGGGCCTGCTGCTGATGGACTATTCAATGAAGGAAAAGCAGCTTCTATCATGAATGGCCCATGGGCATTCCAAGCAATGGAAAAGAACGGGATTGATTATGGCGTTGCTCCAATGCCGAAATTACCAAATGGTCAACCAATGAAAACGTTTGTTGGGGTTAAAGGATGGCATGTAACAAGTTTCTCTAAACAAAATGATTTAGCTACAAAATTCACTGAGTGGGTAACAAATGAAGAAAACGCAAAAATTCGATTTGAGAAAACAAAAGAAATTCCTCCAGTAAAATCAGTAATGGAAGATCCAATTATTAAAGATAACGAAGCTGCAAAAGCAGTTGCAACGCAATCTGAAAATGGAATTCCAATGCCAAACATTCCAGAAATGCAAGAAGTTTGGAAACCAGCTGGAGATGCGCTTCAATTAGTTGTTACAGATAAAGAGGCACCAAAAGCGGCGCTTGATAGTGCAGTGAAACAAATTAAAGGTAATATTGAGGCAAATCATAACAAGAAAAAATAAGGTGAAATTCGTGCCTCTAATATGAGAGGCACGAATTCTCTCCCTTCCATGTAGGAAGAAAAAAGGGGGAAGGAACATGCAAACATCTATGGAACCAGCAAATGGGTTAAACCGTTCAAAGCATAGGAAAATGGCAACCATGTTATCAATCATTCCAGGCGTGGGCCAAATGTATAATAAACAATTTGTAAAAGGTCTTATTTTTCTAGTATTAACAGGTTCTTTTATTGTAGCCTTTGCTGATTTATTAAATATGGGATTATGGGGTATTGTAACGCTTGGTACAGAAGTTCCACGTGACCATTCTGTCTTTCTATTAGTAGAAGGAATCTTGGCCCTTATCGTTATCGCTTTTGGGCTAGGCATATATGCATTTAACTTATATGATGCATACCAAAATGGAAAGAAACGTGATAGCGGAACACCGTTAAATTCTGTAAAAGAGCAATATCGTAATTTGTTAGATCAAGGTTTTCCTTATTTAATGGTTTCACCAGGTTTTCTACTACTTATCTTTGTTGTCGTATTTCCAATCATCTTCGTAATTTTAATTGGATTTACAAACTATGATTTATATCATTCTCCTCCAGCTAAATTAGTAGATTGGGTGGGCTTTAAAAACTTTATTGATATTTTCACTTTACCGATGTGGAGAGAGACATTTGTAAGTGTATTCTCTTGGACTGTCATTTGGACATTCGTTGCAACAACATTACAAGTTGCACTTGGTATTTTCTTAGCGATTATCGTAAATCAGCCTGGTATTAAAGGAAAGGCGATTATTCGAACAATCTTCATTTTACCGTGGGCGGTTCCAGCATTCGTATCTATTCTTGTTTTCTCTGGTATGTTTAATGAAACATTCGGAGCGATTAACAATCAAGTATTAGCTTTATTCGGAATTGAAAAGATTGCTTGGATGACAGATCCATTTTGGGCGAAGATTGCTTTAATTATGATTCAAACGTGGCTTGGGTTCCCGTTTATCTTTGCGATGACAACAGGTATACTGCAATCGATTCCGGGAGAATTATATGAAGCGGCTACAGTAGATGGAGCGACAGCTTGGCAACAGTTTCGTAAAATTACATTGCCACTGGTGTTATATGCAACAGCACCAATATTAATTACGCAATATACGTTTAACTTTAATAACTTTAGTATCATCTATCTATTTAATGGTGGAGGTCCTGCTGTAGCTGGACAAGACGCAGGTGGAACGGATATTTTAATTTCATGGATTTATAAGTTAACGATGACTTCAGCGCAGTACGGAAAAGCAGCAGCTCTTACAATGATATTATCGTTAATTGTTATTACAGTTGCGTTATGGCAATTTAAGAGAACAAAATCATTCCAAGAAGAGGATATGATGTAAATGAATATTAAAAGACAGAAGATGTTACGTCTCTCATTAAGTTATTTAGTTATTTTCGTAATGTGTGCCATCATTTTCTATCCGTTATTATGGATTATTGGCTCATCGTTTAATCCAGGTGATAGTTTATCTGGATCAAGTATTATTCCACAAAATGCAACGTTAGATCATTATCGTAAGTTATTAGATCTAGAGAATAGTAATTACTTACTATGGTATAAAAACACATTAAAAGTAAGTGTTTTAACGATGATTTTCTCAGTGTTAGCAATTAGTTTTACCGCTTATGCATTTTCGAGATATCGTTTTGTTGGAAGAAAAAATGGTTTATTAACATTTTTAATTCTGCAAATGATTCCAAACTTTGCAGCGTTAATTGCTTTATACGTATTAGCTCAATTAACAGGATTAATTGATACACACCTTGCATTAATTTTAATTTATGTAGGCGGGGCTATTCCGATGAATACATGGCTTATGAAAGGGTATTTTGATACGATTCCGAAAGAACTGGATGAATCAGCTCGAATGGATGGAGCAGGACATTTTCGTATTTTTTGGCAAATCATTATGCCACTTGCAAAGCCAATCGTAGCGGTTGTAGCGTTATTTACTTTCATTGGTCCATTTACAGATTTCATTTTAGCGAGTATTATTTTGCGAACACCAGAAAATTATACTTTAGCAGTTGGATTATATGAAATGGTTGCGAAGAAATTCGGTAATGAATTTACAACGTTTGCAGCGGGTTCTGTGTTAATTGCGATCCCAATTTCAATTTTATTCCTATCACTACAAAAATACTTTATTTCTGGTTTAACAGCTGGAGGTACAAAAGGATGAAAAATGGGACATTACGTCCCATTTTTCTTTTCATCTCCCTATAAATAAGTTTATAGGGAGATGAAAAGAGATTTGACATCACATGTGAAAAGAAGTGAAATAAATAGTATATTATAGTATAGGAAAAAATAGCTATATCCCTTACAATACATGAAGAGGGAGAATAGGATTAGTTTTGCAAGATATAAGAAATGAAAGTTTATGACTTGCAATGAGTGCGAGATAAAATATATGAAAAATGGCAGAGAAATGAGAGGAGGGGGATTTTTATGACAGTTACAATTAAAGATGTGGCGAAGCAAGCGAATGTTGCACCATCAACAGTTTCTCGTGTAATTGCTGATAATCCAAGTATAAGTGAAAAGACAAAGCGCCGTGTTAGGAAAGTGATGAGTGAATTAGGGTATCATCCCAATTTAAATGCGAGAAATCTTGCGAACCAAACGACGAAAACACTTGGTCTTGTTATGCCAAGTTCTGCAAGTAAAGCTTTTCAAAATCCATTTTTCCCAGAAGTTATAAGAGGGATTAGTTCATTTGCACACGTAGAAGGTTATGCGCTTTACATGTCGACAGGTGAAACGGAAGAAGAAATTTTTAATGGTGTCGTAAAGATGGTACAGGGACGCCAAATTGGTGGCATTATTCTTTTATATTCAAGGGAGAATGATCGGATTATTCAATATTTACATGAACAAAATTTCCCGTTTGTTTTAATAGGAAAACCATATGATCGAAAAGATGAAATTACATATGTAGATAATGACAATTATACAGCTGCAAGAGAAGTGGCAGAATATTTAATTTCATTAGGGCATAAGCAAATCGCGTTCATTGGTGGTGGATCAGATTTACTTGTAACGAGAGATCGTTTAGCTGGTATGAGTGATGCCTTGAAATTAGCAGACATTGTATTACCAAAAGAATATATTTTACATTTTGATTTTTCGAGGGAAAGTGGTCAACAAGCTGTTGAGGAATTAATGGGACTGCAGCAACCGCCAACGGCAATTATGGCAACGGATGACTTAATTGGACTTGGTGTGTTAAGTGCTCTTTCTAAAAAAGGATTCGTTGTACCGAAAGATGTTTCTATTGTAAGCTTTAATAATGCTTTATTATCAGAAATTGCGAGCCCTCCACTTTCGACAGTTGATGTGAATATTTATCAGCTAGGATATGAGGCAGCAAAAGCTTTAGTTGATAAAGTAGAGAATGCAGAATCCACTGCAAAGTGTATCATTATTCCTCATAAATTACTAAAACGTCAAACTTGTGATCATTATGCATAAAAAAGCTAAGAGTTTAACTCTTAGCTTTTTTCATTAGAAAGGCTTCTAATCGGTCGCAGCCTTCTTTTAAAGTTTCGATACTATACGCATAGGACAAGCGAAGGTAGCCTTCACCGTATTCAGAGAATGCTGTTCCAGGAACTACAGCTAGTCCCGCTTCTTTGACAAGATCAAGTGCAAAATCAAATGATGAAGATGTCAAATGACCAACATATGGGAATAAGTAAAATGCACCTGTTGGCTTTTCAACTGTTAATCCCATTTGAGTGAGTCTATTATATACGTAATCACGGCGTTTTTTATATTGGTGGCGCATCATTTTTGGTGCGTCTTTAGCTGCTGTTAATGCTTCAATTGCAGCGTATTGAGCGATTGAAGTAGCACACGTTACATTGTATTGATGAACTTTTAATATGTGTCCTGCTAAATAACTTGGTGCAAATAAAAGTCCAACACGCCAGCCAGTCATAGAATGTGATTTAGATAAACCGTTAATGACAATTGTTTTTTCACGCATTTCTGGGAAATGAGCGATAGATGTATGCTTTTGTTCATATACAAGCTCGCTATAAATTTCATCTGAAAGGACGAAAATATTTTTATCTTTTAAAACATCTACAATATCTTTTAGCTCTTCTGTTGATAAAGTTACACCGGTTGGGTTAGAAGGATACGGTAGTACGATACATCTTGTTTTTTCTGTAATAGCATTTTTAAGCGCTTCAGCTGTTAAACGAAATCCAGTTTCACGAACATCTACAAAAATAGGCGTTGCACCGCATAATCGAATAATAGGTTCGTAGCCTGGATAAATAGGAGCAGGTAAAATTACTTCTGTTCCTGGCTCTAAAATCGTTCGGAATGCAACATCAATTGCTTCGCTAGCACCGATTGTAACGATGGTTTCGTTTTCAGGTGAGTAATGTAAATCGTAGTTATCTTTTACGAAGTTACAAGCTGCCTTACGTAATTCTAGTAAACCAGCGTTATGTGTATAGCTTGTATAGTTTTCTGTAATAGCCCGTTTTGCCGCTTCTTTCACGAGAGAAGGTGTAGGGAAATCGGGTTGTCCAATTGTTAAAGAAATCAAATTACCATAGTTTTGAATCATGTTAGAGAATTGACGGATTCCAGAAATTTGAATATCCTTCACTCTAGGGTTAATGAATTGTTCCATTGTATCTCCCTTTCTTCCGTTTGAAAATTAAGTTCATTTTATCACATTTTCTATGATTACGCTTTGTATATGTTATTTAGAAAGAGAGAGAAAAGAGAAAAAAAGCCGCTATAAGCGACTTTTTAATATCCGTATTCCCAATCTATTTCATCTTCATTCCAGAGTACAGAGGATACCTTGCCAAGGTGAACAACTGATTCGTTCACAGCACATGTGCAGTTTTCTTCTCCCGCTTTATGCTGTAACTCTTCATATACTGATTTTTCAACATTTTCTAGAACAACCAAATTTTCTTCTTTTAAAACAAGCGTAGTACCCGCCATATTTATCTTCCTCCTACTAAAGTAATGATCACTTATTTGTAAACATAGATAGTATGGATTATATGCTGTATTTTGCTATAGTTGTCCGTCTAAAAAAGTATTTTTATATTTTCTTTGTAATCCGTATTCATTGTATACTGCACGAAGGAAATTTGGTACAGGGTTTACAATCATTTCGAAAATCTGTAACAATTATTATGAGTTGTTAACAAAGAATTAACAAATATGTTAAGAAAAATCAAAATTTTAAAACAAATACACCTATAAAATGATATAATCATATCAAAATACATATAGGGGATGAGAGGTTATGGAGCTTATCCGTGATTTATTGATTCAAATTGCCATCATAATTTTGCCACTATTTTTATATGAAGCGATTCGTTTAAATCGCTATCAAGAAATGCCTCCGAAGCCAAATCGTTACTTTATTATGTTTTTATCTAGCGTTACGCTCGTTCTCTCCATGACATACTCTATTTGTTTTGGCAATGTGTGTGGGTATAACTTTCACCCCATTCCAATTGTCAGTGGTTTTTTATATGGTGGGATTGTTGGTTTAATCCCAGCGGTTATTTTTGTTGCATATGAATGGTTACTAAAGGGAATGAGCTTTCTTCCAGTTTTAGAAGTAATATTTTTATTGATAGTTCCGCTATTTTTATCAAAGAAATGGTCTCTTTTTTCAAGGGATAAGAAATTAATTTTAGCATTTATGATTTCATCATTTTATGTGCTTGTTTCTTTAGTATTAGGCATGATTAATGTTCTTTTGGAAACAGGATTTACACCGTATATTTCGCAAATATATAGCGGATTTATATTTGCCTCGCTTATCATGGTCATGACAATGGTATTCCAGGTGTATTTAACTGAATATTTAAATGAAAATGCATTGCTACGTACAGAGATGCAAAAATCAGAAAAGCTTAATATTGTAAGTGAGTTAGCAGCAAGTGTGGCACATGAAGTTCGAAATCCACTAACTGTTGTTCGTGGATTTATCCAATTGCTAGAAAGTACGGAAGATGTGAAGAATAAGGATTATATGCGTCTCGTATTAGCTGAATTGGATCGGGCGGAACAAATTATTTCAGATTACTTAAATTTAGCAAGGCCGCAAATTGAGAAAAAAGAACACATTTGTTTATCAGCCCAATTAATAGAAATGACCACTCTTATGTCGTCATTTGCAGCGATGCAAGGTGTATATTTACAAGTTGAAATTTCAGAAAGTCTTTATACGATTGGTGATAAGACAAAATTGAAGCAAGCTATTATGAATGTTGTTAAAAATGGTATTGAAGCAATTCAAGGAAATAAAGGATATTTAAAAGTAACAGCTATTCAAAAAGATGAAACAATCATAATAAGAGTTAAAGATAGTGGTGTTGGTATGACGAAAGAACAGTTAGCAAGGCTTGGGCAACCATATTATTCTTTAAAAGAAAAAGGGACAGGATTAGGACTTATGGTAACATTTAGTATTTTACAAGCGCATAATGGTACATTGGAATATAAGAGTGAGAGCGGAAAAGGCACTGAAGCAATTATTATATTACCAGCTGTACAAAATAAGGAATAAAAGTTACCGATGAAAGGTAACTTTTTATTTTATATTGTTTATTCATTTGTTTTTTCTTGTTTTGCTCGGCTAAATAAACTTTTAAATGATTGAAAGAAGCTTTGCTCTTTTGAGGCAGCAACCATTCTTTTTGTTTCTTGAATTTCTCGAATAACTTGCATAAGCTGTGCATCACGGTTACTGTCTTTGTTATAAATTTGACTAACAAGTTTATTCATTTTTTCTTCCTGTTTGGATTCTCGTTTATACATATGATTCATTAATAAGTCCATCTTTTCTTTTTGCAGTGCATCTGTTTGAGCGGCGTGATCGACTAACTCTTGAAGCATTTTTTCTTGAGAGCCTTCTTTTACATAAACTTGTTGCATCAATTCGTCTAGTTTCTCATCCTTTAAACGATTTTGTGTAATTAGAGTAGAATTTTGATGAATAATTGCTTCATTTAATTGAGCTAGCATTTCAAGTTTTAACATGAACTCCTCAAAGTTACGCCCATCTTCTTTTTCTTTCGTTTGTATCTCTTGCTTATCTTGTATAACTGGTACAGGTGGGGCCTCTTTTTCTTTTAAAATAATCGGTATCGTTTCTGAAATATCTTCTTGTAATGTAGCAGCTCTTTCGTGTATAGATTTCAATAATTTTAAATCATCAAGTTTATAAATACGAGCATCAGCTGTTTTGGAAATCATATAACCATGTTCCTCTAACAGTTGACTATATTTGCGAACTATATGTTTTGGGATGCCTGTTTTATTCGTGACATCTTTCGTTTTATAGGTAGCTTCCATCATATTTCCTCCCCAAAAAGTATCGTATATATCATTTCAATCTTTTATGAGGACTTCCTTTGAAAAAGAATGTCGGAAGGCTATTAGTTTTCTACAGCATTAGTGAAAAAATGAAAATTTTTGGCGGAATGGCAAGGAATAACTAAAATAATGTCTGAAAACATATACAGGAGAAGTTTGTTATAATAACGGAGGAAAAGAAACTGGTAGAAACATGGAGGTATACATGAAGCAATTAAAAGGTATTATCATTTCAATTATCGCAATTCTGTCTATTTTAGTAGCAGTTTATGAAGTACTTGTGCCAGAGGAAACAAGTGTAAAGAAAACGAATACGTATGATCAAGTGTTAGAATTTCCGAAAGAACGTTATCCAGAGACAGGAAAACATATTACGGATGCTATAAAAGAAGGACATTCAGAAGTTTGTACAATCGATCGTGGTGGTGCTGCAGATAGAAGGAAATTGTCGTTAGCACCATATCCATCAAAAAAAGGGTATGATCGTGATGAATGGCCAATGGCGATGTGCAAGGAAGGCGGAAAAGGAGCACATATTGAATATATAAGTCCGGCGGATAACCGTGGAGCAGGCTCTTGGGTAGGGAATAAGTTAGATAAATACCCAGATGGTACGCGAGTAAAATTTGAAGTGAAGTAGTAGTTGTATATTTCATAATGAAGGAGAAGGGGAACTATGGAGTTAACGATTTCTTATTCGCAATTAATGTTGATGAACTATGACGGTGAGCAGCCTTATGTAGATTGGACTGATGAAGATTTTGAAAGAGGTTATGCTAAGGCAGATGGAACTGTTATTTTTGAAGCACTTTCTGATTATACTTGTGAAGTGAAAGTGACCCCAGGGAAACATATTGAAAAAGAAGAAGTAGTTAGAACGATTACGGTTCCTTTTACAGTTGAAAATGAAAGTATCGTTATAACGAGTATTCTTTCTAATAAATTTCAAATACCTATTCCAAATGGTGAGTATACAGTTGTATTACAAGCAATTCCTCTTGAAGAGCCAACGGATGATGAATTATATAAAATACAATATGAATTCTTTTTTGAAAGTAAAGAATAAAAAATGGGTTATCCTGAGAAAAGGATAACCCATTTTTGTTATGCGTTTGTTTTTAAAAGGGAACGAGCATCTTTCGCTGCTTGCACCATATGTTCTAAAGCTGGAATAACTTCTTCTGTTCTTCTCGTTTTTAAACCACAATCGGGATTAATCCAGAAATATTTAGGATCACATACTTCTAAAGATTGTTCTACGATTTTATACATTTCATCTTTACTCGGTACACGTGGGCTATGAATATCATATACACCTAGGCCAATGCCTTTTTCATATGTTGTATGTTTTAATGTATCAATAAATTCTCCGTGACTTCTTGATGTTTCGATAGAAATTACATCTGCATCTAATGCGCGAATCGCGTCAACAATATCTTCGAAGTTACTGTAACACATATGAGTATGAATTTGTGTTTCATTTGCTACAGAAGAAGTTGCTAAAAGGAAGGATTGTACTGCCCATGTAATATAAGCATCCCAATCTTTTTCTTTTAGTGGCATTCCTTCACGAAGTGCGGGCTCATCGACTTGGATTACTCTAATTCCGGAAGATTCAAGTAGTTCAATTTCGTGACGAAGAGCTAGTGCAATTTGATACGAAACTTCTTTTCTTGGAATATCATTTCGAACGAAGGACCAATTTAAAATTGTAACAGGTCCGGTTAACATTCCTTTTACAACTTTTTCCGTTAAGCTTTGTGCATAAACTGTTTCCTTAATAGTCATGCCGTTAATAAAGGCTACATCACCATAAATAACAGGTGGTTTTACGCAGCGGGAACCGTAAGATTGTACCCAACCGTTTTTAGTGAATGAGAAACCAGCAAGGCGCTCACCAAAATATTCAACCATGTCAGTTCTTTCAAATTCACCATGTACAAGTACATCAAGCCCAATTTCTTCTTGGTAACGAATCCATTTTTCTGTCTCTTTTTCAATAAATTGTTCATATTGTTCATTTGAAATAACACCGTTACGCCATTCTTTTCGCGTTTGACGAACTTCAGTTGTTTGCGGGAAGCTACCAATAGTTGTTGTTGGTAATAGCGGTAACTCCAGGGCAACTTGTTGTAATTCGTATCGTTTTTCAAATGGAAGAGGACGTGAAAAATCTTCTTCTTTTAGTGCTGTTCGTGCTGCTTTGACATCTTCTCGGTTACGTGCAGCAGATGAACGAATTGTATGATGTACGTTTCGATATGTTTCCAGCTCATTACTAATGCTTTCTGTACCTTGAGTGAGAGCGGAATGAATAAGAACTAACTCTTCTAATTTTTGATTTGCAAATGCTAACGCATCAAACAGCTCAGTCGATAAGTGAGTTTCTTCTGTTTTATCGATTGGTGTATGCAATAAGCTACAAGAAGGCTGAACGATGATATCTTTCGTTTGGACTTGTTTTTGTAACGTTGTAAATAACGTAAGTACTTCATCAAGGTCAGCTCTCCAAATGTTACGGCCGTCTATACAACCGACAGCTAAAGTTTTATCAGCTGGGAACCCATATTTTGAAATAGCATTTAAATTGCCTTCTTTACCATGAATGAAATCTAATCCAATACCGGATACCGGGAATGTAATAATTTCTTCATAGTTTTCTTCTACGCTATCAAAATATGTTTGTAAAAGAAGAGTCGCATTTGGAACTTCTTTACGAATAGCTTCATAAATTTCTTTTGCTTGTTGAACTTCTTCTTTCGTTAAAGAAGCGAAAATCGGTTCATCAACTTGAATGGCTTGTGCCCCAGCTGCATGTAGTTCTGAAAGCAGTTGTACGTAAGGTACAACTAACTGTTTTAAAATGGTAGAAAATTGTTCTTGTGTATAGCCTTTAGCTAATTTTAAGAAAGTATATGGTCCTAAAATAACAGGCTTTCCATCTACTCCTAATTCTTGTTTTGCCTCTTCGTATAAGCGAAGTGGACGATTATCTTTTAAAGAGATTTGTAATCCCTCTTCATATTCAGGAACGATATAGTGATAGTTTGTGTTAAACCATTTTGTCATTTCGGAAGCTACGTGATCTTTAGAGCCACGCGCCATTGCGAAATATACATCAAGGTAAGATGTAAACTCAGAAAAACGTGATGGAATAAATCCTAGCATATAGGCAGTATCCAAAACGTGATCATAATATGTAAAGTCGCCAATTGGAATGAGTTCAATCCCTTTTTCTTGCTGTACTTTTACGTGTTGAAGGCGAATTTCTTTCATTGTTGTTAAAAATTGTTCTTCATCGATTTTATTGGACCAAAATGCTTCCAATGTTTTTTTCCACTCTCGTTGTAGTCCGATACGTGGATAACCTAAGTTACTTGTTTGAATTGCCATTTTAAATTCCTCCCTAATTGAAAGTAAGCATTTCCGTTTACTAGGAAATACCTATAACAAAAAGTACAAAGACATAGAAAATAAGCCTTCCTTTTTGTTTTAACACCTCATCATCATCCGTGAATCTATCAGTGTTGTTAAAACAGGCAGGTCTCCTGACTTATGCTTCATATAATTTCTTTCACCTTCCCGTTTTCACAGTGGTACTAAAAAGAAATCTCAGCATTTACAGTGGCGGGACCGTGTTGGAGTTTCACCAAGCTTCCCTTTTAAACACGAAACGAAACTTTCGTGTACCTATTTTCCTTTTGAAAGGAATTTAACAAGCGATATGATATTGAAACAAATTCTAACACAATTTTTGGAATTTTGTCTACTGTTTTGAAATAAGAAAATTCTAAAGTTTTTATTTCTTATTATTCTGAATTTTTATTCTGAATTAATTAATAATAGTACTGTATAAAAAGAGAAATTGAGCTATGAAAGAAGTAGGGATGTCTTCTTTCATAGCTCAATTTTCATCTATAGCAACTTCTGAAAGTCGGCCTGCTATAGCATCTTTAAGGAGGGTGTTTAACCATTGTAATTCAACTGTAATATGCTCAATTACACTTTGCAAAATATATAGTTGTGCACGTGGAACCTTTCCTTTATTACAATCATATATCGTTTGCATAGTATGTAAATATTGAAGAGTATCGTTTTTCTTTTTTTCTAAAATAGGAACTAATTCGTGATCATTGCTAAAGTGAGCGAAAGATAATGCTGAATAAATAGGTTTATATATTTGGTTTTTGGCTTCAAATTGTTTTAATAGTAAAGTATGGAATAGTTTTTTGCCTTCTTCTGTTATATGAAAAATTGTTTTGTCCGGTCGATTTGTGTCTCTAATTACATTTGTAATATGAATTGCACCTTGCTTTTCTAATTGCTCGAAGGCGTAATAAAGTGATCCTTTAGCATATTTAATGTAACAATCCATTTGTCGTTCTTTCATAATATGCTGCACTTCATATGGATGTTTATCTCCTTCGAGTAGCAAGCCGAGAATGACTAATTTCATGCTCATGCTGTCTCAACTCCTGTATACAAAAACTTTATCCCGCATTAACGGGCAGTAAGACCCCCACCTCAAAATTCAGTGGAAGCAAAGAAGTTAGGTGGGGATTAACTGCCCGTAAAAACCAGATTGGTGAGGGCTAATAATCAGTGGGAGATGAACAACCCCCACTGATTAAAGTTTCACTTTATACATATTATAAACGGCATATCCTTTTTCATAAAGGAATATGCCGCTTCTTTTTTATATTAACTAACTTGCTTTTGTTTTTCTTTCTTTTTAGGGCCAGTAAAGAGGCGTTCATTTCCCATAAGTAAAATACAAATAATACTTAGTACAGCCGGGATGAGTGCCCAGAAGAATGTATTCGCAATAGATGTAGCGAGAGCTTCTTTAATACCCGCTAATATTTCAGCAGGAATTTTTGCGGTAGCGCCTGGTGATAATAAGAAACTTGTGTCTCCGCCTTTTGGAGCTAATTTTGCTAGTTCAGGGGGGAATACAGAGTTTAGTTTATCTGTAAAAATATGATTTTGAATTGTACCGAAAATCGTTACACCAAGAGTCATACCGAGTGATCGGAAGAATGAGTTTGTTGATGTCGCCGAACCACGGTCTCGCATTTCCAACTTGTGAATAGAAGACATACTTAATACTGAGAATGAGAAACCGACACCAAGTCCAGCGAGAATCATAAATAGTGTTACGAGTAAACGAGGTGTGTCCATTGTTAAAGTACTTAATAAATAAATACCAAGAACGAAGAAGACACCAGATACCATCATAATGTTACGATAGCTTGTTCGAGACGCTAATTGTCCTCCTGTTTGACTTCCAATTACAGAACCAACCATCATTGGTGTTAAAATTAATCCAGCATTAGAGGCGGAACCTCCAAGAACGCCTTGAATGAAGATTGGAATATAAACTGTACAGATAATAAAAGCGGCACCATAGAAAAAGGCAACTCCTTGACTAGCTGCGAATAAAGGTTTTTTAAATAGATGGAACGAAATAATAGGCTCGGTTGCTTTTCGTTCTACAAAGAAGAAAATAATAAGCGTAATAACTACTGTTGTAAATAAGCCAATAATTACAGTAGAATTCCAGGCATATTCTTTACCACCAAGTTCTAATGCGAACATTAAGCAAACGATACTTATGACAAGTGTAATAGCACCAGCCCAATCAATTTTTTGTTTTCTAAATTCTAGAGACTCACTGTAGTATTTAGTAATGAAGAAAAAGGAGATAAGTCCTAATGGAATATTAATATAGAAGACCCAATGCCAACTTATATAGTCTGTAATATAAGCACCTAATAAAGGACCGAATACACTAGATGTCCCGAAAACAGCACCGAATAGTCCTGTCATCTTTCCGCGTTTTTCTGGTGGGAAGATATCGTACATAATTGTGAAGGCGATAGGCATAAGGGCACCACCACCGATACCTTGAATAGCTCTATAAATACTTAATTGCTCAATACTTGAAGCTGTTCCGCAGAGCGCAGAACCGAATAAGAAAAGAATGAGGCCACCAATATAAAAACGTTTCCGTCCGTACATATCAGAAAGTTTCCCGAAGATAGGCATCCCTGCCATTGTTGCTACCATATAAGCTGATGTGACCCAAACAAACTTATCAAATCCTCCTAGGTCTCCAACGATTGTTGCCATTGCGGTTGCAACGATTGTATTATCCATTGCGGCCATTAATATACCAAGCAGTAAACCAGCAACAACAAATTTTGTCTTGTTGGCGTCTTTTTTTAATGGTTGAGTTTCCAAATATAACCCTCCTTTAGAAATAAGTAAACTATATTAAGTTTTGAGTGCAGTGGATAAAAAATTTTAATGTATAGTTGATTTTAATTTCTTTTCCATAAGTGCACTGATATGCCATAAAGAATATTATAGTCAAATTTGACTATAAGGCAAACTTTTTCTTCCGTCAAAATATTCTTTCGTATGAGTAGAGAACGAGTGAGCCATACTGAATATTGCTATAAAGGAAATGAAGTAAATTGTAAAAAAATTTCATAAAGAACACCTTCTGTTAATAGATGAAAAATGGTTTTTTCTTCATATTGTCGAATAGGATAAAAGGAAGAGAAATATTAAACATTGCTTGTAGCAAGCTTTAGTAATTTGGGGAATTCATTGTGTGTATGTTACATCTGAAATGAGGTGAATATATATTATGAAAATATGGGGACGAATTTCGGATACAGGAAAGTATTCAATACCGCTACAACCAGTATTGTGGATTGACGGATCGAAAAAGGAAAACGAATTTCCTCAAGTAGCCGTTACATTACAAATTGGTAGTATGTATACAGAACAGTTTTCGTATGAATTGACCTACGATGTAAACGACATACTTATTATGCGAATTGAAGTGGAAAATAAAGGAGTAGAAATGATTTCGAGAGTTGTTGTAAGTCATATGATTCGAGATTACTTTGCTTATATTCCTAATTCTTTAAAAGTTGATAAGGGGATAAGTGAGTTTTTATTCCAGCTTGTCAGATGGCGAATTGATGATTTGTTACCGAATGAGAAGGTGGCACTACGTTGTAAAATAAAAGCTAATAAAGATAAAGCTCTTAAACAAACATTCTTTCAGGCTACATATACATTTCAAGATAAAGAGATATCATATGGCCCACTGCAAACAAATGAAGTTGTTGTGCGTCAATGATAAAAAGGAACCTGTACAAAAGGTTCCTTTTTTAGTGAAGGTTGTGTTTTTTGAGTATTTTCTTTTGCTCCATTCCTTTTTTTCCTACATAGTTATTTTTGTAGCCAAAGTATAGAATAAATAAAAATGAAACAACATTAACAATAGCGTCGATTTGATCGTTTGTAATAAAGTGTATGCCGAAAGAGGTAAATAATAATTTTAATGATAATAGAAAACCAGCTAGTAAACGCATAGCATCTGATAGATTCTCTTTTTGTAGCATATAGATTACTCCTTTCTATAAAAGTTATATTATATATATATGAAATAGAGTAGAAAAGGTATACAAGCTTAAGCAGAAATGTACATTGCATATGTACATTTTTTATTTTGTAGAAAAACATTATTGATATAGAAACATATATTGGTATAAAAGGGGGAAAAGTATGAAACATAAAGGGAAAATTAGTGGATTATTGCTTGGCAATACTGTGGCAGTTACAGAATGGATTGCACTTCAGGATGTAATTGCAAAACTGGATTCACGATCATTTTATACCGTCTTTATTATTTATATATTGCAAATGATACTAAGTTATTATTTTGGACATTGGTACGATAAAAGAGCGAACGAGCGTATGGGTATGGAAGTAGGAGGAATGGCAAGCAATGATTTTGTTGTTGATTTTTTTGGGAAAGTAGCTGCTTTATCTGAAAGAGATTCTCGTAATATTACAGTGTACATTCTTTCTGTAAAAGAATGGGAAGGATTAAAAGACACGTTGCAAGAAAAAAAGTTGGGAGTGTTAGTACAAAAATTAGAGAGTACCATTGTAAAGACAATTCGGAAGGGCGATGTTGTTACAAAGTGGGATGAAAATAAGTACGTTATTGTAGCAATTGATAATGGTCATGAAACATCAACAATAACAAAACGATTAATGAAAAATATTGAAAGTGAAATAGAAGGTGATTTACTCAGTGTCACTCTTTTATTTGGAGCAGCTAGCTATCCAGTAGAAGGAAAAACGTTTGAAGAACTGTTGAGAAAGTCGCAAAATCAATTGTACCAGTATAGAAATTTGCAAGAAAATGAGTGAAGCTTTGATTTGAAGATATATGATAGGAAGATGTTTTATTTGTAACATTTTTTTGACTTTTATTACAAAAAAACGCCACGTTTGTAATAAAAGTCTTTAAAAATATATGAAATAAGCATATAATTATGATGGTAGTGTCAATGCAATTTGCACAGTGTGTTTTATTTTAAAAGTGTAGAGGAAAGCAAGCTCTACACTTTTCCTTTTTAGGAAATGAAAAGAATATTTGTAAGTTGTTGCGAGATATCGATTGTACTGTGTAAAATGAACAAAGAGATTAATTGATAGAAAGCTGGAAAGGGAATGATAGACGTGAGAGCGGAGCGATCACCTTTTATCAGGTGAACTATTATAGTCTTATTAAGACTGAGGTGAAATTCCGTGGATATTAAAGTAATACATAGTGTGAACAGGCCTTAAAAAACACGAAGTAGTATACTTAAAGATGGATATGGAATTGCTAAATAATTCAAAAAGAATAATGTAATATCAAGTAATAATTTGTACAAACAATATTAATGATCTTCGTAAAAAAGATGCGAGTGTATAGAACAATTACATATTTTATAACTTTTTTATATTACACGATGGTCGTTTATAAGTAGGAGGAAGAGATGTTGAAATATAGTAAATTAGCAATTGTAACTGCATTATCAATGATTTTATTAGCCGGTTGTTTCGGTCCGAAACCAGAAGAAGAATTATATGTAGCGTTTGAAAACGCTGCTAAACAAGAAAAAACAATGTTTGAAGATGCAAAAAAACTTGAGACTTTAGAGAAAGAAGGACAAGAATTATATAACCAGATTGTTCAAGAAGGAAAAGATAATAATCAAACTGTTAAAGAAAAACTGAATCAAGCAGTGAAAAATACAACTGAACGAGAAAAAGTGCTTGCAAAAGAAAAAGAAGTTTTAAATAAAGCGCAAGAAGAAGTGAAGTCAGCTGATAAGTATGTGAAGAAAATTGAAGATAAGAAATTGAAAGATCAAGCTGATAAAGTGAAAAGCACGTATGAGAAACGACACGATTCATTTAATAAAATGTATGACAGCTATGACAAATCTTTAAAACAAGAAAAAGAGTTATATACAATGTTACAAGATAAAGGTACTAAATTAAAAGATATTAGTGAAAAAGTAAAAGTAGTAAATCAATCTTATAAGGATATTGAGTCAGAAAAAGATAAATTTAATGAATTCACAAAGTCTTATAATACAGAAAAAGTAGCTTTTTATAAACAAGCAAATATTAAAATTAAAGAAGAGAAAAAATAAAACAGTTTGGCCTACACTTGGCCAAACTGTTTTATTTTTTTGTATAAGTACGACTATACCATGGAACAGGTTCACTTAATTTTTTTTCTTGTTTTAATGCTTCAGGACCAATATAATCTTGAATTGTTTTTTTTGCCACTGTTAAAGATAAGGTTGTTTTCGGATTTCGATAGGAGGATTCAAGATGACCAAGATGCGGTAGAATTCGAAAATCTTCTTTCGTAGGAGGGATGTGGAAAAAATAATCGCCTAAACGTATAAGGACATCAGATTGTTGTTGGCTAAAACGTGGGTTTCTAGAAAAATGTAATCCTTCTTTAATTGCTTTTTTTTCAGCAATCAAACGTTCTAAAGCTGTCTTTTTTAACCAGTATAAATATTTAGGATTAGTAGCTGCTTTAGCATGACGATTCACAACGAAAATAGATTGAGCTAGTCGATTAATAGAATGTTGGTTTTGTAATTGAGATTGTGGTTGTGAAGGTTTCATATTGAATCTCCTTTCAATTTTTCATTATTATACCATAAATAAAATAGGTATTTATTATACGCAAAAAGTGATTGTATATATTTTCAATATTAAAGCAATATTGTTACAAAAAACAACTATTTTGTATAATAGTAATAGAATATGTTTTTGAAATTTGATAATGAAAGAGTGAGAAGTTTGAAAGAAATATTAAAACAACAGTATGCCATTATAGATATTGGATCTAATACAATGCGTTTAGTTATTTATGAAAAGCAAAATGGAGGTTTTTATAAAGAGATTGAAAATACGAAAGTTGTTGCTAGGTTAAGGAATTACTTAATTGATGGTGTGTTGAATGAAGAGGGAATAGAAGTATTATTACAGACATTATTTCAATTTCAAGAAAGTACAAGATTCCATCAGTTGCATCATGTACTTTGTGTTGCAACAGCAACAATTAGACAGTCGGAGAATCAAGAGGAAATTAAAAAGCTTGTTGAAGGACAAACGGACTTTACTCTTAGAGTATTATCAGAGTATGAGGAAGCGCGTTACGGATACTTGGCGGTTATGAATTCTACATCGTTTTCAGAAGGAATAACGGTAGATATCGGCGGGGGAAGTACAGAAGTTACATACTTTAGAAATAGAGAGATTTTAGAGTACCATAGTTTTCCATTTGGGGCACTTTCTTTAAAGCAACAATTTATTAAAGGGGATATTCCTACTAAAGATGAGTTAGAGGGAATGCAACAGTATTTAGAGTTTCAATTTCGAACGTTACCATGGTTAATCAATAAGAAATTGCCTCTTATTGCAATTGGTGGTAGTGCTAGGAACTTAGTGAAAATCCATCAAAATTTAATATGCTATCCTATAGCAGGATTACATTTATACAAGATGAAAGAAGAAGATATTGAAAGTGTAAAAGATGAATTGGAAAAATTGTCGTACATAGAACTTCAGAAATTGGAAGGATTGGCAAAAGATCGAGCAGATACGATTATTCCAGCGGTTGAAGTATTTCATACACTTGTTAATGTTATAGAGGCACCGGCATTTGTATTAAGTAGAAAAGGGTTAAGAGAAGGTGTTTTCTATGAAGAGTTGACAAAAGATTTGGGGATTTCATATTATCCGAACGTAGTTGAAGAAAGTCTGCATTTACTATCACATGAATACGAAATGGACATGGAATTTGTTATTCAGCTTATTAAACATGGAAGACTAATTTGCAAACAACTTGAGGAAATAGGACTTATTTCTATGTCAGTAAAAGACTGGGAAGTGTTCCATCAAGTAGCGAAAGTATTTAATATAGGCAAATATATAGACGAAGAAGCAAGTCGTTTACATACGTTTTATTTATTAGCGAATAAGACAATTGATGGCATGATGCATAAAGATCGAGTAAGGCTAGCGCTTATTGCATCGTATAAATCAAAAATGTTATTTAAACAACATTTATCTCCATTTGAAGGTTGGTTTGATAAAAGCGAACAAAAAAAAATCCGCCTGTTAGGAGCTGTTTTACAATTTTCAGCTACTTTAAATGTAAGGCAACGATCGCTTATTGATACCATATCTATAACAGAAAACGAAGAAGGATTAACATTTAAAGCTTTATGTGAAAAATCGGCATTAGCGGAAAAAGTGCAGGCTGAAAAACAAAAAAAACAGTTAGAAAGAGTATTAAAAACGAATATTAACTTGTTATTTGAACTAAAACATTAGGTTGTACGGATGTCTTTACAAAAAATTTACACTTTATAATATTGTAATTTGCTAAAATAAAAGTAACTAAATTATAGTGAAAAAGTTTCAAGGGGAAGTGTGAAGAGAATGGAATTATTGAAGGGGAATGCAGTAAATTTAAATGATACAGCTTATTACAATAATCGAGAGTTAAGTTGGTTAGCATTTAATGAACGTGTCTTACAAGAAGCGCAAGATGCAAATAATCCACTTTTGGAAAGATTGAAATTTATTAGTATTTTTAGTTCGAATTTAGATGAATTTTTTATGGTACGTGTAGCGGGATTAAAGGATCAAGTGAGTGCTGGATTTAATCAGCCAGAAAATAAAGCTGGCTTAACACCAAAAAAGCAATTAAATAAAATTGCGATAAAAGCCCATGCACTAATGACAGTACAATATGATACATTTAAAAATTATGTATTACCAGCGCTTGAGTTAGAGGGAATTGAACGTTTAACATTCAATGATTTGACGAAAGAGCAGCGAGAATTTATAGAAGAGTATTTTGATGAGCAAATTTTTCCAGTGTTAACTCCTGTAGCTATTGATGCATATCGCCCATTTCCAATGTTATTAAACAAAAGTTTGAATTTGGCTACTCTTTTATATGATGAGAAGCAAGCGGAAGAAGAAAACAGGACGAAGTTAGGAATTGTGCAAGTTCCTTCATTACTTGAGCGCTTCATAATTTTACCGAGCGAAGGGCAAAAGCATAAATTTATTTTATTAGAAGACGTAATTAGTAGCTTTACTCATAAATTATTTACGGGATATACAGTATCATCTGTTACTCGTTTCCGTATTACACGCAATGCAGATTTAACGATTCATGAAGAAGGTGCGAGAGATTTATTAAAGGTAATTGAAAAAGAATTAAAAAAGCGTAAGTGGGGGGCTGCTGTTCGTTTAGAAGTTGGGAAAGAACACATTGATGAAAGAGTACTAGCGTTATTATATGAGGTTCTGGAAGTAAAAGATGAAGATGTATATATAATGGATGGTCCATTAGATTTAACATGTTTGTTTTCTTTATATAAAAAACTAGCTCCTTTATATGAACATCTTGTATATCCGGCTCTTATTCCGCAACCACCTCAAGATTTAGGTGATGAAGAAGATGTATTTGAAAAAGCAATTGAGCATGATATTTTATTACATCATCCTTTTGAATCATTTCAGCCGGTAGTTGATTTTGTCCGTGATGCGGCGGACGATCCGAATGTACTTGCGATTAAACAAACGTTATATCGTGTAAGTGGTGATTCACCGATTATTCAGGCGTTAAAGATAGCGGCTGAAAAGGGAAAACAAGTGACAGTATTAGTTGAATTAAAGGCAAGATTTGATGAAGAAAACAATGTTCATTGGGCTAAAGAATTGGAACAGGCAGGCTGTCATGTTATTTACGGTGTAAGTCACTTGAAAACACATAGTAAAATTACATTAGTTGTAAGAAGAAAAAACGGAAAAATCGAAAGGTTCGTACATCTCGGAACTGGAAACTATAATGATGCAACAGCGAAGTTATATACTGATTTTGGATATATTACATCAAGAAAAGACTTTGGGGTTGATGCAACCAATTTCTTTAATTATTTAAGTGGTTATACAACAAAGCCACATTTTCATCATTTATCGGTTGCTCCATTTGATATAAGAGAGCAATTTATAGATTTAATAGATGAAGAAATCCGTTATCATAGGCAATATGGAAATGGATATATTATTGCTAAGATGAATTCATTAACAGATAAACCATTAATTAAAAAAATGTACGAAGCATCACAAGCTGGAGTAAAGGTAGAGCTCATTGTTCGAGGAACATGTTGTTTAAGACCTGGCATTCCAAATGTAAGTGAAAATATTCGTGTAGTTAGTGTTGTTGGAAGATACTTAGAGCATAGCCGTATTTATTATTTCCATCATAATGGGGAGGAGAAAATATATTTATCTTCAGCTGATTTGATGACGCGAAATATGGAGAAGCGAGTGGAAATATCTTTCCCGATATTAGATATTGAAATGAAGGCACGAATTAAGGCGATTTTACAGCTTACATTAGCTGATAATGTGAAAACACGTGAACAAAATAAAGATGGTGATTACTATTATGTTATTAATAGTAGTACAGAAGAAATTGATAGCCAAGTGAAGTTGTTTAAGATGGCATATCAAAATACAGACGCTGAATAATGAAAAAAGTAAAAACCTCTTATGTCAATAAGAGGTTTTTACTTTTTTCTACTCATATGCTCCAAAAATGGAAGGATGAGTAGAAACAATAGTTTTATTATAAGCGTGTAATGAGATGGCTCGTTGAGAGAATAATATTTGAAAGAATCGTTATTTTAACTTAGTAATAGTATGGTTGCTGACATGGTCCACCGTAACAAGGATAAGGTGCTGGCGGCGGGAAAGGTGGTGGATAAGGTGGATAAAATGGTCGAGGGCCAAAAGCTAATGCTCCGCCGAGCAATCCACCAGCAATTCCAGCTAGAAAGGGAACGCCAAAAAACGGGAAGAAGCGTGAGTCGCCTACTGGACCAATAGGTGCTGAACGGACTGGAATTGGTTGATAATATGGATACATGAACATACCTCCTTTATTGGACTCACTTTTATCATATGGTAAACAAAACGTGGATGAGCGCGTACAAGAAAGGATATGTAAGAAAATAGGCGAATTATTACGAATGTTGGAGTGTGAAAATTGTGATTTCAGGTTTTGACATAAAACGAAATGGGACACGTGTTCTTCCCAGGCCTCGATTGACATAGAGAGTTAAATCCTGAATTGTATAGAAGCCTTCAATATAGTCTTTGGCGAGTGAAGGTGTAATAATAGCTCCTAAAAAAGGAATTTGTACTTGTCCGCCGTGACTATGACCAGAAAGTTGCAAGTTGATTGGATATCTAGAAACTTTGGGCGCGATATCTGGTTCGTGAACAAGAACAATGTTATAAGTACTTTGCCGTGCATGTTCTAATGTTTTCTCTATTTTTGGTTTGCCTAATAGTATATCATCGAGACCGAAAATAGAAATTTCACTATTATCCATTAAGCGAATTCTTTTTTCACTATTGAGCAATAGCTCAAATCCTGATTCACGCATGATGTGCTCATAGTATTCAGTTCCATATCCACCGTGATCATGGTTACCATAAATAGCGAATTTACCAAAGGGGGCTTGTATATTTTTTAAAATGGATGCAACGAAAGGAGTGTCAGTATACGTTTGATAATTATCAATGAGATCTCCGGTAAAAAGGACAATATCTGGATTTACAGCATTAATTTTAGAAACAACTTTAGATAAATGTTGAAGCGAGAAATAGTATCCGAGATGTAAATCGCTGAATTGAAGAATTTTCATACCATGAAAACTTTTTGGGATGAGTTGTGATTTTAATGTGTGCTGTGTAAAAGAAATGAAATGGGGCTCTATATATTTAGCATAGTAGTATCCGATGCTACTGGTTATAAATGAATAGAGACAAGTGCGCATACCAATTTTCAAAAAATTTCTTCTTGTAATGTGCTTCATAAAAATATGAGTATACCTCAATGTTTTCATTCCATTTATAGGCTACTCAAATCTCCTTTCAGTTTATTTAAAATATACTTTACATAATAAAAAGTAGTATAGATTACGAAAAAAAATGAATAAAAAGAAAGTTCTTTACGCTAAAATATCAGAAAAGTTTAAAAATATAAAGATTTCTATTAAATAAAGTGATAAAATGAATGTGTATTCATTTTTTGGAGGGGATGTATGTGAAAGAAAAGGTAGTTATTATAACAGGTGGATCGAGTGGAATGGGAAAAGGAATGGCGACTCGTTTTGCAAAAGAAGGGGCACGAGTTGTTATTACAGGACGTACAAAGGAAAAACTAGAGGAAACAAAGTTGGAAATTGAACAATTTCCAGGGCAAGTATTACCTGTACAAATGGATGTAAGAAATACGGATGACATTCAGAAAATGATTGAACAGATTGATGAGAAGTTTGGTAGAATTGATGTTTTAATAAATAATGCAGCTGGAAACTTTATTTGTCCAGCAGAAGATTTATCTGTGAATGGCTGGAATTCAGTCATTAATATTGTATTAAACGGTACGTTTTACTGTAGTCATGCTGTCGGAAAATATTGGATTGAAAAAGGTATAAAAGGGAATATCATTAACATGGTAGCAACATATGCATGGGATGCTGGTCCAGGAGTTATTCATTCGGCTGCAGCGAAGGCAGGAGTATTAGCGATGACGAAGACGCTCGCTGTTGAGTGGGGACGTAAATATGGAATACGAGTTAACGCTATCGCGCCAGGACCAATTGAACGTACGGGCGGTGCTGATAAATTATGGATTTCAGAAGAAATGGCTAAACGTACGATACAAAGTGTTCCGCTTGGAAGGCTGGGTACGCCAGAAGAAATCGCTGGTCTAGCTTATTATTTATGTTCAGATGAAGCTGCGTACATAAATGGAACTTGCATGACAATGGATGGAGGACAACATTTACATCAATATCCATTTTAAAGGGATAAAAAAATGAATATTTGATTCATTTTTTTATGGCTAAATGTGACGGAATTGTGACATATGAAAGAAAAGTATTTACAAGAGGTCATATATACGTTATATTTAAGACCTCTTTTTTCTTCATAGTAGAATTGCTAATTCCCCTTAGCATTTTACCCCTCTAATCCCTTCAGGAAAACTGAAGGGATTTTTTATTATTTTTCCGTAAATATCATGTTATAATTTTTGAAAAGTAAAGGGAGGGAAGCACGTTGATAGATGCATTAGATGTAATGAGTAACTTGGATAAAGTCCTTCCTTATTATCAAGCTATTTTTAGTGCTGATGAGCATACTGTAATTGGATACGAAGTAGTAGGACGTATTCAAACAGAAGAGGGCATACAAAGTTTAGCTTCTTTCTTTCACGATGATTCGATTCCAAGTGAATTTCAACTGGAAGCGGATAATATTATAGTAGAAAAAGCTTTAAATCGTTATTTAGAAAGCGATCAAAAATTATTATTATTTATACATCGGAATGCTAATGTATTAATGAATGATGATGATGAAAGCTTGCTTCAACTTTTATTGAGGTATGAAGAACAAGGTTTAAATTTAAAACAAATTGTTTTAGAGATTACAGAGCATGAATGTAAAGAAGATATAGAGCAATTTAATCATTTGCTTATGTATTATCGTACATATGGTATTCAAATTTCGATTAATAAAGTCGGAACGGGCACAAGTAATTTAGAGCGTATTAGCGTGTTAGCACCTGATATTTTAAAAGTAGATTTAACGAACTTAAGGCAAACAGCACTTTTACAATCTTATCAAGATATTTTATATTCTTTATCATTACTTGCTAGAAGAATTGGTGCAACTTTGTTATATGAAGAAATAGATGCTTTTTATCAACTGCAATATGCTTGGAAGAACGGCGGAAGATATTATCAAGGTAATTATTTGAAAGAATGTTTACCTGATTTTATTGAAACGAATGTTTTGAAAGAGCGACTAGGTAATGAATGTCATCAGTTTATTCAGCATGAAAAGAAGAAGTTACAAAAAATTTATAATTTAACAGAGATGTTACGCGATCGCATTGGCGATGTTTTATCAAAACAAAAAAAGAATGAAGATATAAATGATTGGTTATTACAATTTAGTCAAAGTGTATCACAGTGTAGTTTTCGTATATTTATTTGTAATGAAGATGGTTTCCAACAATCAGGAAATGTTATGAAAAAAGATGGAGAATGGATTGTGATGCCGGATTATTATATGAAGAACTGGAGTTGGCGCCCGTATTTTCTCGAGAATATCATGAAAATGCGTTTTGAGAATAAGGCGAGGCTTTCAGATTTATATGCAGATATTGAAACGGGAGAAATGGTACGAACATTTTCTTTCCCGATTGATGATGACAACTTTTTATTTATAGATTTATCTTATGAATATTTATATGAAGAAGATGTTTTATTTTAATGCACGAAGAGATTCGTGCATTTTTTGTTTGTTTTTATCATAAATTGGTAATAGTGAAAATGGTGATGAAAATGCTGTCTATCGTTGTAAAGATTTTACGAACGAAATCTGTCCTTTCTTTGCATAATCATTGTTACAATGAATACTACAAAGACAAGTTCTTTTAAAAGGAAGGTGAAAAAATGAGGAAATATGGAATATGGCTTGTTCTATTTGTATGTGTTGCCTTTCTAGTTGGTTATAGTGTTACGACTGTTTTAGGAAAAGAGGAAGTGGAAGTCGATCGGAAAGAAGTATTTACAACGATACAAAAAGGCTATGAAACCCAGTTTTCAATTCGTGGGAAGCATTTGCCGATGAATAAGATGATAGAGACGTTATCACCGTATTTTACAGATAATTTCCTTCAAGTATTTACAGATGAAAATAGCAGAAGTGATAAACAAAGTGGTGAATATTTACTTCCGGCAAAAGAAGCACCGTTTTCTTTTAATTCAGAAACAAAAATGTCGTATGATGAAGAACATAAAAATTTATATGTATATGAGCGGACAAAAAGTGGACAGTATCAAATTGTAACATTGAAAAGGGATCAAGATAAATGGAAGCTAGCAGGATATCATGAAAGTCAGGAACTTTTAACTGAAATAAAAAGGTTGCAACAATTATAAAGTGAAACTTTTAATCAGTGGGAGGGATTACTCTTCCATCTAACTTCTTTGCTGTAGCTAAATTTGGGGTAGGAGTTTTACTACCTACAAATAGCGGGATAAGGATAGGAATAGGTATTTACCTATTCCTATTCTATATTGAGTAGTTGTTGTAACTTTTCAATTTGAAACCCTGCAACTACTTCGCCATCAATTACGACTGTTGGAGTTGAATAAGAATCATAGTCGTATAAAAGACGATTGCGAGCAGCAGCGTCTTTTTTTACGTCAAATTCTTCATATGCAATGTTATTATGCTTCAAAAATTCTTTCACAATAACACAGGGCGGACAATCGGGTTGTGTATAAACCTCAATTTTTTTCATTGTTATTCCTCCTTTTTTCTGTTTTTTATTATATTCTTCCAGTATAAAAACCGCAATAAAGAAGGGGAAATATGTTCTTTCTGTTTTTTCCTTCGCATTTCGACAAATTTTTAGTTGAGTTTCTGGCCAATAACCTTTATCCTAGAGTGTGGAACATTTTTTCTGTTATGACGGATAGAATGAGTATAGCTGTAAAACCTATTGGTAGGAAGATCAGAGAAAGGAGAGATTTCATGTCTCTACTCCAAGGAATTTTAACTCGACTTGTTAGTCTACAAGAACAAGCTGAAAGCGGTGAAGTAGCACAACGCTATTTTGAAGTGAACGGTGAGCGCAAATGTAGCGTGAAATTTTTCGATAAAAGTGAAATGTATGAGTTAGAAGTGTATCAACAAGGTGAAAAACCTCAAGTGTATCAATTCGATAATATCGACATGGTTGCAATTGAGATTTACGATATCATTTCTTGATACATATAAAAAAGGTGCTGCCATGTGGCAGTACCTTTTTTAGTTCTATTACTTTCTAGTGGAATGTATAGAAGTTTTTTATTTTTCCTACAATGGTATTAAAATGAAATTTTAATCCGTGCAAGTTTGCTTATCCATGTGGAAAATGAGTCCCGTCAACCGGGTGAATATGTGAAGCTAAACTTCTCACAATCGCTGGGTTCTGCAAATAGCGGGAGAAATATAACTAGGAGGTTATCGTATGGAACGTTTACCAGTTGTGATTTGTCCTAATTGTCAAAGTTCTGCTGAGATTATTCATGTATTAACGGCTCAATCTAATCAAAATGTAATTTATACGTGCCAAGTTTGTCACTTTGTAATTCGAAATATTGAAACGAATAAAGGATAGGAAGTTATAATTTTAGTTTTTGTCCCATACAATGAGAATACGAAAAGTCTGTCTAATTGAAAGGACGTGACTCTGTGGACGGTGCACATAAATTTTACAATGTTTCAGAGAGACATTTAAATTTTGATATGGTCTTTAACCGTATTTGTAGTTTCATTGAAAAGGATCCGCGAAATTTATATCGATTATCCATTGGGACAGACTCACAAGCGCATCAAAAGGATACGAGGTTTATTACAGCAATCCATATTCATCGTGTTGGAAAAGGTGCCTGGGGCTGTTTACACCATAGATCAGTAAAAGATAAGCCGGCAACCTTACGTGAGAAAATATATTTAGAAACGCAGTTTAGTCAAGAAATCGCATGTCTATTTACGCCTACTCATATACAAACAATATGGGAGTTATTGCATCCTTATGCTCAAGATGGGGCTGGATTCATAATGGAAATTCATTTAGACATTGGGAATGATGGTTTAACAAAAGAATTTATTTTAGATATGACAGAAAAAATTCGAGCGATGGGATTAACTGCAAAAATTAAGCCAGATGCTTATGCGGCGTTTAGCTATGCAAATCGATATACGAAATGATTTTTTTGTATGTATACGATTGCTACATATCTTTTAATAAAAACTGAATATTACATCTATTAAATAGGTTGAATTTTTTATATAATAAGAGTAACGATGCGAGTGTAAGGAGAGGGGTATATGCAAAGGGAAGTTGTTTTAACGAAGGAAGAAGAAAGTTTACTACTAGATATTTTATTTCAGCAAAATTACGCAAGTGAAATTTTAGCTGTGGAACTTACAGATATTGAGAATGGTTTGAAACAGACAGATGTGATGCAATATAAAAAAATCACAAGGTTATTTTACAGATTAAAAAATAAAGGGTATTAAGCGCTACCGGAATGGTAGTCTTTTTTTTGTGCTGTATGCTAAAATAGCTGTGTGATTGTATTTTTATTGAAATAAATTTAGGACAAAATAATAATATGAAAACGCTGTCATAAAATGTGAATAGAGTTGTGAACATAAGCAGGAAAAAGGGAAAATGGGGGATGTAATATGATTAGTATTCCGAAAGACGAATTTCAACAAATTCTTGTGAAGGATTTAATGATTTCATCGGAAAAAGTAGCTCATGTCCAAATTGGAAATAGTTTAGAACATGCTTTACTCGTTCTTGTGAAATCTGGATATTCGGCGATACCTGTCTTAGATCCAATGTATAAACTACATGGTTTGATTAGTACTGCCATGATATTAGATGGTATGTTAGGATTAGAACGTATTGAGTTTGAAAGACTCGATGATATGAAAGTAGAGCAGGTGATGAAAGAAGATATACCTGTTCTTAAATTAGACGATTCATTTGCAAAAGCTTTAGAAATGACAATTGATCATCCTTTTATTTGCGCTGTTAATGAAGAAGGCTATTTTGAGGGGATTTTAACACGTCGGGCTATTTTAAAATTGTTGAATAAGAAAGTAAGGCAACATAATCGATAACGTAAGAAAAGTGACTTCATAGAAACGAAGAAGTCACTTTTTTTTCGTGCATATCACTTGTGTATGTATTATATTTAAAAAGACATAAAACATAAGGAAAGTTTGCGCTGGACAATTGTATTTTCTGAATGAAAGCATTCGGGTAAATTAAGGATGAAAAGCTTATTGAAATAAGGTGTATGGAAGCTAAGGAAAGAGGGAGAAAGTTGCAAATTGATGATTTTCAAATGATGGTTGTGTTAGCTCAGGAATCAAATATGAGAAAAGCGGCGGAACGTTTATTTGTTTCCCAACCTGCGCTGAGTCAACGATTACAATCTATGGAGAAACAATGGGGAATGAAGTTTTTTATTCGCTCACAAAAAGGATTGACAATTACACCTGAAGGGGAAAAAGTTGCAAATTATGCTAAAGAAATGTTGCAAAGGGAAGAAGATATAAAAAGTGAGCTAGCTGTTTTCAGAACGGAAACTCATGGAACGTTAAAAATAGCTGTTGCATCAGTTATTGGTCAATATTGGCTCCCTCCTGTTTTGAAAAAGTTTGTGCATAAATATCCTTCTGTCAAGATATCGCTGTTTACTGGATGGAGTAGTGAAGTGCAAAAGCAGTTTTATGAAGGAGACGTTCATGTTGCTATACTGAGGGGAACACAAGAATATAAAGGTCAGAAGCAACAATTATTTGAAGATGAACTGTATTTAGTTGATAAAGAAATAAAAGATATTTCGATGTTAAAAGAAACAAATAGGCCGTTCATTCAATTTAAAAGTGATTCGACTTATTATGGACAAATACAAAATTGGTGGTATGGTTTATTTTCTAATCCGCCTAAGCGAACGATTGTAGTTGACCAAATTGAAACATGTAAACAACTTGTTTTAAATGGTATAGGTTATGCCCTTTTACCTTCTACTGTTTTAAAGGAAGTACAGGAAAATATGTATAAAACACCTGTTCAACTGACGAGAGAAACATGGTTGTTAACAAGTGACTCGGCAAGGCAGTTGAAGCAAGTACAAGCATTTTTAGAAATTATAGAAGAAATTCAAAGGGAAAAATAAGATTATTATCTTGCTACTCGCTCTTTCGTTTGGTAGAGTAACATTATAAATGGATTTAGGAGGCAACAAGAATGAAAATGATGGACGCTAACGAAATTATTTCGTTTATTCAAAAAAGTGAAAAGAAAACTCCTGTAAAGGTATACATAAAAGGGGATTTAAAAGAAGTAACATTCCCTGAAACAGTACAAGCATTTGTGAATAAAAAGTCAGGTGTATTATTCGGAGAATGGTCTGAAATTAAGACAATTCTTGATGAGAATAATAAGCACATCGTTGACTACGTTGTAGAAAACGATCGTCGTAATTCTGCAATCCCGATGCTTGATTTAAAAGGTATTAAAGCTCGCATCGAGCCAGGTGCTATTATTCGTGACCATGTTGAAATTGGTGACAACGCTGTAATTATGATGAATGCAACAATTAACATTGGTGCTGTAATTGGTGAAGGTTCTATGATCGACATGAACGCAGTACTTGGTGGACGTGCAACAGTCGGTAAAAACTGTCACGTAGGTGCAGGTGCTGTACTTGCAGGTGTTATTGAGCCACCTTCTGCAAAACCAGTTATCGTTGAAGATGATGTAGTAATCGGTGCAAACGTGGTTGTTTTAGAGGGTGTTACAGTAGGGAAAGGTGCAGTCGTAGCAGCAGGAGCTGTTGTAACAGAAGATGTGCCTCCATACACAGTTGTTGCAGGTACTCCAGCACGTGTAATTAAAGAAATTGATGAGAAGACAAAAGCAAAAACAGAAATTAAACAAGAGCTTCGTCAATTAAACCCAGAGAAATAAAAAGTAAAAAAAGCGTAAGAGCGTAAATGGGCTCTTACGCTTTTTATAGATAGAGGTGCAAAAATGACAGTAAGCAAATTTATCCAAATTCGTAGAGATTTACATAGAATTCCAGAAATCGGATTTAAGGAATGGAAAACACAACAGTATATTTTAGATTATATAGGAACACTTTCTCATGAATTTGTGGAAGTGAAGACATGGAAAACGGGTGTAATCGTTAAAGTAAATGGAAAAAATCCCCAAAAAATAATAGGTTATCGTGCAGATATAGACGGTTTACCAATTACAGAGGAAACTGGATACGAGTTTGCTTCTATTCATGAAGGAATGATGCATGCATGTGGCCATGATGTACATACAACAATCGGTTTAGGCCTTCTAACGAAAGCTGTGAGCGAAAGAATAGATGATGACCTTGTATTTCTATTCCAGCCAGCAGAAGAAGGACCAGGCGGTGCTCTTCCTATGTTAGAAAGTGAAGAGTTAAAAGAATGGAAACCAAATATAATTCTTGGTCTTCATATTGCACCAGAATACGCTGTGGGGACAATTGCAACGAAAGAAGGACTGTTATTTGCCAATACTTCAGAATTATATATTGATTTAAAAGGGAAAGGTGGCCATGCTGCCTATCCGCATACTGCAAATGACATGATTGTTGCAGCGAGTCACCTTGTTACACAGCTTCAATCCGTTATTAGTCGCAATGTAAATCCTCTTGATAGTGCAGTAATTACAATCGGGAAAATTACAGGTGGTACGGTTCAAAATATTATTGCAGAAAAATCTCGTTTAGAAGGAACGATTCGAACATTATCAGTGGAATCAATGAAGCGTGTGAAAAGCAGAATTGAGTCAATTGTTGCAGGTATCGAAGCTTCTTTCCAGTGTGAGGCGATTATAGATTACGGAGCAATGTATCATCAAGTATATAACCATGAAGAGTTAACGAGAGAGTTTATGGAATTTGTACATAAACAAACTGATATGAATGTTATTACATGTACTGAGGCAATGACGGGTGAAGATTTTGGTTATATGCTTCGAGAAATCCCTGGATTTATGTTTTGGCTTGGAGTAAATTCAGAATATGGTTTACATCATGCAAAATTAAAACCAGACGAAGAAGTGATTGAAAAGGCAATCACATTTTTAAGCCAATATGTAAAGTGGAAAGGGAATAGAAAATAAAACTTCCGCTCTCTTGAAGGTTCCAAAAAACTTTTTGTTCTGAGGTGTAAGTAACGCTCGTATAGATTGATTTTAGACATTTACATACAAATGGAAGAATTAAAGTTAATTGTACTGTTTTAATAATGAGCAGGGGGTTTAGCCACTGCTCATTATTAATTATTTGACTAACTTATATATGTTTACTTTTAGTATGAAAAGTGTGTAAAATCAATGTGAAACATAGAAAAAAGGGTGGGGAATTACGTGCAAATTAGCAGTGCGATTTTATGTTTCGTCTTATATGCGTATGTTATTATTGCGGCGGTTTATTTTGGGATAAGTTTTTATGCCTATCGTCTAGTAGATAATAATGAATATGACGAAACATACAAATGGGTGAAGAGATATTTATCACCTGTACTAGAAATTATGAATGGGTTTGTGCTCTTTTTATTTATTGGATTAATTGCTTTCTCAACGAGTTTAGTAGGGAATAAAACTACGTTATTTGTATTGGGTATCATTATTTTTATGTTGTTAGGAATAAGGATTGGTAATACGGTCTTTTGGAATGAAAGAAAAGTAGATGGTTGGACGGGAATGTTAATTCCGTGCATGTTAGCTGCAATCGTGACAAATATAGAGCATGAATATTATCAATTACATTTTTGGCTTATTATCGTTTTAACAATTCTTTCTGTTTTGTATATAAGCACAGTAGTACTAACATATATTGCACATGAAAAAGGAGATGTTAAAGGCACTCGTTTCTTTAGAGGACGGGCATTATTTTGGAGTGTGCCGACGATGGCAGTTATCGCGCTTATTGCGATATTAGTAAATGGATATCAATTTTCTAATTGGCAACTATTTTTAGAAAATTGGTGGATCTTTATCTTTTCGTTTATTGCTTTTTTAGGTGCAACGCATTATTTATTCCATCAACATCATTACATATGGGCGTTGTTATTTGCATTCACACAGCTTCTATTTGCCTTTTTTGGTCAAGAAACATTATTATTCGTTTTTGAAACATTTAGTTCTTTTGGAAATATATTTGTATTTGCTATGCTACTTGTTGGTATCGCTTTTTACTTGCAACAATATTTTTATATACAAAAACAAAAATAAGAGCTAATCATAGTTTTTGTGACGCATATAAAGTGTGTTACACTGAAAATAAATAGTACTTGAAGTTATTGGAGGAATTCTTGTGGGTGAGAAAGAAAAAGAATTTGCTGTCATTGGACTTGGTCGCTTTGGTGGAAGTATTTGCCGAGAACTAGCTCAATTAGGCATGGAAGTAATGGCAATCGATTCAGATGAGGATAAAATTAATGAATTTGCAAATATAGCTTCGCATGCTGTAATTGCAGATTCAACAGATGAGATGGTATTAAAAAGCCTTGGTATTCGAAATTTTGATCACGTAGTCGTTGCTATTGGAGATAATTTAAATTCAAGTATTTTAACGACTTTGATTTTGAAAGAGTTGGGTGTAAAAAATATTACTGTAAAAGCTCAAAATGATTATCATGAAAAAGTGTTAAGTAAAATAGGTGCAGATCATATTGTGCATCCAGAACGTGATATGGGAAAAAGGATTGCTAATAATATTGCATCAAGCAATGTGCTAGACTACCTTGAGCTTTCAGATGAGCATAGTATTGTAGAGATTATTGCGAATAAAAAAATTGATGGGCACTCTTTAATTGAATTAGATATTCGTGCGAAGTTTGGATTGAATATTGTAGCAATTAAACGAGGTAAAGAAGTTATCGTATCCCCTCGAGCTACGGAGAATATTCAAGCAGGAGATATATTAATTGTCATTGGTCATGACGATGAAGTGGATCGATTTAAACACTTTTTAAGATAAGAGAAAAGAAAAGGACAATGCCTTCATGGCATTGTCCTTTTTCTTATATTTCCATAATGATTGGTAAAATCATTGGACGACGTTTCGTTTTCTCATATAGGAATGGGGCTAATGTGTCTGTAATTTCATTTTTAATTTCAGACCATTGTGTTGTTTTACGCTCCATTACTTTTTCTAAATGAGTTGTAATTAATGTTTGTGCATCATTGATTAAATCGCTGCTTTCACGCATGTAAACGAAACCGCGTGAGATGATATCAGGTCCTGCTGCAACTTTAAATTCTTTCATATCAATGCTTACAACTACAATTACAAGTCCTTCTTCAGAAAGGATACGACGATCGCGTAATACGATATTGCCAATATCTCCAATACCGTTTCCATCAATGTAGACCGAACCAGATGGGATTTTTCCAGCTACGCTAGCTTCATCCGAACGTAAAGCAAGAACATCGCCATTATCCATAATGAAGCAATTTTCTTCAGGGATGCCACAATCATTTGCTATGTTCATGTGCATACGCTGCATACGATATTCACCATGAATTGGCATGAAGTACTTCGGTTTAATTAGACGTAACATTAACTTTTGTTCTTCTTGTCCACCGTGTCCACTTGTATGGATATTTGAAAGTTTCCCGTGAATTACATCAGCGCCAGCGCGGTACAACATGTTAATTGTACGACTTACGCTAATTGTATTTCCTGGAATTGGTGAAGAAGAGAAAACAACTGTATCTCCAGGAATAATTTGAATTTGGCGGTGTGTACCATTTGCAATACGTGAAAGTGCTGCCATCGGTTCACCTTGACTACCTGTACATAAAATAACAACTTTATTAGCTGGTAAGCGGTTTAGTTGAGATGCATCTATGAATGTATCTTTCGGGCAACGAATATAACCAAGGTTTTGTCCAATTTCAATCGCTGCTTCCATACTTCGACCAAACACAGCTACTTTACGGTTGTTTTCAACAGCAGCTTCAACAACTTGTTGTAAGCGGTGGATATTTGATGCAAAGGTTGCAAATATAATCCGTCCTTCTACTTTACGGAAAATGTCTTGAATGCTATCACCAACGCGACGCTCAGACATAGTAAAGTTTGGAACTTCACTGTTCGTACTATCAGATAATAGACATAGTACGCCATCTTTACCGATTTCAGCCATTTTTGTTAAATCAGCTGGTTCACCAACTGGTGTGAAGTCAAATTTGAAGTCACCAGTATGAACAACTTGACCTTGAGGTGTTTTCACAACAACGCCGTACGAATCTGGAATACTGTGAGTTGTACGGAAGAAGGATACAGACGTTTTTTTGAATTTAATAACGTCATCTTCTTGAATCTCGTAAAGTTTTGCTTTACGAAGTAAGCCGTGTTCTTCTAATTTATTTTTGATGAGTGCAATTGCTAATTTTCCGCCGTAAATTGGAATGTTCACTTGACGTAATAGGTAAGGGATTCCGCCGATATGATCTTCGTGACCATGTGTAATGAATAACCCTTTAATTTTATCTTCGTTTCGCACAAAATAAGTGTAGTCTGGTATTACATAATCGATTCCGAGAAGTTCGTCCTCTGGAAATTTAATTCCAGCATCAATTATAATAATTTCATCTTGAAATTGAACAGCGTATGTATTTTTACCGATTTCACCAAGCCCACCGAGAGCAAATACAGCAACTTGGTCGTTTTTTAGAAATTTCATATCGCTATACGATTTCCGCTAATGTTAAATCAGCGTTTTCTTTTTCATATTCAAGATGAGCGCCAGTAACAGACTGAACAAACTCGATATTATATGCGAACTTATTTAACTTTGTACGAACATCCTTTTCAGACGTAGCCTCTAAATATAAAACTTTTGTATTTTCACGTACTGGAACCTCAGTTAATTTTTCTTGATAAAATACTTTAAAAATCATTTGGAAAACCTCTCCTTGTCTATGTTTTGCATTATCTGTTACTTATTATAAAGCAAACAGTCACGATTTTCATGTTTTTTCGAATGAGAATGAAGAAAAAGCCCGAAATGGGCACAATTTAAGCGATTGTCTTTTTACGGACTAGACCGTTTAAATAACGCTTGAGCTTTTTCTTCAGCTTCTTCAGCATGATTACTCCTTCCTTTCCTTATTTTAAACATGCCTATTACTAGTGAAAACTCTATCTCTGATATAAGAGATAGGACAAAAGTGAATGGTGAATCTTGTCCTTTCCCATACAGTGAAAGTTATTCTATAGTAACGATCAGTAGCCGTTAGTTATAGGTATAGTATGAGGAAGAATGGAAAAGAAAATTCATCCGAACAAGTATCTACATGTTTTACTAATATATATATGCAAAGTTTACAAATAAGGTCAGAAAGGGAACGCTTTCTTCACAGATGTTTAATATGTTATACTTTTTTTTAGAATTTGAAAAGTGATATTCAAAATAGGAATATAGAGTGCCAGAAAGGATTTTGACAAATGAATGATAAAATTGTCTTTTTTGATATTGATGGAACATTATTAGATCATGATAAAAAAATTCCGCAATCTACACGAGATGCAGTAAAACAGTTACAAGAAAAAGGTGTACATGTAGCAATTGCGACAGGGCGCGCGCCATTTATGTTCGAAGATATTCGCAGGGAACTTAATATACATAATTATGTTAGTTTTAATGGACAATATGTTGTCTTTGAAGATGAGGTAATATTTAATAATCCGTTACATCCAGATGCTTTACATAGGTTTACTCAGTTTGCAAAACAAGAAGGATATCCACTTGTATATCTTGACCATCAAGATATGAGAGCATCAGTGGAATATCATGATTATGTGAAAGAAGGCTTTGGAAGCTTAAACTTTGAGCATCCAGCATATGAGCCTAATTTTTATGAGGAACGTAATATTTATCAAACACTACTTTTTTGTGAAGTAAATGAAGAGGAAAAGTTTATTAATCATTATCCAGATTTTCATTTTATTCGTTGGCATGCATATTCAATGGATATCATTCCGAATGGTGGTTCTAAGGCAAAAGGAATTGAGAAATACATTGAAAAGTTAGGTTTTAATCGTGATCAAGTGTATGCATTTGGAGATGGCTTAAATGATTTAGAAATGATCGAAGCCGTTGGCACAGGTATTGTGATGGGAAATGGCCATGAAGACTTGAAAAAACTTGCAAATCATGTGACAAAGGATGTTAATGAAGACGGTATATATCATGGACTAAAGTGGGCTGGATTGCTATAAGTGAATATGGAACCCATTTCATAATAAAAAGGCGGAAGATTAACTTCCGCCTTTTTATTATTATCGCTCTAGAGGTTTGGAATCATCAGGAGCGGCAAAAGGATTTTCTTTATTGATATGGTCATAGAACATAACGCCATTTAAATGATCAATCTCGTGTTGGAATACGATTGCTGGTAAACCTTTTAAACGTAATTTTACTTCTTCTCCGTTAATAGAAGTTGCTTTTACTGTAATTCTTGTATAACGAGGAACATAACCAGGTACTTCGCGGTCTACAGACAGACAGCCTTCACCACCCTGTAAATATGTACGTTCAACAGAATGGCTAATGATTTTTGGATTGAATAATGCATGGCTATATAATGTACCATCCGCATCGGTTACATGAACTGCAATCATTTTTTTTGAAACACCGATTTGCGGAGCCGCTAATCCGATTCCAGGGCGTAAACTATATTTTTCAGCCATTTCAGGATCTTGGCTATTTATTACGAATTCAATCATTTCTTTTAAGGTAGTTGTATCTTCTTCGCTTGCCGGTAATGACACCTCTTCTGCAACGTTGCGCAAAATAGGATCTCCTTCGCGAATAACATCTTTCATTGTAAGCATATGTAATCTCTCCTTTCCTCTTTAGTCTACCAAAGGAGATGGAAAAAGTCATCGGCAAGAAAGGGAAGGCATTTTGGAAATTGTTCTATTATAGAGTAGTTATGTATGTGATAAAAAGAAAAAGACGGCAAAGCCGTCTTTTTCTTTCCATAGTTGTTTCGTTTTACATTAGCGAATGCAAGCAGCACCAACGATAATTAAAAGAATAAACAACACAACGATTAAGGCGAAGCCGCGTCCAGACCCGCCACAAGAACCGCCATAACCGTAGGAAGGATATGAACAAGTTGGATAGCAATATGAGTATCCGTACATGAGATGACCTCCTTTATCATTTCCCGCTAATACTGCGGTTACTATAATGTATGGAAGAGAGGGTAGAAATGTATAGGTATTTACCTAAAAAAGGAAGAGTAGTTTGTATATTTTTGTTACGAAGAGAGAAAAACTAAAGAGAATTAAATCGTTTACATATTATTCTAAGAGAAAAAATAAGTGAAAAAGGGAATAATATAACAGTAGGTCAATGCTTACTAATACAGATGTAAAAAATAAAAACACGTTTGTGTAGTAGAAACCTGCATATTATTTATAAAAAAACGTATTCAAAGTAATTGACATCGTAATTAGAATAGTTGTAAACTAAAAAACGTGATCAAGATTGTATTAATATGTTTCTGAAAAAACATTAGTACAGATTGTTAGGTACACAAAATTATTCTCAACCGACATACAAACATGTTGGTTTACATCGTTGCGCTTTTTAAACTGGAAAATAGCCAGTGAAAGCGTTTCAGAATATGGTTCAAGAGAGGAAGAGGTGAACGGAATGGGTACTAAAACAAAAAAGACCCTATTTAATGTTGATGAGCAAATGAAAGCTATCGCAGCTCAATTTGAAACATTACAAATTTTAAATGAAAACGGTGAAGTTGTGAATGAAGCAGCTATGCCTGAATTATCTGATGATCAATTAAAAGAATTAATGCGTCGTATGGTGTATACTCGCGTATTAGATCAACGTTCTATTTCTTTAAACCGTCAAGGACGTTTAGGTTTCTACGCACCTACAGCTGGACAAGAAGCTTCTCAATTAGCAAGTCATTTCGCACTTGAAGCAGAAGACTTCATCTTACCAGGATACCGTGATGTACCACAATTAGTATGGCACGGATTACCATTATACCAAGCATTCTTATTCTCTCGTGGACACTTCATGGGTAACCAAATGCCTGAGAATGTAAATGCATTAGCTCCACAGATCATTATCGGTGCGCAAATCATCCAAACTGCTGGTGTTGCGTTAGGTATGAAACTACGTGGTAAAAAATCTGTTGCAATTACTTATACTGGTGACGGTGGTGCTTCACAAGGTGACTTCTACGAAGGTATGAACTTTGCAGGTGCATTCAAAGCTCCAGCAATCTTCGTTGTTCAAAACAACCGTTATGCAATCTCTACTCCAGTAGAAAAGCAATCTGCAGCTAAAACTGTAGCACAAAAAGCAGTAGCAGCAGGTATTTACGGAATTCAAGTAGACGGTATGGATCCATTAGCTGTATACGCAGCAACTGCTTTTGCTCGTGAGCGCGCAGTAAATGGCGAAGGCCCTACTTTAATCGAGACTTTAACATTCCGTTACGGTCCACATACAATGGCTGGTGATGACCCAACTCGTTACCGTACAAAAGATATCGAAAACGAATGGGAACAAAAAGACCCAATCGTACGCTTCCGTAAGTTCTTAGAAGCTAAAGGCCTATGGTCTCAAGAAGTTGAAGAGACAGTAATCGAAGAAGCAAAAGAAGATATCAAACAAGCAATTGCTAAGGCTGACCAAGCTCCAAAACAAAAAGTAACTGATTTAATGGAAATCATGTACGAAAAAATGCCTTACAACTTAGCTGAACAATATGAAATCTACAAAGAAAAGGAGTCGAAGTAAGCCATGGCTCAAATGACAATGATTCAAGCAATCACTGATGCTTTACGCGTTGAAATGAAAAATGACCCTAACGTACTTGTATTTGGTGAAGACGTTGGTGTAAACGGCGGTGTATTCCGTGCTACTGAAGGTTTACAAGCTGAATTTGGTGAAGATCGTGTAATGGATACTCCACTTGCAGAGTCTGGTATTGGTGGACTTGCAGTTGGTCTTGCACTTGAAGGATTCCGTCCAGTTCCAGAAATCCAATTCTTCGGTTTCGTTTATGAAGTAATGGATTCAATTTCTGGTCAATTAGCTCGTATGCGTTACCGTTCTGGTGGACGTTGGACTGCTCCAGTAACAGTTCGTTCTCCATTCGGTGGTGGTGTTCATACTCCTGAACTACATGCTGATAGCTTAGAAGGATTAGTGGCTCAACAACCTGGTCTAAAAGTTGTTATTCCATCTACTCCATACGATGCTAAAGGTCTTTTAATCTCTGCGATTCGTGACAACGATCCAGTTATCTACTTAGAGCATATGAAATTGTACCGTTCATTCCGTCAAGAGGTACCAGAAGGTGATTACACAATTGATTTAGGTAAAGCTGATATCAAACGTGAAGGTACAGATGTATCTGTTATCGCTTACGGTGCTATGGTTCACGCTGCATTAAAAGCTGCTGAAGAACTTGAAAAAGAAGGTATCTCTTTAGAGGTTGTTGACTTACGTACAGTTCAACCATTAGATATCGAAACAATCATCGCTTCTGTTGAAAAAACAGGTCGCGTAGTTGTAGTTCAAGAAGCTCAAAAACAAGCTGGTATTGCAGCTAACGTTGTAGCGGAAATTAACGACCGTGCAATCTTAAACTTAGAAGCTCCAGTTGTACGTGTTGCAGCTGCTGATACAGTATTCCCATTCTCTCAAGCAGAGAGCGTATGGTTACCAAACCACAAAGATATTGTTGAAGCTGTAAACAAAGTAATGAACTTCTAATTTTTAGCTTTTCATGTGCAAAAGAAATCAGCACATGCTGGTTTCTTTTGTACATATTCCATAATAATGAAATGAATCAGGGGGCTGAATTCCGTGGCATTTGAATTTAAACTACCAGATATCGGTGAAGGTATCCACGAAGGTGAAATCGTAAAATGGTTTATTAAACCAGGCGATGAAGTAAACGAAGACGATGTACTTCTTGAAGTACAAAATGATAAAGCAGTAGTAGAAATCCCTTCTCCTGTTAAAGGTAAAGTACTTGAAGTACTTGTAGAAGAAGGAACAGTTGCAATCGTAGGAGATACATTAATTAAATTTGATGCTCCTGGATACGAAAACCTTAAATTTAAAGGTGACGATCATGATGAAGCTCCAAAAGCTGAAGAAGCAGCAGTAGAAGCTCCAGCAGCGGAAGCTACTCCAGCAGCAACTGCAGAAGTAGTAAATGAGCGCGTAATTGCTATGCCATCTGTTCGTAAATACGCTCGTGAAAAAGGTGTAGACATTCATAAAGTAGCTGGTACTGGTAAGAATGGCCGTATCGTAAAAGCTGACATCGATGCATTTGCAAATGGTGGACAAACTGTAGCAGCAACTGAGGCTCCAGCAGCAGTAGAAGCTACTCCAGCAGCAGCGAAAGAAGAAGCACCAAAAGCACAACCAATCCCAGCTGGTGAATATCCAGAAACTCGTGAGAAAATGAGTGGTATCCGTAAAGCGATTGCGAAAGCAATGGTTAACTCTAAACACACAGCTCCTCACGTAACATTAATGGATGAAGTAGATGTAACAGAACTTGTTGCTCACCGTAAGAAGTTCAAAGCAGTAGCAGCTGACAAAGGTATTAAATTAACTTACCTTCCGTACGTTGTTAAAGCTTTAACATCTGCATTACGTGAATACCCAATGTTAAACACTTCTTTAGACGATGCATCTCAAGAAGTAGTTCATAAACATTACTTCAACATCGGTATCGCAGCTGATACAGACAAAGGTCTATTAGTACCAGTTGTTAAAGATACAGATCGTAAGTCTATCTTCACAATCTCTAACGAGATCAATGATCTTGCTGGTAAAGCACGTGAAGGTCGTCTAGCTCCAGCTGAAATGAAAGGTGCTTCTTGCACAATTACAAACATTGGTTCTGCAGGTGGACAATGGTTCACTCCAGTTATCAACCACCCAGAAGTAGCAATCCTTGGTATCGGCCGTATCGCTGAAAAACCAGTTGTGAAAAACGGTGAGATCGTTGCAGCTCCAGTATTAGCATTATCTCTAAGCTTTGACCATCGTTTAATTGACGGTGCAACTGCTCAAAAAGCGTTAAACCAAATTAAACGTCTATTGAATGACCCACAATTATTAGTAATGGAGGCGTAATAACAATGGTAGTAGGAGATTTCCCAATTGAATTAGATACAGTCGTTGTTGGTGCAGGTCCTGGTGGATACGTTGCGGCAATTCGTGCAGCACAATTAGGTCAAAAGGTAGCAATCATTGAAAAAGCTAACCTTGGTGGCGTATGCTTAAACGTTGGATGTATTCCTTCAAAAGCGTTAATCAATGCAGGTCATCGTTATGAGAATGCAATGCATTCTGATGACATGGGTATTACTGCAGAAAACGTAAAAGTTGACTTTACAAAAGTTCAAGAATGGAAAAACGGCGTAGTTAAGAAATTAACTGGCGGTGTTGAAGGCCTTCTTAAAGGTAACAAAGTTGAAATCATTCGCGGTGAAGCTTACTTCGTAGATGCTAATACATTACGCGTTATGACTGAAGATGCAGCTCAAACTTATACGTTTAAAAATGCTGTTCTTGCAACTGGTTCTACACCAATCGAAATTCCAGGATTCAAATACTCTAAACGTGTTATCAACTCTACAGGTGCTTTAAGCTTACCTGAAATTCCTAAAAAACTTGTTGTAATCGGCGGCGGTTACATCGGTATGGAATTAGGTACTGCATATGCTAACTTCGGTACAGAAGTTACTGTAGTAGAAGCTGGCGACGAAATCTTAGCTGGTTTCGAAAAAGCTATGAGCTCTGTTGTTAAACGTGCTCTACAGAAAAAAGGTAACGTAAATATCCATACAAAAGCTATGGCTAAAGGCGTTGAAGAAACAGAAACTGGCGTAAAAGTTAGCTTTGAAGTTAAAGGTGAAATCCAAACTGTAGAAGCAGACTACGTATTAGTAACTGTAGGTCGTCGTCCAAACACTCAAGAAATCGGTCTTGAGCAAGTTGGAGTTAAAATGACTGACCGCGGCATCATCGAAATCGATGAGCAATGTCGTACAAATGTACCAAACATCTATGCAATCGGTGATATCGTTCCTGGACCACCATTAGCTCACAAAGCTTCTTACGAAGGTAAAGTAGCTGTAGAAGCAATTAGTGGCCATGCATCAGCTATCGATTACATCGGAATTCCTGCAGTATGCTTCACTGATCCAGAACTAGCATCTGTTGGTTACACTAAAAAACAAGCTGAAGAAGCTGGAATGACTGTAACTGTATCTAAGTTCCCATTCGCTGCTAACGGTCGTGCATTATCATTAAACAGCACTGACGGTTTCCTACAACTTGTAACACGTAAAGAAGATGGTCTTCTTGTAGGTGCTCAAGTTGCAGGTGCAGGTGCTTCTGATATTATTTCTGAGATTGGTTTAGCTATCGAAGCTGGAATGACAGCTGAAGATATCGCTCAAACAATCCATGCTCACCCAACATTAGGTGAAATCACAATGGAGGCAGCTGAAGTTGCTCTTGGAATGCCAATTCACATTGTAAAATAATTTAAGTAATGTAAATAGCCCTTCTCTTACAATAAGAGAAGGGCTATTTTTATTTTCATCAAATGACTTGCAAGGTCTTTAAACGTACTTGTCGAATGAATATATAATACTTTAACAAATGATTCAGGCTTAACTTACTTCAAAGGTAATATATATCATCCTATAATATGTAATTGATTCAAACTTAACCCCATATATTAATAAAATAGAGCATGTCAAAGGAGAAGGTTCCATGAAAATATTACATGTTATATTTTATCATTTACTACTATGGAGTGGCTTTTCCACTGTATTAACATTATCGAATGGTGATAAGTTTCATTATAAAGTTATTCTTTTTTTCGTATTTCTATATTTAGCCTATGTAATAGCATATTTTGTATTGCACGTAAGAAAGCAAGCTTTATTTCTTACATGTTCGAATTGTATATTATTTTTAATCATATTATCTATTTTTTAAATTAGCGTTTATAAAAATACATTGTTCTTCCATTAAATAATTGTAACTCTCCTTCTAATTTCTTCGCTAAAAAACGGCAAAATTCATTTGCTTTCCCTTTGTCACCAAATGTTGCATTAGGTGGTAAAGAAACTTGGATGAAAGATTGTTCATTTTCTATACCAACACCAATATAAATTGAGTCATACCGGTCGTGAGTGGATTGAAGTTTTAATGTTGTTGTAGATGTATCTAAAATTTCATAAGGAAAAGCGGTATTTGTATACGTGTAATTAATTTGGGCACCAGTTTTAGAAGTAACTGTTTTATAATAATGAAAAAGTTGTTTTATATCATCTATTGAAACTGATTGTTGGTTGGATTTCGGTACAAGCGTAATAAAGGCGTGTTGCATATAAGTTCCCCCTAGCTTAGTAGAATACTATCATTCTACATCCTACTGAATTTTTTGACAATTAAAAGGAGTATTACATGTTTTGTTTAATATACTATTAATGAAACGTGATGTAGAAAGGTGGAAACTAATGTTTGAAAAATTGTATGATGAGCATGAAAGTGTGAAGGTACGATTTTTAGGGTTTATGACACATGATACACGTTATGATTTTGGTGTTATTTATACAAATATGTTTTTTGGAAAGCCGCTCATTGTTTGTATGCAAACAGGAAGGTCTACTTTACTCGGACGAGATGATGTAGAGAATGTTCAATATATACAGGAGATTTTTAAATTAGGATCAGAAGAGGAAGCAAAGGAGTTAGCTCAGTTTTTCAAATTTCTAGTTCCGTCAACTTCTTTACATGCGGAATATGAAGAATAATTAATGTGAAACAGTCGTACTTATAAATATGGCTGTTTTTTATTTTAATATCGCATACTAATTTAAATTAAAAATATTTAATGTGTTATACTAAAAACCTATTGACGTAAAAAGTATAACATATTAAAATAAAGACAGAAAGTTAAGCGGTTACAAAAAAGTTTTTGGGATTATAAACTTAGGGGGAAATGAAAAATGGGAACAATCGTATGCCAAGTATGTGAAGGAACAATCGGACATTTTGAAGATGAGAAAACGACGGTACTTTACGGAAAATGTGGAACAAATTGTGACTGTGCTAGAAAAGATAATGCGAAAGCTTAATGATAAATAAATAGATTACTATTAAAACTCAGGGGGAAATGAAAATGGGAACAATCGTATGCCAAGTATGTGAAGGAACAATTGGACATTTTGAAGATGAAAAATCAACAGTACTATACGGGAAATGTGGATCTCATTGCGAATGTGACCATAAAGAACATACAAAAGCTTAATAATAAGAAAAAGCGCCTACATGTGTAGGCGCTTTTTTAATAAATTGTAGTTGTATGACCAACTGTTGCAACGATTGCATCATCTCTAATTGGAATAAAGCTTATGGATGTCTGTGGTGTACTAGAAGAAGCATATTGGCTCATTATACGGCTATCGATACGGGTAATAGTATCAGTCAAGAAAGCTGAAATAAAAGCGTAAGGGACTCTTCGTTCATTTAATGAATAAATAATTTCTTCTTTTGTTTTTACACCCACGCCATGTCCGTAAAAAAAGAAATTTCCTAAATAGATTGTGTTTTCTCCTTGCCACTCAATCGTAGCTGGATTCACTTGTGGGTTTTTAAAGTAAACGAGGTCACCTGGAACAAGATCGCCACCGTTTTTTGTTATGAGCCTTAGATCTTGATCGTAGTCCCATGTATAAAGTAAAAGATTTGCAAATAGACGATTGAAAGTTTCTTCCTCATACAATGATAGTAAAGCTTTATAAAAAATAATGATCATAGCGGTTGCGCATTCAGTTCCATATAGTTTTCCATTTTTAAAAATATCTTGTATGGCAATAGAAGATGGTATGTTTGGAAGAAGCTCGAATCCTCCAAGGGATGTTCTTTTCCAATACTGGGGGTTGCAAAAGGATTGTTGAAATGTGCGAAACTGAAATCCACTTTGAAAAAGCTCTAGTGCAGAGATAATAATATTAACTCGTAAATTGAGATCAAAGCTGAGTTCATCAGCTGTTCGGAAGGAATAAACTTCTTGATTTCCTGCCATTATTGATAAAATTTGTTGTTTCTCTGCTGCAAATGGCTCATATTCATTTGTAATATAAGGATGTACAATAGAACGGCCTATTACAATCATAATAGTATCCCCACCTATACGTTACATTCTTAAGTATCGTATGAAGAAAAGGAAAAAAGGTGAAAAAAAAAGCCTATCAACTGATAGGCTTGTACTCTTTAATAACACGTAATGTTTGTAAGGTCATATCTTCAGGACCTTGTACAGGTAAACCTGCTTCTAAGTTTTTCCTAATATACTCTAAGTTTTCTTGTGTAATAATTTCCCCCGGAGTAAAGATTGGAATCCCTGGCGGATAAACCATAACAAAATCAGCTATAATACGACCCGCTGCATTTTCAAATGGAATGACTTCTGTTTCCGAATAAAAAGCATCTCGAGGAGAAAGTGCTAGCACTGGAATTTCTGGAATCTCTACTTGTATTTGAACACCTTTATCTGCCCTATTTCTAAATGTTGCTGCTAAATCGTGTAAAGCTGCAATAAGTGTATTTGTATCACTTTCTGTATCTCCCAAAGTGATAAGACATAGTATGTTGTATAGATCTGAGAGTTCTACTTCAATGTTATATTGCTCTCTAAGCCATACTTCAGCTTGGTGGCCGGTAATACCTAAATCTTTTACAGATACAATTATCTTTGTTGGATCATAGTTAAAGGTAGCATCTGTACCTAACATTTCTTTTCCAGGACAGTAAAGATGCTCAATAGAATTTATAGCATCACGAACATGTTCAGCTAATTGTATTGTTTGTTCTATGAGTGCTGTTCCTTCTGTAGCAAGACGCTTTCTCGCAACATCAAGGGATGCTAACAAGATGTAAGAAGTTGATGTAGTCGTAAGCATGCTAATAATAGATTGGACATGCTTTACATTCACTAAGCCTTCTTTCACATTAAGAATAGAACTTTGAGTTAAAGAGCCTCCTAATTTGTGAACACTTGTTGCTGCCATATCTGCACCAGCTTGCATCGCTGACATGGGTAATTCATCGTGAAAATGAATATGAACACCATGAGCCTCGTCGACTAGTACAGGGATGTCATAAGAATGTGCTAATTGTACAATCTGTTCTAAGTCTGCAGCAAACCCAAAGTACGTTGGGTTAATAACAAGTAAGCCCTTTGCATCTGAGTGCTCTTCAAGTGCTTTTTTGACAGATTGAATTGTGATTCCATGAGAAATACCGAGCTTCGGATCGATTTCAGGATGCATGAAAATCGGTTTTGCGCCTGAGAAAATAATAGCTGACATTACTGACTTATGCACGTTTCGTGGTACTAGGATTTTGTCACCAGGACCGCAAACGCTCATCACCATTGTCATAATAGCACCACTTGTACCTTGAATAGAAAAGAAAGTATGATCTGCACCGAATGCAGCGGCTGCTAAATCCTGTGCTTCTTTAATCATACCTTTTGGATGATGTAAATCATCGAGTGGCGCAATATTAATTAAATCAATTGCTAATGCATTATGCCCAATAAATTCGCGAAATGTAGGATCCATGCCCTGTCCTTTTTTATGACCAGGAATATGGAATTGAATTGGATTTCGCTTACTGTGCTCAACTAAAGCGGTAAACAATGGTGTTTCGTATTGGGACAATCTATACACCCCTTCTTCTTCATAATATTTAGTGTAATTTGTTTTATATAATCCTGCTCTAAAAAGTTTAGTCTTTTTAGAATAAGGCTTGTTTTTCTGCCATTCAAAAAATCGTTTTTGAGATGGTAGCTTCACTTTACTTTCTATAAAACAAAAGCATTATATCACCAATAATTATAGATGTATAGAAAAAAATGTTTTTAAGGTGAGTATGTTTAATAGTTAGCCTCAATTAATGAATAGAGGAAGACAATTCCATTAAAATGAATAAATAGTGTATAATGCAGAGTGGCTATAATGAAGAATAAAATATTCTCTTTAAGATAGCATAATGAAACAAGAAGAAATGATAAATGAGGTGCGAAATGGAATATCAATATCCGTTAGATTATGATTGGTCAAATGAGGAAATGGTTACAATTGTTAAGTTTTATGAAGCGATTGAGAAAGCTTATGAAAAAGGGATTATAAGAGAAGAATTAATGGGTTTATATCGTCGTTTTAAAGAGATTGTTCCATCGAAAGCAGAAGAAAAGAAAATTGATAAAGAATTTGAAGAAGTAAGTGGATACTCTATATATCGTGCTATTCAAAGGGCAAAAGAAGTCGAAGAACAAAAGCTTGTAAAAATGTAAAAAATATTTTGAAAAATAAAAACTGAAGTGATATAATGTGATAACAACTAAAAACGGACAATATAAATTGTCCGTTTTCTACTATCGATTACAAAGTGCATATAAAGGAAGGAGTGATTGCATCGTAGATTCAATCTTAGCAAGGAATTGTTCGTTGGTCATTGCTGAAAACTCCTCTGGTGATATATGAATACCAACTAATAATTCTGCTTTTTTTACAGTAGCTAATCGTTCAATCATCTTTTGTAAGTCTTCGGTTTCAAGTGTTTTATGTAATTTCACACTTGGTTTAGTATGGTCAATGGACCAAACGAAGTCATTTGGAATATTTGTTTTTAAATCATTTAAATGTTCTAAGAAGGCATGAGCCGTCTCAACTTTTTGTGGACACTCATAGATTAAACCAAAGTATATGAAGGCATGAGTACCCCATAAGCCGATTTGGAAATGCGGTAGCATTTTATATCCTCGTTTATTTGTTGAAAAAGCAACCCAAGTATCGTTTGGTGGATTGACTTTGCGGCGTGCGTGTTTTGCAACATGATAAAAAAAGTTCTCATCAGTTTGTTTGGATAAGTATTCTGCAAATTGTTCCCCTAAAGCTTCTAGCTTAGGATGAATGTTCGTTTTAATTGCACTCATTCGTTCTTCGAGACCATCAACTGTAAAGACATCAAAATCAGTTGACTTGAATGTTTGTATTGTCATGATTGTTCCTCCAACTCCTATTTTGCTTTTATTTTAGCATAGCTTGTACTATTCATAAAAAAAACAGCACAAAAAAATTTAAATAAAAAAATATAATTTTGTTGCATAGATGATTTATCCAACATAGTATAGTATAAAACAAAAAATCAGAAAATTGAATTAATTCTAGTCCGAGGGCAGACGAATATTGGGAGGAGGCAAATAATATGAGACAGGTGATTAATGCGTTAAAGAGAACAGATGCTGAAAAGAGAATACCGGTGCTACGTTTGGAGCTAGATTATGAATTAGCAACTTTATATGATGCGATGATGGAAGATGATAAACAGAAAAAAGAAGAGTGTGTACAAAAGTTAGAAGTGTTAAGACTTGAAATGATTCGTTTAGAAGCGTAATAATAGTATATGTATAAAAAATTAGTTGGTGCGAACCTTATAAAGGGTTCGTTTTTTCTGTGAACAGTATAGATCGGAGTGTTTAAACATGCAAGAAGTATGGAAAGACATTGATGCACACGCCAAACGGTGGATTCGGGATGCAGGAGAGCATTTAATGGCATCAATGAAAAAAGCACTTATTATAGAAACAAAATCAAATGCAGCTGACTTAGTTACAAATATGGACCGAGAGATAGAACAGTTTTTAATTGGGAAAATTAAAGAAACATTCCCGAATCATAATATTTTAGGAGAAGAGGGTTATGGAGACGAGATAACGTCTTCTGACGGGGTTGTTTGGTTAATTGATCCAATTGACGGCACGATGAACTTTGTTCATCAAAAAAGAAATTTTGCGATTTCAATTGGGATTTATGAGAACGGTATCGGAAAGATTGGACTTATATATGATCCAGTGCATGATGAACTATATCATGCAGTCAAGGGATCTGGAGCTTTTTGTAATGATATATCAATTCCTCCACTGAAAAAAGGAACTGTAGAGCAAGGTATTGTAGCTTTAAATGCGATATGGCTTACAGATAATCCATTGCTTAATATGGAAAGTATGATGGCACTTGTTAAGAAAGCAAGAGGCACAAGATCATATGGCTGTGCAGCGTTAGAGATGGTATACGTTGCTACAGGAAGAATAGATGCATATGTAACGCCGAGATTATCACCATGGGATTTTGGCGGAGGACAGATAATTGTAGAAGAAGTTGGAGGTAAGGTGACGACATTCTCTGGAGCGCCACTTTCTATCATAGAGAAGAGCAGTGTGTTAGTTGCAAAACCAGGAGTGTATGAAGAAGTGTTATCGTTTATATGAGAGCAACAAAAAAAGTAAGAGGCTGTGTATAAGCTTCTTACTTTTTAGCGTTATTGTGATTTGCGCATTTTTCTTTTTGTTACAAAACCGTATCCAACTGTAACAAATGTGCCGATAATGCAAATAATAATACCGATTGGACTATTTTCAGCAATCATAATGCCGATACCGATTAAGAAAATAACACCGATAATTGCAGTTAATAAAAAGCGATATTGAATGTGTTCCATTTCTTCACCCTCCAATCTCATTTTACTTTCACAAAAGTAAGAATACAACTATATTTTCATTCTTGCTTTTATTTTAATTGCTATTGTATCCCCTTCGCTCTTATAATAGAGAAGGATTAAAAAGACATTAGGAGTTGGACATGTTGAAAAAACGACAAGATTTACGTAATATAGCAATTATTGCCCACGTTGACCATGGTAAAACAACACTTGTTGACCAGTTATTACGTCAAGCGGGGACTTTCCGTGCGAACGAACACGTTGAAGAACGCGCAATGGATTCAAATGATCTAGAAAGAGAACGCGGTATTACAATTTTAGCGAAAAATACAGCGATTCACTATGAAGATAAAAGAATTAACATTTTAGATACACCTGGTCACGCTGACTTCGGTGGAGAAGTAGAACGTATCATGAAAATGGTTGATGGTGTTTTACTTGTTGTTGATGCATATGAAGGTTGTATGCCACAAACACGATTTGTTTTAAAGAAAGCTCTTGAGCAAAACTTAACTCCAATCGTAGTTGTAAACAAAATTGACCGTGACTTCGCTCGTCCAGATGAAGTAGTTGATGAAGTAATCGACTTATTCATTGAGCTTGGTGCAAACGAAGATCAATTAGAGTTCCCAGTTGTATTTGCATCAGCAATGAACGGAACAGCAAGCTTAGATTCAAACCCAGCAAATCAAGAAGAGAATATGAAATCATTATTCGATACAATTATCGAACATATTCCAGCACCAATTGATAACAGCGAAGAGCCACTTCAATTCCAAGTAGCACTTCTTGATTACAACGACTACGTTGGACGTATTGGAGTTGGTCGCGTATTCCGCGGTACAATGAAGGTTGGACAACAAGTTGCTTTAATGAAAGTAGACGGAAGCGTGAAGCAATTCCGCGTAACGAAATTATTCGGTTACATGGGATTAAAACGTCAAGAAATTGAAGAAGCAAAAGCAGGGGACTTAGTAGCCGTTTCTGGTATGGAAGACATTAACGTAGGTGAAACAGTATGTCCAGTTGAACATCAAGATGCGTTACCATTATTACGTATTGATGAGCCAACACTACAAATGACGTTCCTTGTAAATAACAGCCCATTTGCAGGTCGTGAAGGTAAATACATTACATCTCGTAAAATTGAAGAGCGTCTTCGTTCACAATTAGAAACAGATGTAAGTTTACGTGTAGATAATACAGATTCTCCTGATGCGTGGATCGTATCTGGACGTGGGGAACTACATTTATCTATCTTAATTGAAAACATGCGTCGTGAAGGTTATGAATTACAAGTATCTAAGCCAGAAGTAATCATTAAAGAAGTTGATGGCGTAAGATGTGAGCCTGTAGAGCGTGTACAAATCGATGTACCTGAAGAATACACTGGTTCTATTATGGAATCTATGGGTGCACGTAAAGGTGAAATGTTAGATATGGTGAATAACGGAAACGGTCAAGTTCGCCTTACTTTCATGGTTCCAGCACGTGGTTTAATTGGTTACACAACAGAATTCTTAACATTAACTCGTGGTTACGGTATTTTAAACCATACATTCGATTGCTACCAACCAGTACACGCTGGACAAGTTGGTGGACGTCGTCAAGGTGTTCTAGTTTCACTTGAAACAGGAAAAGCATCACAATACGGTATTATGCAAGTTGAAGACCGTGGTGTAATCTTCGTTGAACCAGGTACAGAAGTATATGCTGGTATGATTGTAGGAGAACACACTCGTGAGAACGACTTAACAGTTAACGTTGTGAAAATGAAACAACAAACTAACATTCGTTCTGCGACGAAAGATCAAACTTCAACAATGAAGAAACCACGCCTAATGACTTTAGAAGAATCATTAGAGTACTTAAACGATGACGAGTTCTGTGAAGTAACTCCAGAATCAATTCGTCTACGTAAAAAGATTCTTGATAAGAGTGAGCGCGAAAGAGCTGCTAAGAAAAAGAAATCTGTTGAAGCGTAAAAATAAAAAAACAACGCCCTTTATAAAGG
>NZ_KV827816.1:106241-257595 GCF_001836235.1 Bacillus sp. HMSC036E02 | reverse complement strand
CCTTTATAAAGGGCGTTGTTTTTTTATTTTGTTTATTTTTTAGAATATTTACTTATTTTTGTGGACAGTATTTTTTTTGCGAGTTACTCTTGTATTAAGTGTATAAAGAAAATTGCATTTTACTGCTAGGGGGGAAGAGTGTGTTAGAAAGGATGTCTTTTTTTGCAAAATTGTGTAAGGTAGATGAAAATCCAGAGTTAGGAATGTGGTTACTTTATGGGACGATTATTATATTAAGTGCTCTCGTTTATAATTTAGGGTTTGCTAGAAAGTTGTCTGTACTAAAAAATATTGTGATATACATATCATTAGCAATTGGATGCACAGTATTAACCTTTTTTGCTGTGTTTTTACCTGTTGGAGAAGGACTTGTTGTAGCGGCAATTGTACTTGGAATTTATAGACTGCGTTTGCGTCAAGCGAAACAACAAAAAGCAGGATAAGAAAGGGGAGTTTTCATGCGTTCAGTACAAGATGCACTATATAATTGGTTAACAATTAAAACAGTTGCGGAAGCACGTCCAGATGATAGTGCTGCAAAAGAAACATATTTGTTATTTCAAAATATGGTATATGAAGAACATAAATTAAGAAATGTGGAAGTCGAAAAGAACGAGGAAATGTATTTAATTACATATGAAATAAATGGAGAACGGAAATCTGCAAGGTTTCCGTTAGAAGCCATTGATTGTTTTTTGGATCAGATGAATCGTGAACCTGAAAAATATAAATAAGTCCTTATCTATATGAGTAAGGACTTATTTACATTTTACCAATCATCTTCGATTTTTTTATCACGATATAATCGGAAATTACCACTTGCATGACGTTCCATTGTACGCTCTGCAATTCGTTCCGAACATTCCATGCACATATATGTATGAATAGGGCGATTACGCAGTTTTTTTGCCATAGGATTTTCATCATCTAACATATCTTTTTTATCACAAATCATACATTTGACTCTCATTTCGTCACCTCAATACGAATTCTATCAGTATAAGTATATCATGGAAGTATAATGTTTTTGAATAATAGTGGGAAAAAATAATATTTTCGCAATTCGAAAAATAAGTTATGATAAGGATATACCAAGTATATTTGGAGGTGAAAATATGGCGAATGTAGTAGAGCCTACCTTAACAGAGGATTTAGTACAAACGTTGCGTAAAGAGTGTATTGTTATGATAGCAACGACAGATTTCGAAAAACAAGTTCCTAACGTAAGTGCTATTTCTTGGGTGTATGCAGTGAGTAAAACTAGTATTCGATTTGCAGTAGATCAACGTTCACGTATTGTGGAAAATATACGTCATAATACAGGTGTGGTATTGACTATAATGGCGAATGAATCCGTATTTTCTATAAGTGGTGCAGGTGAAATTTTGACAGATAGAATGGAAGGTATTTCTCTAAAATTAACTGTAATAGAAGTAAAGGTGCAAGAAGTGCGTGATGTTATGTTTTATGGAGCGAAACTTGCAATTGAACCAACATATGAAAAAACATATGATCTTCGGGCAGCGAAAAAGCTGGATAACGAAGTCTTAGTAGGGATAAGAGAATTATAAAGATGCTAAATCAGAAATTCGTTTATTCACTTTTGTAGTCGGTTATTGTGATTTAACGTTAATAATTATAATAAAAAGTAATATATTGAATAGAAATGAATAAAGAATAAATAAAAGGTTTAATGACTATGATTTTCGATTCTACCTCGTTTACACGGTACATATAATTATAACAATGGTTCGTCCATATTTTATGGATGAAACCCTTGTTCTACAAATTTAAAAGTGGAGTCAGGGGGTAACAGGTTGGATAAAATTTATGTGTTAGATACGAATGTACTTTTGCAGGATCCTTTATCTATTTTTTCATTTGAAACCAATGAAGTAGTGATTCCAGCAGTTGTATTAGAAGAGGTTGATTCGAAAAAACGTTATATGGATGAAGTAGGAAGAAACGCTCGTTATGTATCTAAGTTAATAGATAAATTTCGTGAAATAGGAAAGCTGCATGAAAGTATCCCGCTAGAAAACGGCGGAACATTTCGTATTGAATTGAACCATCGTTCATTTGTGCAACTACAAGATATTTTTGTAGAAAAAACAAATGATAATCGAATTTTAGCTGTAGCAAAAAATCTATCTTTAGAAGAACAGGAAAAAGAGGACGGGAAGTCTGTTATTTTAGTAAGTAAAGATGTACTCGTAAGGGTAAAAGCTGATGCAATTGGTTTGAAGGCTGAAGATTATTTAAGTGATCGCGTAATTGAAGTAGAAAATATATATTCTGGTTTTTTAGAAGGATATATATCAAAAGAACAATTGGATTATTTTTATGAGAAAGGTGAATTGCCTCTATCTGAAATTGCGAATCATCCTTTTTACCCAAATCAATTTGTAGTAATGAAAGATGCATTAGGGGGCTCTAGTTCTGCGCTTGGCATTGTGGATCACTTAGGGAAGAAGGTAAAGAAACTTATTTTTCACAATGAACAAGTGTGGGGGATACGACCACGAAACGTGCAGCAAATTATGGGATTAGAATTGTTGCTTCGTGAAGATATTCCGCTTGTAACGTTAACGGGGAAAGCCGGCACAGGAAAAACGTTACTTGCGTTAGCTTCGGGACTTATGCAAACAGAAGACTTAGGGTTATATAAAAAATTACTTGTGGCAAGACCAATTGTTCCAGTCGGAAAAGATATCGGTTATTTACCAGGAGAAAAAGAAGAAAAGTTAAGACCATGGATGCAGCCAATTTTTGATAACCTAGAGTATTTATTTAATACGAAAAAGCCAGGAGAGTTAGATGCTATTTTAGCTGGAATGGGTTCGATTGAAGTAGAGGCCCTTACTTATATACGCGGGAGAAGTATTCCAGATCAGTTCATTATCATTGACGAAGCACAAAATTTAACAAAGCATGAAGTGAAGACGATATTAACTAGGGTAGGGGAAAAGAGTAAGATTGTATTGATGGGAGATCCTCAGCAAATTGATCACCCATATTTAGATGAATATAATAATGGCTTAACGTATGTTGTAGAGAAGTTTAAAGAACAGCGTATTAGTGGTCATGTGAAGTTTGTTAAAGGGGAGCGATCTAATTTAGCTCAACTAGCAGCAGATTTATTGTAAAAAGGAGTGAGCTTAAGCTCACTCCTTTTCTTTAAATAATTGTAAATTTACGGATGTTACGGATTGGATTTTGTTGATTAGATCCATCATTGAAATAGAGATGAACAGGCCCGTCTTCTTTTAATGGTTTTCCTTCTTTTGAAAAGCCTAGTATAGCATTTTTGACAGTTTCTAATGGAAGTGTCATTGTATGATCTACCGTTTCAATTTCAACTTGCGTAGCGTCTTCTAAAATTTCAGCGTTAACAAGGAATGGATGAAATGGTATACCAAATGTTCCAGTAATCAGCTGTTCTTTTTTATATTTCTTCACACTTTGTTGTATTGGAGGAAAAGCGGCACCATCACGGATTTCGCGATCCCAATGTTCTGAAGTGTTTTTTAAATAAGTTTCTAGTTCAGACGTGTTTTCTCTAGCTTCATCAAAGTAAGTTGTCAAATCTACTTTTCGATCATCAAAGATCCAAACAGTTGGATCAATAGTGATTGGAAAACGTACTTTTCCGTTAATAAATAAAATTTCGCTCATTGTTGTTCCCCCATTTGTGTTATACTCCCACTTTTCAGTATAATAGTATTAGACACTGTTGTCACAAAAAATGTTTCTATTGCAATTTATTAAAACTATCGCTAATATTAATAGATAGGATAGAGGAGAGTAGGACGGAAACGGAGGGAATCAATTTGGCGTCTGAGACAGTAGCAAATCATCAGGAAAAGGCACTAGCCCTTCTACAAGCGGATGCAGAGAAGATTTTAAGACTTATTAAGGTGCAAATGGACCATCTTACAATGCCGCAATGTCCATTATATGAAGAAGTGTTAGACACACAAATGTTTGGACTATCCCGCGAGGTCGATTTTGCGGTTCGCCTTGGTCTTATTGCAGAAGAACAAGGGAAAGCAATGTTAGGTGAGCTCGAACGTGAGTTATCTGCACTTCATGAAGCATTTACAAACAAACAACAATAACGGGTTCAAATAAGGGGGCTCAAACTAAATTAGTTTGAGCTTTTTATTTGTATAATAAAGCAGGAAGAATCAATGTACATATGGAATACAACAATAATTAAATTGAAACAGAAAGAGGAAATGAAATGAAAAAAGTATGGAAATCAATGGATTATTCATTGTTACTTCCTCTTGTTATTTTATGTGTGCTGGGGGTAATAATGGTATATAGTTCGAGTTCCATTGTTGCGATTTCGAGATTTGATAAACCAGCAAATTTCTTTTTTAAAAGACAATTAATTACTTTAGTTGTTGGGACAATGGTATTAATAATTATTGCTACTATCCCATATAAAGTTTGGAGAAAACGAATTTTTTTGTTGGGGAGTTACGGTGCTAGTGTTGCCTTATTAGCTGCAGCTGCCTTTTTCACTAAGAAAGTAAACGGTGCAAACGGGTGGATATTTGGAATACAGCCTGCAGAATTTGTTAAGATAACAGTTATTCTCGTCTTAGCTCATTTTTTTGCGAAAAGACAAGAAACGAATACACCTGTTTTCAAAGGGTCAGGTCCAGTACTTATTGGTGTTGGAATAATCATGTTTTTAATATTAAAGCAAAATGATTTAGGTACTGATTTGTTAATTGCAGGAACAGTAGGAATTATGTTTCTTTGTTCGGGAGTACAGGTTAACTTATGGATTAAACGAATTGCTTTAACTTCTATAGTATGGATTCCGGCACTATATCTTCTTGGTAATTATGCATTAAATCCATATCAAAAGGCACGTTTTTCTGTTTTCCTTGATCCGTTTAATGATCCTCAAAAGGATGGGTTTCAATTAGTGAATTCATTTATTGGAATCGCTTCTGGAGGGCTTAATGGTAGAGGATTAGGGAATAGTGTACAAAAATATGGTTATTTACCAGAACCGCAAACGGATTTTATAATGGCAATTATATCTGAAGAACTTGGTTTTATAGGTGTAGCTATCATTTTAATCTGTTTATTACTTATTATTATTCGGTCATTTAGAGTTGCGCAAAAGTGTACAGATCCATTTGGAAGTTTAATAGCTATCGGAATTGCAAGCTTGTTTGGAGTTCAAACGTTTATCAATGTCGGTGGTATGTCTGGAGTAATACCACTTACAGGAGTACCATTACCGTTTGTTAGTTACGGCGGAAGTTCTTTATTAGCTAATCTACTTGCAATGGGAATACTACTCAATATTGCTAGTCACGTGAAACGACAAGAGAAACAACAGAATGGTGTAATGAAAGAAAGAGAACAAAATGGACCACATCTTGTAGTTGTAAAATAAAAACACATTGTGCTTTAGAGCATGATGTGTTTTTTATTTTTAAGTAGTTTTAAATATGATGTACTAATTTCTCTTTCAGTCAAAAGATATATCACATTAAGTTAAATGTGATATACAATTAAGTTGTTAGAAAAGGAAGAGGTATGCTATACTATTTTTGTGAAACAAATTGCACAGAAAACTTATCATTTGTTAGAAAATAAGGTATGATGGATAAAAATAAAGTGAAGCTTTCTAAGTATAATATAATGTGGAAAGTGAAGAACTTCACGCTTTTTAAGGTGTGTATATATTTTATCTCTAGAGTGGTAGGAAAGTAGAGGGGGAAAATCATGACAAAGCTGCAACGTATTCAAAAAGTATTGGTAGCTAACCGTGGAGAGATTGCAATTCGTGTGTTTCGAGCTTGTTCGGAACTTGGATTAAAAACAGTTGCAATCTATTCTAAAGAGGATAGTGGTTCTTATCATCGCTATAAAGCCGATGAGTCCTATTTAGTTGGGGAAGGAAAAAAACCAATTGATGCTTATCTAGATATTGAAGGCATTATTGAGATTGCAAAAAGTAATCATGTAGATGCAATCCACCCTGGATATGGTTTCTTGTCAGAAAATATTCAATTCGCTAAACGTTGTGAAGAAGAAGGAATTATCTTTATCGGTCCGAAAAGTAAGCATTTAGATATGTTTGGAGATAAAGTGAAAGCAAGAACACAAGCGCAGCTAGCACAAATTCCAGTTATACCTGGTAGTGATGGTCCAGTAAATTCATTAGAAGAAGTCAAAAAATTTGCTGAAAAGTATGATTACCCGATTATTATTAAAGCATCCCTTGGGGGTGGCGGTCGTGGTATGCGTATTGTGCGTACTAGTGAGGAATTAGGAGAATCATATAATCGAGCGAAATCAGAAGCGAAAGCAGCTTTTGGTAATGATGAAGTTTACGTCGAAAAATTCGTTGAAAAACCTAAACATATAGAAGTACAAATTTTAGCAGATGAAGAAGGCAATGTTGTTCATTTATACGAGCGTGACTGTTCTGTACAACGTCGTCATCAAAAAGTTGTAGAAATTGCACCGAGTGTATCACTTTCAGATGATCTGCGTCAGCGTATTTGTGATGCTGCTGTGAAGTTAACGAAAAATGTAAACTATTTAAATGCAGGAACAGTAGAATTCCTTGTAAAAGATGATGAGTTTTACTTTATTGAAGTAAATCCACGTGTTCAAGTAGAACATACGATTACAGAAATGATTACGGGAGTAGATATTGTTCAATCACAAATTTTAATAGCTGATGGACATTCATTACATAGCAAAATGGTAGGTGTTCCGAAGCAAGAGGAAGTAGTTGTACATGGATTTGCAATTCAATCTCGTGTAACAACTGAAGATCCGCTAAATAATTTTATGCCGGATACAGGAAAAATTATGGCGTATCGATCAGGCGGTGGTTTTGGTGTACGTCTTGATACAGGAAATAGCTTCCAAGGTGCAGTTATTACACCGTACTACGATTCTTTACTTGTAAAAGTTACAACTTGGGCACTTACTTTTGAGCAAGCTGCTGCAAAAATGGAACGTAACTTAAAAGAATTCCGTATTCGTGGTATTAAAACAAATATTCCATTTCTAGAGAATGTAGTAAAGCATAAAAACTTCTTATCAGGAGAATATGATACTTCATTTATCGATGCGTCACCTGAATTGTTCTTGTTCCCGAAACGTAAAGACCGTGGAACGAAAATGTTAAATTACATTGGTACAGTAACAGTAAATGGTTTCCCAGGAGTAGGGAAAAAAGAAAAACCAATATTCCCAGATGCTCGTATTCCATGTTTAAAACATTCAGAGCCAATCCAAAATGGAACGAAACAAATTTTGGACGAGCGTGGAGCGGACGGATTAGTAAAATGGGTACAGGATCAAAAACGTGTACTTTTAACGGATACAACATTCCGTGATGCACACCAGTCATTACTTGCAACTCGTATTCGTACAAAAGATTTACATCAAATTGCGGAGCCAACAGCGAGAATGTTACCGAACCTATTCTCAGCGGAAATGTGGGGCGGTGCAACGTTTGATGTTGCGTATCGTTTCTTAAAAGAAGATCCATGGGAACGATTACTAGATCTTCGTGAAAAAATGCCGAACGTGTTATTCCAAATGTTACTTCGTTCTTCAAACGCAGTTGGATACAAAAACTATCCAGATAATTTAATTCAAAAATTTGTGGAATGTTCTGCTCAAGCAGGCATTGATGTATTCCGTATTTTTGATAGCTTAAACTGGGTGGAAGGCATGAGAGTTGCAATTGACGCTGTACGAGATACTGGTAAAATTGCAGAAGCAACAATGTGCTACACAGGGGATATTCATGATCCACTGCGTAGTAAATATGATTTAAATTACTATAAAAATTTAGCAAAAGAGTTAGAAGCATCAGGAGCTCACATTTTAGGTATTAAAGATATGGCGGGCTTACTAAAACCAAATGCAGCATATGATTTAGTTTCTGCATTAAAAGAGACAGTGTCGATTCCAATTCATCTGCACACGCACGATACGAGTGGAAATGGTATATTAACGTATACGAAGGCAATTGAAGCGGGTGTTGATATCGTCGATGTAGCAGTGAGTTCTATGGCTGGTCAAACGTCACAACCAAGTGCGAACACGCTATACTATGCGTTAGGCGGAAACGAAAGACAACCAGATGTTAATATAGATTCTTTAGAAAAACTATCTCATTATTGGGAAGATGTACGCAAATACTATGCACCGTTTGAAAGTGGTATGAATGCGCCTCATACAGAGGTGTATATGCATGAAATGCCGGGTGGGCAGTATAGTAATCTTCAGCAACAAGCGAAGGCGGTTGGTTTAGGAGATCGATTCGATGAAGTGAAAGTAATGTACCGCCGTGTGAATGACATGTTTGGAGATATTGTAAAAGTAACGCCATCATCAAAAGTTGTTGGTGATATGGCATTATTTATGGTTCAAAACCATCTGACAGAACAAGATGTTTTAGAGCGTGGACATGCCATGGACTTCCCAGGGTCTGTTGTTGAAATGTTCTCTGGTGATTTAGGTCAACCGTACGGTGGTTTCCCGAAAGAATTACAAAAGATTATTTTAAAAGGGAAAGAGCCATTAACAGTAAGACCAGGTGAATTACTAGAGCCAGTAGATTTCGAAGCGTTAAAAGAAGAATTATTCCATAAACTTGGACGCGAAGTAACGATTTTTGATGTAGTGGCATATGCTTTATATCCAAAAGTATTTATGGATTATGAAAAAGTTGCTGAGCTTTATGGAAATGTATCTGTACTTGATACACCGACGTTCTTCTATGGTATGAGACTAGGTGAAGAAATTGATGTAGAAATTGAACAGGGTAAAACATTGATGGTTAAACTAGTATCAATTGGAGAACCTCAGCCGGATGGAAACCGCGTTCTTTACTTGGAATTTAACGGTCAACCACGTGAAATTATCGTGAAAGACGAGAGTGTAAAAGCAACAGTTGCACAACGTGTGAAAGGAAACCGTGAGAATCCAAATCATATTAGTGCAACGATGCCAGGAACGGTAATTAAAGTAGTTGTAAAAGAAGGCGACGAAGTGAAAAAAGGCGATTCTATGGCAATTACAGAAGCGATGAAAATGGAAACGACAGTTCAAGCGCCGTTCAATGGTAAAGTGAAGAAAGTATATGTTAACGATGGTGATGCAATTCAAACGGGTGATTTACTTATTGAATTAGATCACTAAAATAAGAAAAGAGCTGTGTAAATACAGCTCTTTTTTATTGCAAAAAATCCCTTGCCGAATTGGCAAGGGATTTTAGTTTTAAATTATTTTGTTTGTTTAGAAGTTGATTCGGCTTCTTTGGCATTCACTTTACTTCTTGTTCCTAACATAACTAAATAGCATAGTACGGCAAACAAGCAAGAAATGAATAGAGAATGTAACAATGCCATCGCTAAACTAGCGTTTGTAAATACAACTAAAACTCCTACTACAGCTTGAAGTGTAACGAGGATAAATGAAATGATCCATCCCCAATATACTACAGGTTGCTGCTTGTAATGGCGAATAGCGAGAATCATGGCGTATAGTATCCAAGCGAAAATTAACATCGCTGCAACTCTATGGCCCATTTGAACCCATTCATGTAGTTGAGTTGGCATAGGTCTGTTTTTGCTACATAAAGGAAAGTCTGGACAGGCTAAGCTAGCTCGTTCGTGACGTACTAAAGCACCTGTGTAGACGACGATATAACTGTAAATTGTTACACCATAAATATGAAATTTCATTTTTTTGTCCATAATAAGTGAACGTGCATCAAATTTTTGGTCAATTTCAAAGATAAGACACGTTAATAAAATGACAGAAGCAAATGAAATTAAGGAAATACCGAAATGGATAGCAAGTACAGCTGGCATTTGTCCCCAAACAACTGCTGCTGCTCCCATTAATGCTTGTGCAACTAAAAATACGAAGGATAAAATTGCTAACGTTTTTGTTTCACGCACATGTTTATAATATTTCCAGGACAAAATACAAAGGAGAGTGACAAGAATTCCAGCTGATCCTGATGTTAATCGGTGGCTAAGTTCAATAATAGTTTCCATTGATAAATTAGATGGAACAAATTCACCGTTACAAAGTGGCCATGATTTACCACAACCTTGACCAGAACCTGTTTTTGTAACTAAAGCGCCTCCTAATAAAACTATTAATAAATCAAGGCTTGTAATGACTGCTAACCATTTAATAAAGCGTTGCAATCTCTTTCACCATCTTTCTGCTATGAAGTTATTGCGAAATATTTTCATTCCATTATGTATAGAATAAAACGCGCTAGTTCCTATGATATATAAAAAATAATAAAATAGCAAAGAAATGGAGGGGGAAGGAAAGGGAGAGAAAATAGGTATAAAAACAGGGTTTGAAAGGAAAAAATTAGGTGAAAAATAGGCTGTTTTGAAAAGAAATGGGGAGAATACGTGTTAAATAGGACAAAATAGTTTATTATAGAAGGTAACATCATGTTATGATAAGGACAAGTCAGAATGAAGTTTTTTATATCCGACACAAAAAGTTCATGTTTTCTTCACAAAATGTTCGGGAAATATGATTTAATATATTGGAGTATGGGCGTAGATTAGTAGTAGAATGGGTTAACAATGTTTCTACTGTAATAATATTGCTATATAGAAGCGAATTATTTCATTTGAAATAAGCGCAAAAAGAAAGATGAAAGTTTTAAGAGGGGGTTAGAGTGATGAACCATGCAACAAGTGAGCTGCATGATGAGTCCGCTGTTACAAGTGTACCGGAAACAACTCGGTTACAAGATTTATCAGCACTCGTTAAAATGGGGATTGTAAACTCAAATACACTTACTGTATTTACAGGATTTTGGTTGGCGTTACACTTTAATGGATTAAGTGTGATGGACAATCTGGATAAGCTATTTTTTACAATCGTTGGTTCAGGATTAATTATGGCGGGGGTATGTTGTTTAAATAACTACATCGATAGAGACATCGATCCGTTAATGGAAAGAACAAAGACTCGTCCAACGGTTACTGGAAAGTATAAACCAGGATTTGCACTTACATTTGGCCTAGTTATATTACTTCTTGGATTTGTATTCTTATTATTAACAACACCAATGGCAGTTTTAATGGGATTTATTGGTGCTTTCACATATGTTGTCCTATATACTTTATGGACAAAGAGAAAGTATACACTAAATACTGTTGTAGGTAGTATATCTGGAGCAGTTCCACCTTTAATTGGATGGGCAGCAATCGATCCATCTTTAGGTCATCCAATTGCTTGGATGTTATTTTTAATTATGTTTATTTGGCAAATCCCACATTTCCTTGCATTAGCGATGAAACGTGTTGATGAATATCGAAATGCAGGAATTCCAATGCTTCCTGTAGTTCATGGATTTGAAATTACGAAACGCCAAATTATGATTTGGACAGTATGTTTATTACCACTCCCATTTTATATGAGTGGACTAGGGATAACATTTATGGTAATTGCAACACTGCTTAACATCGGATGGATCGTTTTAGGATTTTATGGCTTCCGTAAGAAAGATGACATCAAATGGTCCGTGCAAATGTTTGTTTATTCCCTAAATTATTTAACAATCTTATTTGTATCAATGATTGTAGTTACATTCTTCTAAGACAACGACATAATTGGATTTCTTTACGTTGAGATTTACTTTACTTAACTATAAAGTACAATCTAATTCACAAGGAAAGTGGGGGTTGTTTGTATGAAGAAACAGTGGCGACTGCTTTCGTTCGTTTCACTGCTGGCTTTACTGTTAGGGGGATGCGGTAAAGCCTTTCAATCTACTTTAATTCCGCAAGGAGAAGTAGCAAAAATGCAATATGATTTACTTCTACTGGCTAGTGCAATCATGGTAGGAGTAGTACTAGTAGTTACTATTATTTTCTTGTATGTAATTGTGCGTTTCCGACAAAAGAAAGGTCAGGAAGATTATATTCCAGAGCAAGTTGAAGGGAATCACAAGCTAGAAATTATATGGACAGTTATTCCGATTATTCTTTTACTAATCTTAGCTGTTCCAACGGTTACATATACATTCAAACTTGCTGATGTAAGTGCGATGGAGAAAAAGAATATTGATAAAGATACTATCGTTGTTGATGTAACAGCGAATCTTTATTGGTGGGAATTTTCTTATAAATCAGAAAAGATAGTAACTTCGCAAGATTTGGTCATCCCCACAGGTAAGAAAGTGTATTTAAATTTGAAGGGTGCCGATATTAAACACTCATTTTGGGTTCCATCTTTAGCAGGGAAAATGGATACAAATACAGACAATGTGAACAAAATGTGGTTAAAGGCAGATAAATCGGGCACTTATAATGGTTTTTGTACAGAATTTTGCGGTCCATCACATTCTTTAATGCAATTTAAAGTGAAAGCTTTAGATGAAAGCGAGTACAAAAAATGGCTTGCTGATATGAAGAAAATTGATGGAAAGAAAGAAGTAGCTTCAACAAAGGCGCAAGAGGGCCAAGAAATATTTAATAAAAGCTGTATTGGTTGTCACGCAGTTGGATCTAATGATAGTAGACCACCTTCCGCTCGTATCGCACCAAACTTAGCAAACTTTGCGGATCGCGATATGGTTGCCGGTATTGCCGAAAACAATGAAGAAAACTTAAAAAAATGGCTGAAAGATCCTGAAAATATGAAGCCAGGAAACAAAATGACTGGCAAATATGGCAACTTAACGGATGATCAAATTGATGCATTAAATGCATACTTACAAACGTTAAAAGTTGAAAAGTAAAGAGGGACTATTCGCGAAGGGGAGGTTGAAAACGTGAGTTCTGTAGCAAAAAAACAGGGGATGGGTGCTGTCATATGGGATTATTTAACGACAGTAGACCATAAAAAGATTGCCATTCTCTATTTAATTGCAGGTGGATTGTTTTTTGTAATAGGCGGAATAGAAGCTCTATTTATTCGCCTTCAATTAGCGATTCCTAACAACGCTTTTCTTGTTGGGGATGCTTATAATCAAGTATTAACGATGCACGGTACAACAATGATTTTCCTCGCAGCTATGCCACTCGTGTTTGCATTTATGAACGCCGCTGTACCACTTCAAATTGGTGCACGTGATGTAGCGTTCCCGTTTTTGAATTCACTCGGATTTTGGTTATTTTTCTTTGGTGGAGTATTTTTAAATTTAAGTTGGTTTTTAGGTGGAGCACCTGATGCAGGATGGACATCTTATGCATCTTTAGCTTTAGCCTCTAAAGGTCATGGTGTTGATTTCTATGTACTCGGCTTGCAAATCTCAGGTATTGGTACATTAATTGGAGGAATTAACTTCCTTGTAACCATTATTAATATGCGCGCTCCAGGAATGACGTATATGCGTATGCCGATGTTTACATGGACAACATTTGTAACATCTTCGCTTATATTATTCGCTTTTCCGCCGTTAACTGTAGGATTAGGACTTTTAATGTTAGATCGTTTATTTGGAACAAGTTTCTTTAATCCGGCATTGGGCGGGAATACAATTATATGGGAGCATTTATTCTGGATTTTCGGTCATCCAGAAGTATACATTCTTATACTCCCAGCTTTCGGAATATTCTCAGAAATCTTCGCAACATTTTCGAAAAAACGATTGTTTGGTTATTCATCGATGGTGTTTGCGACTGTATTAATTGGATTTTTAGGATTTATGGTATGGGCGCACCATATGTTTACTGTTGGACTTGGTCCAGTTGCTAATGCTATTTTCTCAGTTGCAACAATGGCGATTGCGGTTCCGACTGGTATCAAAATATTCAACTGGCTCTTTACAATGTGGGGTGGAAGTATTCGTTTTACGACACCAATGATGTGGGCAGTAGCTTTCATTCCATCATTCGTAATGGGTGGAGTTACAGGGGTTATGCTAGCATCTGCACCAGCTGATTATCAATTTCATGATAACTATTTCGTAGTAGCGCATTTTCATTATGTAATCGTTGGCGGTGTTGTATTTGGTTTACTTGCAGGAGCTCATTATTATTGGCCACTGATGTTTAATAAAGTATTAAATGAAACATTAGGAAAGATAACGTTTTGGCTATTCTTTATCGGCTTCCATTTAACGTTCTTTATTCAGCATTTCCTTGGCTTGATTGGTATGCCACGCCGTTACTACACATATCTTGAAGGGCAAGGGTTGGAAATGGGGAATATGATTAGTTCTATCGGAGCGGTGTTTATGGCTCTTGGAACGATTGTTCTTCTATTCAATGTAATTAAAACGACAGTATCAAAAGAAAAAGCTGGTCGTGATCCGTGGGATGCACGTACATTAGAATGGACAATGCCAGCACCGACACCAGAATATAACTTTAAACAATTACCATTTGTTCGCGGATTAGATCCGTTTTGGATTGAAAAACGTGAAGGTAATAAAGAGATGACAGCAGCGGAACCAGTTGGTGATATTCATATGCCAAATCCTTCGTTTTCACCATTTGTTATTTCTTTCGGATTGTTTATAGCGGCATTTGGTGCGATGTATATGCAGGGCGGAAAAGATAAGTTCTGGTTATTAGTAGCAATTATTGGTTTAATCATTACATTTGGCGCAATGTTCCTACGTTCAGTAATTGATGATCATGGGTATCATATTCATAAAGAAGATTTAGAGGATAAGGGGGGCAAGGCATAATGCATGTAGATGAAAAGTTAACGAATGAAACATTTCCAGCAGAGCCTGAAAAAGCAACCCTTGAAGGGAAAAATAAGTTTGTCGGTTTTTGGTTATTTCTTGGAGGCGAAACAGTGTTGTTCGCTTCCTTATTCGGCACATATTTAGCGTTAAAGAATTCTACAAATGGTGGACCAACATCTCAAGAGATGTTCCAAATGCCACTCGTTTTCATTATGACGATGCTTTTATTAACGAGTAGCTTAACGAGTGTATATGCGATGTATCACATGAAAAACTTTAACTTTAAGAAAATGCAGCTTTGGTTACTAGTAACAGTATTGCTAGGTTTAGGGTTTTTAGGATTTGAGATATATGAGTTTTATCATTATACACATGAATTTAAGCATACTATGAGAAGTAGTGCGTTTGGCTCTGCGTTTTATGCTCTTGTTGGTACACATGGACTCCACGTATTGTTTGGGTTATGTTGGATTTTAACATTAATCTTTAGAAATGCGAAGAGAGGTCTAAATTTATACAATGCACCGAAGTTTTATGTTGCATCGATTTATTGGCACTTTATTGACGTAGTTTGGGTGTTTATTTTCACTGTAGTATATTTAATGGGAATGGTGGGATAAACAATGGCGATAAAGCAAACGAATAATCCTAAAGTTGATCTTGTTTATCGGAAGAGAAAAAGTGCGGAGGAAATGAGGCATCAAGTTATTACGTTTGCATTAATGATTTTTTTAACATTAGTTGCATTTGTAGCAGTGGCGTATCCAAAAACTTTTAGTCCGATTTTCACTGTACCGTTTATTTTACTATTAGCAGTGGTACAAGTAATTTTTCAATTGTATTATTTTATGCATATGAGTCATAAAGGACATGAAGCAGCAAGTTTCTTTCTTTACTCAGGTCTGCTAATAGGGTTAATTACAATTTTAGCTTTTATGACAATCGTGTGGATTTGAAAAGTGAAAAATAAGGGAGCTTGTGTTGTCACAGCTCCCTCTTCATATTATGAGATAACCTTACGAAGGTAGGTGTGAAAATGAGTAACTTGTGGATATTTGGTTTTCAGGCTTTATGGAGTCCTATCTTTTTATTATTTATGCTTTCGATTCTTATTGGGTACTTCTTAATTATTGGGCCATATAGAATGCGATTTGAAAATGCGACGAAGGTAAGTAAGAAGCAAATTTTTTATTTTACGACTGGTATTGTTCTTTTGTATTTTGTAAAGGGAGGGCCTATTGATTTAATTGGCCATATTATATTTAGTGCTCATATGTTTGAAATGGCAGTCATGTATATTGCAGTTCCGCCGTTACTGTTGCTTGGTATACCAATTTGGTTATATCGTTACATTACTTCTTTTAAGTTCGTTCAAATTATATTAAATGCATTTGCTAAACCACTTATTGCGTTGTTTGTATTTAACGGCCTGTTTTCTTTTTATCATTTACCAGTTGTTTTTGATACAGTAAAACAAAGTCAAATAGCTCATCCTATTTGTCTCGCTATATTGTTTTTTACAGCAATCATGATGTGGTGGCCGATGTTAAATCCATTACCAGAATATCAAACGTTAAGTGATATAAAGAAACTTGGTTATATGTTTGCTAACGGTATATTATTAACGCCTGCTTGTGCGTTAATCATTTTTGCGACAGCGCCGTTATTTGCAACGTATACGGATCCGGCTGCTTGGATGAAAGCGATGGAACTATGTGTACCAGCGGGCACTTTATCGGATTTAAATATAACGGGACCAGAATTTTTGCACTGGATGCCAGTCGTACAAGACCAGCAAACTGGTGGTATCATAATGAAAATTGTCCAGGAAATAGTGTACGGTACAATTATAGGCTATGTATTCTTTAGATGGGCACGTAGAGAACGTGAAAAGGATAAGGAGCAGTTGCAACAATTGCCGCCGTATTTACAGACTAAGTAAAAAAGTGTATGGGATTCCATGCGCTTTTTCTTTTTAGTTTTAGTTACCTTAAAAAGATTGAATTTTCTAACTTTTTATGTTAAGTTAGTGTAGGCGTGTACTAAAAGTGGAGATAAAATTTACTACTAGCTTTCATGCGTAATAATTCCATATGTAGTGCAAGTTTTTTAGAGAGTTACAAATATATATTGTTATCTTTAATAAACACGAACTATTTTAAGGGGGAGTTTAAATGGGTAGTAGTGGAAGTATGGTAAAGCCGATTAGTGGTTTTTTGACAGCACTAATTCAATATCCAGTACCAGTAGTAGAATCGCGTACAGACATTGATAAACAAATTCAACAAATCATAAAAACAATTCATTCGACCAAATCAGGTTACCCTGGTTTAGAATTGATAGTATTTCCTGAATATAGTACACAAGGGCTCAATACAAAAAAATGGACTACAGAAGAATTTTTATGCACAGTGCCTGGGCCAGAAACAGACTTATTTGCTGAGGCATGTAAAGAATCTAAAGTATATGGTGTTTTTTCAATAATGGAGAAAAATCCTGATGGTGGAGAGCCGTATAATACAGCAGTTATTATTGATCCACAAGGTGAAATGATTTTGAAGTATCGTAAGCTAAATCCTTGGGTGCCAGTCGAGCCTTGGAAAGCTGGAGATTTAGGCTTACCTGTTTGTGATGGACCTGGAGGAAGTAAATTAGCTGTTTGTATTTGTCATGATGGCATGTTCCCTGAAGTAGCTCGTGAAGCGGCCTATAAAGGTGCAAATGTCTTAATTCGTATTTCTGGATATAGTACACAAGTTAGTGAACAATGGATGCTAACGAATCGTTCAAATGCATGGCAAAATTTAATGTATACATTGTCGGTAAACTTAGCGGGTTATGATGGTGTATTTTATTACTTTGGTGAAGGACAAGTATGTAATTTTGATGGGACTACTTTAGTACAGGGTCATCGAAATCCTTGGGAGATTGTTACTGCTGAAGTATATCCAGAACTAGCAGATCAGGCTAGATTAGGATGGGGATTGGAAAATAATATATATAATCTAGGTTCAAGAGGATATGTAGCAACTCCTGGTGGGGTGAAAGAAAATCCATATACGTTTGTAAAAGATTTAGCTGAAGGTAAATATAAGGTCCCTTGGGAAGATGAGATTAAAGTAAAAGATGGATCTATTTATGGATATCCAGTAAAAAAAACGATTCATTCTTAGGGAAGGGAAATGAAACAAGCGCATCATATTGATGCGCTTGTTTTTGTTAATCAATAATTTGAAATTCTTTTAACTCTTTTTCGACATTTTGTAGGAGTTGTTCGCTTTTTTGAAGTACATTCGTTGGGAAAGTCTCATCATCACCATATTCAACGCCGTGAGGATAATAATGTTTTCCTAATAAGGGGGGGAGTAGTTTTACTTCAGCGTGTCTACTGCCAATGTCACCTTCAACAGCAACTCCTTGCACTCGTAAATAATAAACATCCTTTAATATTTCAAATTTATAATCGTATGTAACTCGTTCATAATCCCACTGTCCGGCAAGTACGAAGTGGTTGTTTTCCATGATTTCAGTTAAAAGAGTTAATTCAACGACGGCTCCATTAAATTTCGTATTTGTAAATTGCATATAATACCTCCTTTTTTAATGTCACACCATTATTTTTATAATAGTATGAATAATAAGAAAGTGCAATTCATATTGAGAGAAAAGGGATAATCCAGACTTTTTTCACAAAAATATGATATAGTGAAAAGAGTACGGTACACACAAAAAGAAAGAAAAGGATTTGTGTATATCTCAATTTTATGTTTTGTTCAGGAGGTATATCGTTTGAAGAAATTATTGCGTATCGTAATGATTACATTTTTAATTTTAGCTGTTGATTTATACGGGAAATTACTCGTTTCACAATATATATTAACCCCATCTCAATCAAAGCAAGAAAATAAAATTGTGAAAAAGAAAAAGCAAATTAAGGAAGACTCCTCAGACACTGTTTTAAATATGATTGGTGAAGACTCTGAAAACCTATTAGCAAAGTGGGGAGAACCCTCTCGAATAGAGCCATCTGCATACGGATATGAATGGTGGGTATACAACCAGGATTTAACTCAGTATGTTCAATTTGGAGTTTCTGAACGTAAAGTTGTAACGGCATACGCAGCTGGTGAACAAGTTAAGGTTCCACCTTATTATATAAATGAAAAATATGAAGAAGTATATAAAAAAAGTCCGCTTTCGCATGAAATTTCATTAAAAAGAGGGAAAAATAGTTATCAATTTGAGCTATCTGATACCGAAGTCATGGAACAACCGTTAATACCTGTAGAAGATGGATGGGCGCAATTGTATTTTGATCAATTTACACATGAGCTTGTTGGTGTTCGTTATATGGATGATGAAACTTTATTACGCCAAAGACCGTATCAGCTCGTTTATTCAGGTGAATTAATAGCAGAACAACCATTGACTCCAGAAAAAATAAAACAAGTAGAAAATGGGAATATGCAACAAATTTTTGATTTAACAAATATCATTCGAAGTCGTCATAAATTACCATTATTAACATGGGATCAGGAAACAGCAGATGTTGCTGTTGGTCACAGTAAAGATATGAAAGACAATAATTATTTTTCTCATGACTCACCTACATTAGGTACGCTAGGAGATCGTTTGCAGCGCGGGAAAGTAGGATTTCAACTTGCTGGTGAGAACATAGCGGCGCAACATAGTGATGGAATTGCGGCAGTGCAAGGTTGGTTAAATAGTGAGGGGCATAGAAAGAATTTATTAAATGAACAATTTACAGGATTAGGTGTTGGTGTATACGATAAATTTTATACACAAAACTTTATTCGAAAATAAAGCGAAACTGTAAGCGGTGGGGTGTTACATCACCTAATTAGTTACTTCGTATTCACTGAATTGTAGGTGGGAATCTGACCGTATGCAAATAGCAGAAAAAAAGGTGCATGAATCGTCTAAAAATAGGCGAACCATGCGCCTTTTTTTTCTTACTATATAGTAGATATACATGGAGAGGTGAGGATTATGCCAACAACAAAAGGACCGTTACATCCATCGGTTCAACAGTTTAAAGAATTTGTAAACCATCACCCTAAAATGGTTCATGAGGTTAGAAGTGGTCATAAAACATGGCAACAATTTTATGAAGAATGGTACTTACTTGGTGAAGAAGATCCAATATGGGCAACTTATAGACCGGATGGAGCGCCTGCTTTTTCTTCGGTAAAAGAAAATAAAAAAGAAAAAGATAATCGAACTGAAGAGGAAAAAACTGCTGATGTGATGGGGCAAATGCTTTCTTTTTTTAAAAAGTTGGACGTGGAACAAATGCAGAACCATTTAGCCAATGTGACGAGTGCAATTGGGAGCGTGCAACAAGTTATTCAGCAATTTCAAGGTAACCGTACGCAGCAAGAGCAAAGTACTTCAGAAAATAACCCGTTTTTCTTTCAAAAGGATTAGGGGGAAAGATGATGAGAGCAGAAATTATGGAGTTTATAAAGGCTGATGAGGATTTATCTCGTTATATTAGAGAGCAACCGTACTGGTATAGAAAATTAACACGAAATCCTGAAGAAAAAGAGGCTTTTGAGTTAGCGGCGATGCAACATTTCAAAAAAACGATACCAGATAAAGTGGAAAAGTTTCAAAATCAATTGGCCGTTGCTTCGATTATGATTGATATGTTTCAGTATATGAAGCAACAAAACGCAACCTAATTGGAAGTGAAAAATATGTCCGTCATGCAGAACTTTTGTTACAATAGAAGTTGATTATTTAAAAAGGAGTTGCAGCATGACGGAAATTTGTTTAGTACGACATGGACAAACTGATTGGAATTTTCAAGAAATTATTCAGGGGCGAGAAGATATTCCGCTTAATGAAGTTGGTAAGAAGCAAGCGAGTCAAAGTGCAGCTGCTTTACAAGAAGAAACGTGGGATATCATTATAAGTAGCCCGTTAATTAGAGCGCAAGAAACGGCTAATGAAATCGCAACGGCAGTTGGATTACAATCGATTTTATTAGATGAGCGATTTGTTGAACGGAATTTTGGAGAAGCTTCAGGGAAGCCGGTTGCGGCTGTTAGAGAGTTGATTGCTGAGGGTAAAGTAGAAGGTATGGAGCGAGATGAAGAGATTGTAGCTCGTTGCTTTGCTGCTTTAGAAGATGTTGCGACAACTCATTTTGGCAAACGTATTATTATTGTTGCTCACTCACACGCGATAAAAGCGATTTTACATGCCATTGAACCAGATGAAATTACATTTAAGACACCATTAAAAAATGCGTGTATTAGTTATGTGAAACAAAATAGTGGAAAATGGGATGTTCTTAAATATAATATAGCGGAACATATTAATGTATAAGTGTGTACGGATATAGTGTAAAAATAGTTACGTTATATCTTTCTTTTGAGTAAGTCACTTCAATTAGTAGTTCTAATCTAAATGTGGTATGATGGATACTCGGAGGTGTCTCTCATGATTGTAGCGACGCTAGAAAGCGTATTAATATTAGATAAGGCAGAGCAGCTTGCAAAAGCGATTATCTGTTCAGATATAGCAGAAGATTATCGTAAGTATTATAGAGAATTACATGAAGATATGGAACTTCAGACGCTAATTCAGCAATTTACAGCGATGAAAGAACGGTATGAGGAAGTACAGCGTTTTGGAAAATACCATCCTGACTATACTACCGTGTCGATGGAAATGAGAGAATTAAAGCGTTCTGTGGACTTACATGATAAGGTTGCAGCTTTTAAAAGAGCAGAAACTGCTTTGCAGAAGTTATTAGACGAAGTTAGTGTAGCAATCGGTTCGGAAGTGTCTTCTTCCATTAAAGTGCCAACAGGAAATCCATTCTTTGATGCTGGTGGCTGTGGTGGAGGTTGTGGTACTGGCGGAGGTTGTGGTTGTAAAAAAACGGGGTGATGTACCCCGTTTTTTAGAAGTTGGAAGAAAACGTATACAGAGTTTGTCCTGTAATGTTATAAATTTCTGATTGGTTTTCATAGAATATAAAATATATGTTTTTAAAAGGAGAAGATGGAGAAGATTATGTTCGGGCAACGACAAAGTATGATTGTTTATTTACATTCATTGAAACATGCCAAGATTTTAAGGAAATATGGTAACATACATTACATATCAAAACGATTAAAATATGCTGTAGTATATTGTGATATGGAACAAATTGAGCATATGATGCATAAGTTGAACAAACTTCCTTTTGTGAAAAAGATAGAACAGTCGTATCGCCCGTATTTAAAAACGGAATTTGAAAATTCCCGTCCTGATCGAGCAAAAGAATACGATTATAGCTAATAGAAAAAATCCCCTGCTAAATTTAGCGGGGGATTTTTCACTTGAAATAACGTGTTATTTCATCGGAGGAATGAAATTGTTCATTCGTAAAATACCAGTTAAATGATTAAAAAATAGTTCTTTTTCTGGGAAAGTTGTAGATGGTTTTACAGTAAAGGTAGCCACTTTTTTCCCGAGTTGTTCTGCCGTTTCTTCAAATAAAATGACACGTTTACTTTTTTTATTTTCAAATACAGGAATGCCTTCACGACATATGTATAATGGTTGGAAATCACCAGTAGTAGTTGGTTTTAATATTACAACAAGCGAACACACTTTTTTATCGTTTTTTATCGTTTCAAATTGTAACATATGTGCTATACGTTCTTGATTTGTTTTGGCAATTTCAAGTAATTCATATAAATCAGAGTAGCCTTCTCCAAGTTCTATAAAGCGTTGAATCATATCTTTTCCTCCTCTTTCTTTTACTGTACCATTTCACTTTTTAAATGAAAAGCACACAAAGAAAAAAAACCCTGCATAGCAGGGCCCTTCTTATACTAGCATGTACTAGTAAGAAGGCAAAGGGAGAGGAGAAACCGGAGGAAGAACTTATGGGGAAACGTAAGTCTTCTCCGCGGTTGGCAACAACATCGAAGGTGATGTTGTTATAATTATTTATGTCCAATCTAAATGAAGATATACATAATGAAATTAAATTTTATGTTGGGCTTTTTATTTTTCTTTTTTTTATTTTGTGATAGGATAAAAAAGATAAAGTGGAACTAATATACATATTGGGTTCATATTAGTGAATGATGAGATGAATACATAAAAATAACGAGAGGTTATTTGAGGCCGAGTTTTTCTATAGTTAGGTGAATGTGGTTTGTTAACGGTTACCGAAGTGGGAATGGCTTTCTATAATCGCTCGATAGATTGAAATAAAGGTAGTGACAACAGATGAGAGTAGTTTCAGGAAAATGTAAAGGACACCCACTTAAAGCGGTTCCTGGTAATACAACACGTCCAACGACAGATAAAGTAAAAGAATCTATTTTTAATATGATAGGTCCTTATTTTGATGGTGGTATCGCCCTTGATTTATTTGGTGGTAGTGGTGGTCTTGGAATTGAGGCTTTGAGCAGGGGGATCGATAAAGTAATTTTTGTTGATCGGGATAGTAAAGCAATAAAAGTAATTCATCAAAATTTAGAAAGTTGTAGAGTACAGGAACAAGCTGAAGTATATCGAAATGATGCTGAACGTGCAGTAAAGGCGTTAATAAAACGTGAAATGTCATTCGATCTTATATTAATAGATCCTCCATATAAAGAGCAAAAAATTGTATCTTTAATTAGTGTAATGGATCAACATGGATTGCTACATAGTGATGGATTAATTATGGCAGAGCATGGTAATGATGTAGTTTTACCTAATTCAATAGGAAGGCTTGTAAAAGTACGAGCTGAGAATTATGGGATTACTGCAATATCGATTTATAAGTATGAAGGTGAGGGGACAGAATGACAAGTATAGCTATTTCTTCAGGAAGTTTTGATCCAATTACCCTTGGGCATCTGGATATTATTAAAAGGGGAGCAAAAGTATTTGATGAGGTGTACGTAGTCGTTTTAAACAATTCATCAAAAAAACCATTCTTTTCAGTTGAAGAGCGATTAGAACTAATTCGAGAAGCGACAAAGGATATCCCGAATGTAAAGGTAGATTCGCATAGTGGGCTATTAGTAGAGTATGCAAAAATGCGTAATGCAAATGCAATATTACGTGGTTTACGAGCAGTTTCTGATTTTGAATATGAGATGCAAATTACTTCTATGAATCGAAAATTAGATGAAAATATTGAAACATTTTTTATTATGACAAACAACCAATATTCATTTTTAAGCTCGAGTATTGTAAAAGAAGTTGCGAGGTATGGAGGAAGTGTAGTGGATCTTGTACCCCCTATTGTAGAGCGTGCTTTAAAAGAAAAGTTTCAAACCCCGTTAAAGTGAACGGGGTTTTTCTTTATACGTGCGCAAAAATAATAAAATAACATATAAGTATAGACAAAATAATGTAAAAATTGGTCCATAATGTATAAAAGATGTCCAAATTTCATGTAGTATAGAAGGATGCTCGGATAAAAATACAGGAATATCTTTTGGCATAGGTGAGAAAGAACTCACTTTCTCATAAAATGGTGTCCAAAATACAAATGTAAAAATAGGGGCAAGAATACTTTGAATAATTCGTGCGAAAAAATAGGGTTTAAATCGGATATCTGTTTCAGCTAATATGCTAGCAACTTGTGCCTGAATAGAAAGACCGCTAAATGCTAAAATGAAGCTTGTTACCATAGCTTGTTGTAAGAGCGGTGTTTCATTTATTTGACTAATCATTTGGCTTCCGAGTGTCATTTCGAAAATACCTGATAATATAGGTATACTAAAATCTGTACTTAGTTGGAAGAATGATAAAATATGTTGCATAATAAAAGAAAGAGCTGCTGTAATGTGGAATACAGTAATCATTTTATTTAACACAGAGAATAAAATAATAAATCCGCCAATCATAAGTAATGTTTGAATAGAAGAAACAATGGCATCCCCAAGTAATTTACCAATTGGTCTTTTTTCTTGTAAGCGTGTCTCGTGAAGAATTAAAAAAGGGTTTTGAAAGCGACGTTTTTTTGTAGTGTGTGTATTATTTTTGTAAGCGGTATTATCGCCGTAAAAACGCATAATTAATCCGACAGCAAAGTTACTGAAATAATGGGCAGCGGCTAATATAATTCCTAATTTCGGATTATTAAAAAAACCGATAGACACAGCACCGAAAATAAAAAGTGGATTAGAAGAATTTGTGAAAGAAACGAGGCGCTCCGCTTCAATCTGAGTTAAAAGATTGCTTTTTCGTAGTCTAGCGCTTAATTTGGCGCCTGCAGGGAAACCAGAAGCCATTCCCATCGCCCAAACAAATCCGCCTATCCCTGGAACGCGAAAAAGTGGGCGCATGAGTGGTTCTAATATAACGCCAATAAATTTTACAACACCGATACTAATTAGAAGTTCCGCAATGATGAAAAACGGTAGTAGTGAAGGGAATACAACTTCCCACCATATATTTAACCCGCGAATAGAAGCTTGTAAAGCGGCTTGGGGGTGGAGTACAAGAGAAAAGGTTAAAAATAGCGTTGATATGGTAAGGAAAGCGGTTTTCCATTTTTCATACATGTAAGTAAATCCCCCTTTGTCCCAAAAAACGTTCATTTCAGTATACGTGGATACGTAGTGAATTTAGACCATAAGTATGAAAAAGGAATGAAAAAAATTAAAGGGTGAGAAAAATGAAAGAACCAAAGATTGGTTTAGCACTTGGGTCTGGAGGAGCGAAAGGGTTTGCTCATATTGGTGTAATAAAGGTTTTAAGGGAAGCTGGTATCCCTATTCACATGATTGCAGGAAGTAGTATGGGGGCGCTAATAGGTACGTTTTATGCGGCAAGTAGTAACGTTGAAAGATTGTATAAATTGGCATCTGTTTTTAAGCGGAAGTATTATTTAGATTTCACGGTACCGAAAATGGGATTTATTGCTGGAAAACGTGTCAAAGATATGATTAAAATGTTTACATATAATAAAAATTTAGAAGAGTTAGATATCCCGACGGCTGTTGTGGCTACTGACATATTGAAGGGGGAAAAAGTGGTTTTTACAAGTGGGCCAGTTGCAGATGCGGTGAGGGCTAGCATATCTGTTCCTGGAGTGTTTGTACCAGAAAAAATAGATGGAAGATTATTAGTGGATGGTGGAGTCATTGATCGCATCCCAGTATCGGTTGTGAAAGAGTTAGGGGCCGATATTGTTATCGCTGTTGATGTATCTCCAATTAAGGTGAATGGCGATGTTACGTCCATTTATGACGTAATCATGCAAAGTATTGAAATTATGCAGCATGAGCTTGTAATGAATCGGCAAATTGCATCGGATTTAATGATGCGACCAGCTGTAGAGCAATTTAGTTCACGTGCTTTTACAAACATTGAAGACATTATTCGAGTTGGAGAAGTAGAAGCAGAAAAACATGTTTCAAATATTTATTTATTAATTGAGCAGTGGAAGGAGAAACATAATGTTTAAGCGTTTTCGGTTTATATATGCAATCTTAATAGGGGTTATATTGGCGATGTTACTTGTTTACGTACGTTTACCGTATTATATAACAAAACCAGGAATGGCTGCCAAATTAGAGCCTTATGTTCAAGTTGAGGGTGGAACGAAAGAATCTGGTGATTTTATGCTTGTTACGGTTTCAATGGGACCAGCAAATGTGGTGAATTTAATAGCGGCACAGTTTAATAAATATACACATATTTCGAAAGCGGAAGAAATATTGCAAAAAGGTGAGAGTGATGAAGAATATCAATTTCGCCAAAATTATGCGATGAAAGATTCGCAAAATGCAGCAATTTATAATGCATATAAACGTGCAAATCGCTCAGTATCTTTTGAAAATAAAGGTGTATTAGTTGCTGGTGTGGCAAAAGGAATGCCGTCAGAAGGAAAGCTTAAGCTTGGTGATGTTATTATAGCTGTTGACGGAAAAACATTTGAAAAGACGGAGCAATTTATTGAATATATGACAGGGAAAAAAGAAAACGATGCTGTAAGTATTGAGTATATGAGAAATGGAAAACAATTGAAAGAGAATTTAAATGTAAAGACGATTCCTAATGGGAATGGACGTGTCGGTATAGGTGTTTCTATCGTTACGGAAAGAGAATTAGTGGTCGATCCGAAAGTGAAAATTAATTCTCATGAAATTGGTGGACCGTCCGCAGGTTTAATGTTCACATTAGAAATATATAATCAACTTGTGGAAGAAGACTTAACGAAAGGACATGAAATAGCTGGAACAGGTACAATTAATGAAAAAGGAGAAGTGGGCCCAATTGGTGGTATAAATCAAAAAGTGGTGGCTGCTAGCGATGCGGGGGCTGAAGTGTTCTTTGCGCCAAATGAAAAAGGTGCGGAGAAATCGAACTATAAAGATGCACTTGAGACTGCAAAGGATATTAAAACAAAAATGAAAATTGTACCAGTAGATACGCTGGATGATGCGTTAACATATTTAGAAAAGATGGATAAGGAAAAAACCTCTCTGAAATAGAGAGGTTTTTTATAGGAATTTTGTAGTTGTTTCATCATAGCGAATAGGATGGTGTGTTATATCCTGTTTTAATAGTTGTGTGCGTAACGGTTCGTGCATGATGGAGAAATATACAGAGTTTGCTTTTTTCTCTATATCTAAAGCGGCATGGTCGAATGTTTTTGTATGAGTAAGGATTGGAAGTTCGATTTTTTTCTTGTTTTTTGAAAGGTAAGTTTGTCCTTTTTGTGACATGCCTAGCAGGCGAATATATGGTGCGTGTTGTTCTATATTTGCGCTACGTATTTCTTCTTTTGTTGTGTTTGTTAAAATGTGTGTACAAGCTCTTTGTAATCTAGTCCATGTATAACGTTTTGTTTTTAATGCTTCCATGAATGAATAGAAGGAGGAACTGTTTTGTATTTTTGATAAAATACGATGCTCTAAACCTTCTTCTATTTCATATATATGTCGTAAGTCCCCTGGAGACATCGTCATGAGTCTATATTTAAAAAATGAAAAGTATTGTTCCCAATTATGTAATATCCCGTAGTTTTGTTTGTAATTTGCTAAAAGCGAAGTGGTTGCCTGTGGGAGAAAAGGTTTAATTGTTGTAAATGACCCTTCTTCGCTAAAGAGTTGTTTTCGGATGCTTGTTGCGCTTGCAATATGTTGGTCATTAAATGTTTCATCATGATAATGAGAGGCAAATCTTTTTATAGTTTGAGCTTGTATAGAGCTATTTTGTGACAGAATTGCTTTCATATATTGGAAGCCTAAAATATTATTTGGTTGTGACATATCTATGTTTTTTTCAGATGTTAAAATGTGTGAGAAAGCATCCGATGTTGCTTTTGCATAACTATTACCAGCGTCCATGAATTGTTTTACAAGGTAGTTAAAAGTCTCTTCTTCGTTTTTTTGTACGGAGATGGTATTATAAAAATTTTCGATTTGTCCATCCTCACTACCGAAACAAATTTCAGAAACACGTAGGGCATTTAAAATGGAAATAGCACCATTTGCGAAGGTTTCAGCCTTTTGTGTTGCAAAGACGTATGGAAGTTCTACAACAAGGTCTACGCCGTTTGCTAAGGCCATTTTAGTGCGATACCATTTGGAAATGAGTGCGGGCTCACCACGCTGTAAAAAAGGACCACTCATAACGGCAATTATTATATCAGATTGTGTTAACTTTTTTGTCTGTTGCACATGATAAAGATGACCGTTATGAAAAGGGTTATATTCAACAACAATACCACCAGCTTTTATGGTAATCTCTCCTTTCGATGTAGCATCTTTTTGAAAAACGTGATACTCTATATATTATTTACTATGATGACTTCATTATAGTGTAAAGAAAAAACATTGACAAATATAAAATGGCTAGCTATAATTTTGTTTGTTGCCTTGAGGTGATATGATATGAAATGGTCCATCCATCAATTGAATAAATTGAGAAATAAAGGATTGACATTGGATGAGATGGTAGATGTAAGTGAGCTAAAAGAGGTCGAGAAAGATATTCGTGAAATTAATCCTGTTCATGTAACGGGAAGAGTTGATTTTGGCTCCGGTAAGTTTACGTTTCATCTACATATAACTGGAAGCATGGTTTTACCATGTTCTCGCTCTTTAGTAGATGTGACATTACCATTTGACATTAAAACAACTGAGGTGTTCCAAACTTCACAAGAAGAATTTGAAACTGAAGCTGAAATTCATTCTTTAGAAGGAGAAGTACTTGACTTACTGCCCGTAATCAAGGAAAATATACTTTTGGAGATTCCAATGCAAATTTTCAGTGATGATGTTTCTGGTGGAGCACCGACGCAAGGTCAAGACTGGCAAGTGATTTCGGAAGAAGACAAAGAAAAGACTGTTGATCCAAGATTGGCAGGACTTGCAAAGTTTTTTGACAAATAATCGGAAGACTGGTTCAGGCCTTCATATGAAAATAACTATTTCTTTTAAGGAGGTGGGAAGAATGGCTGTACCTTTTAGAAGAACTTCTAAAACAGTAAAAAGAAAGCGTCGTACGCATTTCAAATTATCAGTACCTGGTATGGTAGAGTGCCCAAGCTGTGGTGAAGCGAAATTAGCTCACCGTGTATGTAAAGCATGCGGTACTTACAAAGGTAAAGAAGTAATCAGCAAGTAATTGCGGGAAAATAAACGCAGAAGATATCTTCTGCGTTTATTTTTTTGTCTTAATCTTTAGTTGTTGTATTCTATCTTTTCTAGTAACTGCATATGCTTAATAAAAAATGCATAGGGAGGACTAGAGAGATGGCGACAACAAGACAAGATGCTTGGACTGATGATGAAGATTTGCTTCTGGCAGAAGTAGTACTCCGGCATATTCGAGAAGGTGGAACACAACTTTCTGCCTTTAAGGAAGTGGGGAAAAATTTATCTCGTACACCAGCAGCATGTGGGTTTAGATGGAATTCTTACGTAAGAAAGCAATATAAAGAACGTATTGAGGAAGCAAAGCAACTTCGTAAAGTAGAAAATTATGAAGTGAAAGAGACAAAGGTGTTAGAACCTACGTCAATTACGTTGAATGATGTTATTGATTTCTTGCAAAATTATAAAGATGAAAACTCTTTAACGGTGTTGCAACAACAAGTTGAATCATTACAAACAGAAAGAGAGCGTCTTCTAGAGCGATTATCAGTATATGAAGAAGAGTATAGAACACTACTTGATTATATCGATCAAAAAAGAAGTGTAATGGTAGCGGAAAGAAACAATGCTCGCTCGAATGAGAAGTTAGAGAAGCTTAAGAAATAAAAAACAGCTGTTATACAGCTGTTTTTTTATTTCTTAAGCCGATTCTTCGTTTGTAACCGCATTCAAATTTGCTTCTGGCTGCCAAATATAAAAATCTCCATCAGTTACTGATACGGGGTTGAAATTTAATTTATCCCAAAAACCAGCTGAATGAATACGTGCTATCGTTTTAATAGGAAATTGCATTTGTTTCGCATGATTTACAAGCATTTGCCCGAATCCTTGTTTTTGAAAAGTTGGTAATACTTCAAGTTTATAAAGTTCTAGGTAGGGACCTGTAATTTCGAATGGTTCTCCACCGTTTCTTTTCATATATAGACTCATACGTGCGATTAGTGATCCGCCATAATAAATACCGTAAAATGGAGATTCACTGTCGTTTTCAATAATGTTTGCTTGTAATTCTTCCAGCATAGATAGTTCCTGGGCTCCGCACCCTTTAAATTTTTTGAATTCATCTAACGTTTTATAATTGATGAGCAAGCGCTCAACTTTTGGGAATCCCATTACATCACATCCTTTTCTTGTCTCGTTGAATGCAGAAAAGTAAAAATATTTATAATAATAGTATAACTCATTTTTTTATTTTTATGAAGAAGATAGTATATTTCTTTTTTTATTTTTTTGAGGATTTGCTAAACTAAGAGTAGAAGCGTATTAATAGGTGGTACATACATAGTGAAAAATGAGAGTATATTTGTTGGGCAGAGGACAGCGGAATTATAGGGCGTACTCAGGTGCTTTAAAAAGATATAAAAGGGGGGAAGGCAAGGGCACTTAGTGTGAATTCCTTGTGTGAAAATGAAAATTGGAATTGTCGGACCAGGTGCTATTGGTCTATTGTATACATTTTATTTACAAAAAAATAACCAAGATGTTACGTTGTTTACAAGAACAGCTAAGCAAGCTGAAGAATTAAATGAAACAGGTGTAACTTGTATTAGAGATGGAAGATGTGAAACAGTATATCCATCTGTTTTACCGATAGAAAGTATGGTAGCGCAAAATTTAGATTATATATTTATTGCTGTGAAGCAATATCATATAGATGACGTACTACCGTTTGTGGAAGGGGCATCATCATTAATCTTTTTGCAAAACGGAATGTCGCATCTTCAAAAGATGCTGAACATAGGGAGTAAAAATATAGCTGTTGGTATTGTAGAACATGGTGCGAAAAAAGAGGGAGGGCATATCGTTCATCATACTGGGATAGGGGTAACAAAATTTGGAGTGGTTTGTGGTCAATCTATACATTTGAAAAAAATATTCAATTATTTTCCTTTTGCTTATTTTCCAGTTCAAATAGAAACGGATTGGGAAGAGATTATGCATAAAAAATTAGTAGTAAATGTATGTATCAATCCGTTGACAGCACTATTGGGAGTTAAGAATGGTGAATTAATCACGAATCGTTTTTTTTATCAAATGATGGAGCAAGTGTTTCAGGAGGCAGCATTTCTTATTAGAGGAGAAAAAGAAATGGTATGGCAAATGGTACGAAATGTGTGTGAAGGAACGTCTCGTAATACATCTTCTATGCTAGCGGATGTAAGAGCGAGTAGACAGACGGAAATTAATGCGATTGTTGGATACGTATTAGAAGAAGCTAAGAAACAGCAACGACCAGTTCCGACACTTCAATTTTTGTTCGATGCAATAAAAGGTTTAGAAACAAGAGTATAAGTGTTATTCTTTGCTTTTACGTGAAACATTGACTACAATGTGGATTGGTGAGAGAACTGGATACGAAAGGAAGAATTATATGGAGATAAAAGAAATCTCTGTTCCGCAACAAGGTATTGTAGCGGACTATATGAACGGTAAAAAAGAGATACAGTCATGTTTTGATTATATGTTAACAGAAGATGCTTTTAAACAACGTTTACATGATTTGCGTGAAAGGGAGTTTTTCCGCCAAGATTTAGTAGCGCATTTATTAGAATATAATACAAAATTACAAGCGGGAGAATCTACACTTCAAAATGTAAAAGCGCTTGGAGATGAAAATACATATGTTGTTATAGCTGGACAACAAGCGGGGTTATTAACTGGACCGCTTTATACAATTCATAAAGTTATTTCAATTTTACAGCTTGCAAAGGAAAAGGAAGAAAGTTTAGGAGTTAAAGTTGTCCCTGTCTTCTGGATTGCGGGTGAAGACCATGATATGGATGAGATTAATCATACTTTTGTAGCGAAAAATAAAAAGATGAAAAAAACTATTTTTTATGACCGTAATCCGAAAAAGGCAAGTGCTTCTGAGTCTGAACTTTCTGTTGAAGATTGTAGAAATTGGATTGAAGAGATTTTTAAAACATACCCAGAAACAAATTTTACAAAAGATGTATTAAAATTTGTTGATGATGCTTTGAAAAAATCGAATACGTATGTAGATTTCTTTGCTCATCTTATTACGAAAATCTTTGCTAATTCTGGTTTAATCCTTGTTGATTCACATCATCCTGAATTAAGAAAGTTAGAAATTCCATTTTTCAAGCGAATTATAAGTAAGTATAAAGAGGTACAAGAGGGCCTTCGTAATCAGCAGGAAGTAATTAAAGAACTAGGATACAAACCGATTATTGAAACGAAGTCTCATGCAGTGCATATATTCATGGAAATAGATAATGAACGAGTATTGCTTGAAGAGCATCAAGGTAAGTTTGTTGGAAAGGATGGGGCGCATTCCTTTTCATACGAAGAGTTGATTGAAGAGATGGAGAGAAATCCGGCACGTTTTAGTAATAATGTTGTAACACGTCCTCTTATGCAAGAGTATGTATTTCCTACGCTCGCATTTATTGGAGGTCCAGGGGAATTAGCTTATTGGAGTGAATTACAACAAGTATTCCATACTGTCGGTTTTCAAATGCCACCTGTCGTTCCTCGTCTTACAATTACTTATGTGGAGAGAGATATAGCGACAGATTTATTCGATCTGCAATTGAGAGAAATTGATCCGTTTTTAAATGATGTCGATAAACTGCGTGAAAACTGGTTGTCTAATCAAATAGAGGAACCGATTGATGATCATTTTGAAAAGGCGAAAAAAGAAATTGCCGATATTCATACATCTTTACAGCAATTTGTAAAGAAAATAGAGCCAGGGTTAGGTGCGTTTGCAGGGAAAAACGAATTGAAAATTAATGAACAAATTGAACTGTTGGAAAGAATGTTGAAAAGAAATGTTGAGAAAAAGTATGAGGTTCAGCTAAATAAATTCCGCCGTATACAATTCGCGCTTCGTCCATTAGGTGCACCGCAAGAACGTGTGTGGAATGTATGTTATTATTTAAATCAGTTTGGTTTGGATTTCGTTGATCGTGTAATGGAAAACCCTTTTTCTTGGGACGGAAAACATCATGTTATAAAACTATAAAATCTTGCTCTTTGGAGCAGGATTTTATTTTTATTCCGTTGAATTTACTGTGAAGTGATTTTTTTCTGAATTATCAATCAAAAAATGTTAGATATGGCAATTGTGTTGGATACTTAAATATATGACAAAATAGCACAAAATGTAAACGTATTATTCGCTTTTTCGACAGTTTTTTATTTAAATTCCCGCAAAAGATGATAAAATTTAGTATATAATAAAAGAAAATAGCGATTTGTATAGTATGTTGCCTTTGTTGGTAAGTTAAATGAGTCGTTCTTTCGTATTATTTCATTCTCTAAGCTTGAAATATGTGTTTAGAGGAAGGGATACATTCAACATAATTAATTGGAAAAAGAGTAGGTGCAACAATGTTTAAACACGTAACAGTGCTTTTAAAGGAAACAGTAGACGGCTTAGATATAAAGCCAGATGGTACATATGTAGATTGTACACTGGGGGGAGGAGGACATAGTTCTTATTTATTATCCCAATTAACTGAAGGTGGAAAATTAATAGCGTTTGATCAAGATGAGATAGCGATTCAAAACGCGAAAGAAAAGTTCTCTTCATACGGTGAACAGTTTATAACAGTAAAGAGTAACTTCCGTTATTTAGCTGAAAAACTGCAGGAAATAGGTATAACAGAAGTAGATGGTATTTTATTTGATTTAGGTGTTTCATCCCCACAATTAGATACACCAGAACGAGGCTTTAGTTATCATCATGATGCACCGCTAGATATGCGGATGGATCAAGATGCCCCATTAACAGCGTATGATGTTGTAAATAGCTGGTCATATGAACAACTTGTAAGGATTTTCTTCCAATACGGTGAAGAGAAATTTTCAAAACAAATTGCAAGAAAAATTGAAGCTTATCGTGAGAATAAAGCTATTGAAACGACAGGAGAATTAGTAGAGCTAATTAAAGAAGGTATTCCGGCTCCAGCTCGTAGAACGGGTGGGCATCCTGCTAAGCGAGTGTTTCAGGCAATTCGTATAGCTGTAAATGATGAATTAAAAGTATTTGAAGAAGCATTGGAATCTGCTATTGAGATGGTTAAGCCAGGTGGAAGGGTTAGTGTTATAACATTCCATTCATTAGAAGATCGTATTTGTAAAACAACGTTTAAGCGAAATAGTACAACGCCACAATTGCCGCCAGGATTACCGATTATTCCTGATGAATTTAAGCCGAAATTAAAGCTTATTACAAGAAAACCGATTTTACCTTCTGATATAGAGCTAGAAGAAAATAATCGTGCGCGTTCTGCGAAGTTGAGAATCGCTGAAAAACGATAAAAGGGAGAGAGAGGTATGACTAATTTAGCTGTAAAGTACAAACAACAAGCGCAAGAAGAGGTGCAAATTCAAACGCCCCCACAGCAGATGGCTAAGCCGAAGGTTAAAGCGAAAATTACAAGAATCGAAAAACTGTTGTATGTAGCGTTTATTGGCTTTTTATTGTATGCCTGTGTCGCGTTTATTGGAAATAAAGCAGGCCTTTATCAAGTTAATGTAGAAGCAGCGACGATAGAAGAAAAAATTGTACAGCAGCAAAAAGAAAATCAAGAATTACAAGCTGAAGTAGAGAAGTTAAGTCGCTATGAACGAATCGCTGAAGTTGCAAAAAAACACGGGCTAGAAATTAATGCGAATAATGTGAAAGGCCTCAAATAAGGCAATAGGTGTGAAGGAACGATGAAGAAGAATATGACTAAATTTCATACCAATAAGGGAGCAGGTTATTTTATGATATTTTTCCTCCTGCTCTTTTTGCTGTTATTAGCCCGATTTTTTTACATACAATCAACAGGAACAGTTCATAATCAGGATTTAGATGCACTTGCTAAACAAAAGCATAGTAAAAAAGGAGTTCTTGAAGCGAACCGAGGAACCATTTATGATCAAAACGGTCATGTGTTAGCGCAAGACGCAAACTCTTACAAAATGGTAGCTGCACTAAAAGGTGCTAACTCAGTTGAGAATAAAGAAGATACTGCAAAGAAAATTGCAGGAGTACTTGGAAAAGGCGAAGAGGATATTTTAGCTTCTTTAAATAAGGAAGGTAGAAGTCAAGTCGAATTTGGAACGTTAGGCAAGGATTTGACGAAAGAAAAGAAGGAACAAATAGAAGCGTTGAAGTTGCCGGGGATATCTTTTATTACAGAAAATGCAAGGGTGTATCCAAACGGTGATTTTGCATCTTACGTTATAGGTCATGCAAAACCAAATGAGAATGGAACCTCGGTAGGTCAATTTGGCATAGAGAAAAGCTTGGATAAATACTTAAGTGCCTCGAACGGAGAAGTAGCATATACAGGTGATCGTAAAGGTGTGTCCCTTGATGGGGGAAAAGTTAATGTAAAGGCACCTAAAAATGGAGATAACGCTTATTTAACAATCGATCAACGTGTCCAAAGTTATTTAGAAGACGCGATGAAAGCAGCAAGTAAGCAATATGAGCCAGAAAGTTTAATAGGGATTGTTGCAGATCCGAAAACTGGGAAAATATTAGCGATGTCTACTAAACCTAGTTATGACCCTAATGATCGTCAAATTAAATATTTCTTCAATGACGCGATTGCCAATGCATTTGAACCTGGATCAACAATGAAAATTTTCACGTTAGCGGCAGCTATTAATGAAGGTGTGTACAAAGGCCAAGATTATTATCAGTCCGGGACATATCAAGTCGGAAATAGGAAAATAAAAGATCATAACGGTGGTGCTGGTTGGGGCTCTATCACGTTTGATGAAGGGGTAGAGCGTTCTTCAAACGTAGCGTTTGCAATTTTAGGAGATCAAAAACTTGGTCCAGAACGTTTCCGAAAATATATTCATAGTTTTGGATTAGATGAAAAAACGAACATTGATTTATCAGGTGAAGGATCGAATACAATTTTATTTGATCAGCAAATACAACAAGTGACAACAGCTTTTGGACAAGGTTCCACTGTAACACCAATTCAGCTTGTACAAGCTGCAACGGCCATTGCAAATGATGGGAAAATGATGAAACCTTATGCAATTGATAAAATTGTAGATCCGATAACAGACAAAGTAAAATTAGAACATAAGCCAGAAGAAGTAGGAAAACCTGTTACAAAGGAAACAGCAGCGCAAGTAAGACAATTATTAGAACGTGTTGTTACATCTCCGAAAGGTACAGGGACAGCTTATAAAATTGATGGATATTCAGTTGGTGGTAAAACAGGTACAGCGCAAATTCCGGATGGAAAAGGCGGCTATATGACAGGGAGACAGAATTATATATTCTCATTCTTAGGTATGGCACCAATGGACGATCCACAACTTGTTGTGTATGTAGCTGTTAAACAGCCGAAATTAAAAGATGATGAGAACGGTGCACAACCGTTAGCTGATATTTTTAAATATGTAACAAAAAATAGTTTAGAGTATTTAAAGATTAAGCCAAATGAAGTGAAAGATCCGAAAAAACATCTGAAAGAACAACAAACTACTGTTCCGGATGTAAATGGTAAAACGATGGCTGAAGCGGGGAAAGCGATTGATAAAGCAAAACTTCGTCCAATCGTACTAGGTGAAGGGAAAGTACAGCAACAAGTACCAAAAGCGACTGAACAAACATTAAAAGGCGACCGAGTCTTCTTGGTAGGAGATAAGCCTACAATGCCAAATATACAAGGATGGGCACTGCGTGATGTTATGAATTTAGCGAAGACATTACAGCTTAACTTGAAACCTTCTGGTACAGGATACGTAACAGAACAAAGTGTGGCGGAAGGAACATTATTACAACCTGGTACAGAATTAGGTGTCACACTCGTACCGCCACTCGAACCACAGCAAGAAGCAGAAAAGCCGTAATGGTAAAAGAGAATAAGTTCTAATTAAATAAGTACAAGCATATATTGGAACAAGCTAGGCGTAAGGGAGGCTTGTTCCGATATGCGTGTATCAAATGTAACAGTTAGAAAACGACTTATTTTTATACTTATATCAGGTATACTTATTTTCACGATTATCGATATTCGTCTTGGATATGTGCAATTTTTTCTTGGGAATATGTTAACGGATCGTGCGAAAGATTCATGGAGTCGTAATATTACTTTTGAACCCGAACGTGGGAAAATTTTAGACCGAAATGGTGTGGAACTTGCCACGAATAAAAGTGCTCCAACTGTCTTTGTTGTACCGAGGCAAATTGAAAAACCAGCAGAGACTGCAGAGAAGTTAGCTGCAGTATTAGGTGTGGAAAAAGATGAGATTTATAAAAGGATTACAAAAAAAGAATCGATTGTAAGGTTAGATAAAGGCGGAAGGAAAATATCACATGACAAAGCGAAAGAAGTACGAGGATTAAGTCTGAAGGGCGTGTATATCGCAGAGGATTCTATCAGGTACTATCCATTTGGAAACTTTTTATCACATGTATTAGGTTTTGCAGGTAGCGATAACCAAGGTCTTATGGGACTAGAAAAATATTATGATAAAGAGCTAAATGGGGACAAAGGTCATGTGCGTTTTTTTGCAGATGCGAAAGGACAAAGGATGCCTAATGTTGGTGATGATTTCAAAAAGCCAGAAGCCGGTTTAAATTTAGGATTAACAATCGATGCGCGTATTACAAGGATTATGGAAAGAGAAATGAATATTGCGGAGTCAACTTATAATCCTGACGGTATGATTGCGATTGCAATGAACCCTAAAAATGGTGAAGTTTTAGGGATGTCTAGTCGACCGAGTTTTGACCCAGCGGATTTTCAAAGTGTCTCTCCAGAAGTGTATAACAGAAATCTACCTGTATGGAGTACGTATGAGCCTGGTTCAACATTTAAGATCATTACATTAGCTGCAGCATTGAATGAAAATTTAGTAGACTTAGAGAAGGATACGTTTTATGATGATGGAGCAGCTGAAGTAGGTGGAGCTAGATTGAAATGCTGGAAAGCAGGAGGTCATGGCAGTCAAACGTTTTTAGAAGTCGTTCAAAACTCATGTAACCCGGGATTTATTGAACTTGGTGATCGCCTTGGTAAAGACCGATTATTTAAATACATTCGTAATTTTGGTTTTGGGCAGAAGACTGGAATTGACTTGCAAGGTGAAGGCAGTGGGATTTTATTTAATTTAGATAAAGTTGGTCCAGTAGAGCAAGCAACAACTTCATTCGGCCAAGGGGTTTCTGTTACACCGATTCAACAAGTAGCAGCTGTAGCGGCGGCTGTAAATGGTGGAACATTGTATCAGCCGTATATAGCTAAGGAGTTTATTGATCCGAAAAATAATCAAGTTGTTAGTAAAAAGACACCTGTTGAGAAAAGAAAAGTTATTTCCAAGGAAACTTCAGAAAAAGTTCGTTATGCATTAGAGAATGTTGTAGCGAAAGGTTCTGGGAAAGGTGCTTATATTGATGGATATCGCGTAGGTGGAAAAACGGGTACTGCTCAAAAGGTGAAAGATGGTAAATATTTAGAGAATAATTATATAGTATCTTTTATCGGATTTGCTCCAGCGGATGATCCAGAGATTGTTGTGTATGTAGCTGTTGATAATCCAAAAGGGGTTACACAGTTTGGTGGAGTGGTAGCAGCTCCGATTGTCGGGAATATCCTTCGAGATGCACTTCCTGTTATGGGAGTGAAACCGAGAAAAGAACAAGTTGAGAAAGAATATAAATGGGGCGATACACCAACTGTGGAAGTTCCGAATTTAATTGGAATGAAAAAGAAAGACTTACAAACACAACTCGTCGATTTGAAGCTTGATATAAGTGGAGATGGAGAGAAAGTAATTAAACAATCACCAGAAGCGGGAGCTAAAGTAAAAGAAGGCTCAAAAATTAGAATTTACTTCGGGAATTAAAGGTAACATAGTACGTTTTATGGTACAATTGGTGGAAGTGAGTTCTTTATAGAACAGTTACTTAATTTGAGACAGTAAGTGTCTCATTCATAAATAGGTCAGTAGCACTTACCTCCTTATATAGGAGGTAATGTGTTGCTTACTGAAAAAAGATAAATAAACAATGTAGAGAGGGTTTAGTGAAATGAAGTTGCATACACTTGTATCATGTTTGCATGATTTTCCAGTTGTTCCAAAAGAAAATCCAGAAATCACATCTATAGAAGCTGATTCACGTAAAGTGAAAGAGGGAAGCTTATTTGTATGTATGAAAGGATATACGGTTGATAGCCATGATTTTGCTAAGCAAGCAGCGGCACAAGGAGCGGCTGCTATTGTTGCGGAAAGACCAATTGATGTTGACGTTCCAGTTGTACTTGTGAAAAATACTTTTCGTTCGTTAGCGGTTTTAGCTGATTATTTTTATGGTCAACCGACACACAAGTTACATTTAATCGGAATTACAGGTACAAATGGAAAGACAACAACATCGCATATTATGGATGAGATTATGCGAGCACATGGTCATAAAACAGGGCTAATTGGAACGATTAATATGAAAATCGGTGATGAAACATTTGAGGTGAAAAATACAACACCAGATGCACTAACACTTCAACAGACGTTTTCAAAAATGGTTGAACAAGGTGTGGACAGCACGGTAATGGAAGTTTCGTCACATGCGTTAGATCTTGGTCGTGTACACGGATGTGATTACGATGTAGCGGTGTTTACGAATTTAACACAAGATCATTTAGACTATCATAAAACGATGGAAGAATATAAACATGCAAAAGGGTTACTATTTGCACAGCTTGGCAATAGTTATAATCATAATCGTGAAAAGTACGCTGTGCTGAATAGCGATGATAATGTAACAGAAGAGTATATGAGAAGTACTGCAGCAACAGTTGTAACATATGGTATTGATACAACAAGTGACATTATGGCAAAAAATATCGTTATGACGAGTGGCGGGACTACATTTACGCTTGTCACACCATATGAAAGTGTAAATGTTACGATGAAATTAATAGGTAAATTTAATGTATATAACGTACTTGCAGCAACAGCAGCAGGACTTGTTTCGGGTGTGAAATTAGAAACAATCATTGCTGTTATAAAAGAACTAGCTGGGGTTCCAGGGCGTTTTGAAGTTGTTGATGGAGGACAAAATTATACAGTTATTGTTGATTACGCACATACGCCGGATAGTTTAGAAAATGTATTAAAAACTGCAAAACAATTTGCAAAAGGTGATGTGTATTGTATCGTTGGTTGTGGCGGCGATAGGGACCGAACGAAGAGACCGATAATGGCAAGTGTTGCAACAAAATATGCAACTCATGCAATTTACACATCAGATAATCCAAGAAGTGAAGATCCAGCGGCTATTTTAGATGATATGGTACATGGTGCAAGTGGGAAAAATTATGAAGTGATTATTGATAGAAAAGAAGCGATACACCATGCAATCACTAAAGCGAAAGCAGATGATATCATTATTATTGCTGGTAAGGGTCATGAAACGTATCAAATTATTGGTAAAGAAGTTCATCATTTTGATGATCGTGAAGTTGCTAAAGAAGCAATTAAAGGGCGTTTAAGCAACGAAGAGTAACAACGTGAGAGGAGGACTACATGTGCTTGAGCAAGGTTTATTAGTAACGGCTGGGGTAGCATTCTTAATTTCTGTTGCCCTTTCGCCATTGTTTATTCCATTTTTAAGAAAATTAAAGTTCGGACAGAGTATTCGTGATGAAGGACCAAAGTCACATCAAAAAAAATCAGGGACACCAACAATGGGTGGTATCGTCATATACGTATCTATGATGGTAACTTCACTTATTATGGCGATTAAGTTTAATTATTTAGGTGCAGAGGTTTCGTTATTACTATTAGTGACGTTTGGTTACGGATTGATTGGATTTTTAGATGACTACATAAAGGTAGTTAAGAAGAGAAATCTTGGTTTAACATCAAAACAAAAATTAGTAGGTCAGCTTGTTATTGCTATTGCATTCTTTTTAATTGGAAAAGGGCAAGCGTTCCACACATACATCATGATTCCGGGAACGGATGTTAAGTTTGAATTAGGTTGGGCGTATTTCGTACTTGTACTATTTATGCTTATTGGTGGATCAAATGCAGTTAACTTAACTGACGGTTTAGATGGTTTATTATCAGGAACAGCTGCTATTGCATTTGGAGCATTTAGTATTATTGCTGTGGCACAAGAGCAATTTGGAGTGGCGATATTCTGTATGGCAGTTGTAGGAGCTGTACTTGGATTTTTAGTATTCAATGCGAATCCAGCAAAAGTGTTTATGGGAGATACAGGTTCATTAGCTTTAGGTGGAGCCATTGCAGCTGTAGCGATTTTATTAAAACAAGAATTGCTACTTGTAATTATCGGCGGAGTATTCGTAATGGAAACTTTATCGGTTATCATTCAGGTCATTTCATTTAAAACAACAGGAAAACGTGTCTTTAAAATGAGTCCATTACACCATCATTATGAATTATGTGGTTGGTCAGAGTGGCGTGTTGTTGTGACGTTTTGGTCTGCAGGATTTTTATTAGCTGTGTTAGGAATTTATATCGGGGTGTGGATGTAATTGAAAACTGTAACTGAATTTCAAAATAAGAATATTCTTGTATTAGGCATTGCAAAAAGTGGTTATGCAGCAGCTACATTGTTACAAAAGTTAGGGGCAAATGTTATTGTAAATGACGGAAAGCCTTTAGCAGAGAATGTACTTGCTGCAGAATTACAAGCAAAAGGAATGGACGTTGTATGCGGTGGTCATCCTTTAGAATTATTAGAGAGAAATATTTCTCTTGTAGTAAAAAATCCAGGAATCCCGTATTCTAATCCAATATTAGTTGCTGCGAAAGAAAAGCAAATTCCGATTGTTACGGAAGTTGAATTAGCATATCGTATTTCAGAAGCACCATTTGTTGGGATTACGGGGTCTAACGGTAAAACGACGACGACAATGCTGACATTTGAAATGCTAAAAGAAGGACAAAAGCATCCTGTAATTGCAGGGAACATTGGCACTGTAGCGTGTGAAGTAGCACAGGATGCAAAAGAAAATGAAGTTGTAGTTACAGAACTTTCATCATTTCAATTGATGGGAGTAGAATTGTTCCAACCTAAAATTGCTGCGTTTTTAAATTTATTTGAGGCCCACTTAGATTATCATGGGACGAAGAAAGAATATGGTTTAGCGAAAGCAAATATTTTTAAAAACCAAACAGAAAATGATTATAGTGTAATAAATGCGGATGATGCAGATGTGATGGCTTTGTCTGCGTATTCTAAAGGTCAAAAAATCCTGTTTTCGACAACGAAAGAAATTGAAGATGGCGCGTGTATAAAAGATAACGCTCTTTATTTCAAAGGTGAAAAAGTTGTTGAAGTAAGCGATATCGTTTTACCTGGTCAACATAATTTAGAAAATATTTTAGCTGCGATGAGTATTGCGAAATTATTAGGTACTTCTAATGAAGCAATTACGGTCGTGTTAAAACGTTTTACGGGTGTAAAACATCGTTTAGAATATGTAACAACGATTAACAACCGTAAGTTTTATAATGATTCAAAAGCAACGAATATGTTAGCGACTGAGAAAGCACTATCTGCGTTTACACAACCGATTGTGTTACTAGCAGGTGGGCTTGATCGCGGAAATGAATTCGATGATTTAATTCCGTATTTCAAAAATGTAAAAGCGATTGTAACATTTGGACAAACAGCTCCTAAACTAGTAAGAGCGGCAGAAAAAGCGGGATTAGATATAATTGAAAGTGTCGATACTTTAGATGAAGCAGTGGTGAAAGCTTATGCTCATTCTAAAGATGGCGATGTTGTTCTTCTTTCTCCAGCGTGTGCAAGCTGGGATCAATTTAAAACATTTGAAGAAAGAGGAGACATTTTTATACAAGCTGTGCATAAACTTATATAAAGTAAATCAAAACATCAGTAGGCTAACACCTACTGATGTTTTGTTACATAGGGCAAAAGGTTCTGCCTAAAGAGGTGGTGTTTGTGGGTAATGAAGAAAACGCCTGATTTTATTCTCATCATCGTAACACTTTCATTGTTGACAATCGGAATGATTATGGTTTATAGTGCGAGTGCAGTTTGGGCCTCTTATAAAATGGGGGACTCATTCTTTTTTGCAAAAAGACAATTACTGTTTGCGGGTCTTGGTGTAGTAGCTATGTTTTTTATTATGAAAATTGATTATTGGGTGTGGCGTACGTATTCAAAAGTGATTTTGCTAGTTTGCTTCATTCTTCTTATTCTCGTTCTTATTCCTGGAGTAGGTCTTGTTCGAGGAGGAGCACGAAGTTGGATTGGAATCGGAGCATTTTCGATTCAACCGTCAGAATTTATGAAGTTTGCGATGATTATTTTCTTGGCAAAGTTTTTAGCAGAACGGCAAAAATTGATTACATCTTTTAAACGTGGTTTATTACCGGCCCTTAGTTTTGTGTTTCTTGCTTTTGGGATGATTATGTTACAGCCAGACCTTGGGACAGGAACGGTAATGGTTGGGACATGTATCATTATGATATTCATTTCGGGAGCGAGAGTCTTTCACTTTGCAATGTTTGGTTTGATTGGTGTAGCAGGATTTGTAGGGTTAATTGCATCAGCACCGTATCGAATGAAACGCATTACATCATATTTAGATCCGTGGTCAGATCCGCTCGGGAGTGGATTTCAAATTATCCAATCATTACTTGCAATTGGACCTGGTGGATTATTTGGGCTTGGACTTGGACAAAGTAGACAAAAATTTCTTTATTTACCTGAACCACAAACTGACTTTATATTTGCGATCTTATCCGAGGAATTAGGTTTTATTGGTGGTTCATTTGTGTTATTATTATTTAGTCTATTATTATGGCGCGGGATTCGTATCGCATTAGGAGCGCCAGATTTATATGGTACGTTTTTAGCAGTAGGTATTGTGGCGATGATTGCGATTCAAGTAATGATTAATGTTGGTGTTGTAACAGGACTGATGCCTGTTACGGGTATTACCTTGCCGTTTTTAAGTTATGGTGGATCAAGTTTGACATTAATGTTAATGGCAGTAGGTGTATTATTAAATATAAGTCGCCATTCTCGCTACTAAACCCTGTTTATAAGACAGGGTTTTTCGTATGTGTGTAAAAATGCAATATGTATATAGAAATAAGTATAATGGAAATAAGAAAAGAGAAGCGGAGGAGTTAGTAGTGCGTGTATTAGTGAGTGGTGGGGGTACTGGTGGTCATATTTATCCAGCTCTTGCTTTAATTAGAGAAATAAAAAAGTTAAATCCAGAAGCGAGATTTTTATATATTGGTACGGAAAATGGACTAGAGAGTACAATCGTTCCAAAAGCAGGTATACCATTTCAATCTATTGTTATAAGTGGATTTAAACGAAAAATATCATTAGATAATGTGAAAACAGTAATGCGTTTTCTAAAAGGTGTACAGGATAGTAAACGATACATTCGTCGTTTTAATCCGGATATCGTAATTGGAACGGGTGGATATGTATGTGGACCAGTTGTATACGCTGCAGCCAAATTAGGTATTCCAACTATTGTACATGAACAAAATAGTGTACCAGGTGTAACGAACAAGTTTTTAAGCCGTTATGTTGATAAAGTTGCTGTTTGTTTTGAAGCAGCTATAGAGCATTTTCCAGAGTCAAAAGTGGTAATGACAGGTAATCCACGAGCATCAGAGGTAATGGATCAAAATGGAATGAAGGGGAAACGTTCAGTTGGGCTTTCTCTTCCTAAAAAGTCTGTACTTATATTTGGTGGAAGTCGTGGGGCTAGACCGATTAACGATGCCTTCGTTGAAGCAATTGAACAGTTTGGGAACAAAAGCTACGAAATACTATATGTAACGGGTGAAGTACATTATGATAAAGTGATGGAAGCCGTGAAGCAAAAAGGGAACCCAAGCAATGTTATTATTAAGCCGTTCATTCATAATATGCCAGAGGTACTAACTGGTGTAGACCTTGTTGTTTCAAGGGCTGGGGCAACAACACTTGCAGAATTAACAGCGTTAGGAAAACCAAGTGTGTTAATACCGAGTCCGTATGTAACAAATAATCACCAGGAAAAGAATGCACGTTCAGTTGTTGATAAAGGAGCGGCAAAAATGTTACTTGAAAAAGATTTAACAGCTGAAACGCTTATTCGTGATATTGATGAGATTTTATTGAATGCACAAACATTACAAAATATGAAGCTAGCGGCTAAGCAACTAGGTATTCCAGATGCAGCAAATAAGCTGTATGAAGTAATGAATAAGCTTGTAAAAAAATAAAGTGAGGCTTTAATCAGTGGGGAGTGATTCTCTCTCGTTGATTATTATCTTTCACTAATAGGATGTTTACTGACATCCTGATTCCGCCTAATTTCTTTGTTATCGCCGAATTTTGATTTAGGAGCTGTACTGCCCGTAAATAGAGGGATAACGTTAGGTGAACGCCCTGCATATTATTGTCATAAGGAGACTTAATATGGGGGAGATTGTCTATGGAACAATTAGTAAATGAGCTTATAGAAGCAGACGTTGGTCGTGTTTTAGTTAACGAGCCGTTAGCACGTTATACAACTATGAAAATAGGTGGACCAGCGGATATTTTAATTGTGCCAAAGCATGTAGCCGGTATTGAAAAAACATTACAGTTAGTAAAGCAATACAAAACGAAGTGGACTGTAATTGGTCGCGGTTCAAACCTTCTTGTATCTGATCAAGGCATAGAAGGTGTTGTTATTCGTTTAGGAGAAGGATTAGATCACTTAGAGGTCGAAAAACATAAGGTAAGAGTTGGTAGTGGATATCCTCTTATTAAATTGTCAACTTTACTTAGTCGTCAAGGGTTAGCTGGATTGGAGTTTGCGAGCGGTATTCCAGGAAGTGTCGGTGGTGCAGTATACATGAATGCAGGTGCACATAAATCGGATATATCGAGTGTATTATCGAAGGCTCTCATTCTGTTTGAAGACGGTACAATTGACTGGTTAACGAATAAAGAACTGGAGTTTTCTTATCGGGCATCTGTATTGCAAACGAAACGTCCTGGTATTGTTTTAGAGGCGGTGTTTCAATTACAGGCGGGAAAACGTGAAGAAATTGTACGTAGTATGCAAAATAATAAAGATTACCGCCGTGAAACGCAACCATGGAATCACCCGTGTGCAGGAAGTGTATTTCGGAATCCAATCCCACATTTTGCAGGAGATTTAGTAGAAAAAGCAGGGCTTCGTGGTTATAGGATTGGTGGAGCTCAAATTTCTGAAATGCATGGCAATTTTATTGTTAATACCGGGGGAGCTTCAGCGCAAGATGTATTGTCTTTAATTGAATTAATAAAACATACAATTAAGGATAAATTTGATGTAGATATGCACACAGAAGTAGAAATCATTGGAAGATAACGGTTATTCGTTCCGCTCATTATCATTTATGTTATAATAAGAAGATAAGAACGGCATGAGGAACATGCCGTTCTTTATGTTACATAGGGGGATCGTACATGAATAATAGTAAAGTGATTAAACTACAAGATCGTGTACCAAAATTGAAAAATCAAAAGAAAAAAAACAAAAAAAATGTTAATCATCGATTGATTTTATACATATCAATTTTATTTTTATTAGTGCTCTTTTTAATTTATTTTCGGTCTCCGCTTAGTAATATAAAAAAGATTAGTGTGTTTGGAAATCACTATATGACGGATGAGCAAGTAATGAAGGATTCAGGCGTGACATATGATACAAGTTATTTCCGAGTGACAGCACATAAAGCTGAAGAAAACTTAACGAAGCGAAAAGAAATTAAAGCAGTAAATGTAAAAAAACGTTTTCCAAACAAGATTGATATTCATATCGAAGAATATTTAACGATTGGTTATATAAATAAAGAGGGAAAATTACAACCGTTATTAGAAAATGGAAAAACGCTTGATGTACTACCTAATGGAAAACTTCCTGTTGCAGCACCGATTTTTGAACCTTTTAAAGAAGAGAAAATGAAGGAGTTAATCGCTGAACTAGAAAAATTAACACCAGCTATTTTAAAATCTATTTCGGAGATTCGCTATTCACCAACGAATGCGAATGAAGATCATCTTACTTTATATATGAATGAAGGTTATGAAGTGAGCACTACGATTCAAAATTTCGCAAAACGTATGGAAGCCTATCCACTTATTTTAAAAACAATTGAGCCAGGTAAGAAGGTATTAATTGACTTAGAAGTAGGTGCATATACGAAAGAATTAGGTGCGGAAGAAAAAAAAGAATAGAATGGTAGTTTTCGTTGCTTATAGCAGAAAAAACGAAACGAATGTTCTATTATATGTATACGAATTTAGAAGAATGGTTCATTTGATGAAAAATATGTAAAAATTCTTAGATTCATACTAGTATTGGTACAAGTTTCACTTTTCTATGAGTACATCTTAGTGTAGACTTATACTTGGCGGTAAACTTTACACTCGAAATAGAATTATTTCAAGATAAGCAGTTATTCATAGTTTACTGCGATATTCTTAATTGAATGCTAAATAAAAATAAGAAAAATATAGGGTTAAAAAAGGGAAACGTATAAAGACGTTGAATATTTTTCTTATAAATAGTAAAGTTGCGATTGTTGTTCCATATATTGAGTTGTATGGTATAAATAAAGAAGGAGGTGCCAAAGAATGAACAGCAATGAAATATATGTTAGTCTTGACATCGGTACATCCAATGTTAAAGTCATCATTGGTGAAATGGTTAATGACAGCTTAAACATTATTGGTGTTGGAAATGTAAAATCAAATGGTTTAAAGAAGGGATCGATAGTTGATATAGACGAGACTGTTCGATCAATTAAAAAAGCAATTGAACAAGCTGAGCGCATGGTGGGAATCCACATTGAGCAAGTTGTAGTAGGTGTCAATGCAAACCAGGTACAGCTACTTCCTTGTCACGGAGTAGTCGCTGTTTCAAATGAAGATCGTGAAATCGGGAATGAAGATGTCTTACGCGTTCTAGATGCAGCACAAGTTGTGTCAATTGCTCCAGAACGTGAGTTTATTGATGTGGTACCTCGACAGTTCATCGTAGACGGTCTTGACGAGATTAACGATCCACGCGGGATGATCGGTGTAAGATTAGAAATGGAAGGTACACTTATTACAGGCTCGAGAACTTTACTACATAACCTACTTCGTTGTGTAGAAAAAGCAGGTCTTGAAATTGTTGATATTTGTCTTCAACCTTTAGCGGCTGCAACAGTTGCTATATCTTCAGATGAAAAAAATAGAGGAGTAGCCCTTGTTGATATGGGGGGAGGATCTACAACTTTATCTATTTTTAAAGATGGAGAGTTACAAGCGACGAGCGTATTACCATTAGGTGGAGACCATATAACGAAAGATATTGCGATTGGGTTGAAAACTTCAACAGAAAATGCAGATCAAATTAAGTTGAAATATGGACATGCTTTTTATGATACAGCATCTGAAGAAGAGATGTTTACGGTTCCTATTATGGGAAGTGATCAAACAGAACAATATTCTCAGTTGGAATTATCGGATATAATAGAGGCTCGTGTAGAGGAAATTTTAATGTTTGTTCAAGATGAAGTGCGTAAGTTAGGAGTAAAGCAAGTGGCTTCTGGTTATGTACTAACTGGCGGAATTGCTTCTATGCCAGGTGTTCTTGATCTTGCATATGATATTTTACATGAAAATGTTCGTGTAGCAACTCCTGATTATATTGGTGTGCGTGAGCCTCAATATACAAGTGGAGTTGGATTAATTAAACATTCTTATCAAAAAGCTAAATTACGTGGGAAAAATGTGCAGGAAAAGCAAGAGCATTTTGAACCAGTACCAGCACCAGCACCAACGCCGGTACAACAGCAACCCGCGAAACAAAAAACTCGTAATCAAAACAATAATAATCAAAATGATGACCGCATGATGTCAAAAGTAAAACGTGTATTCCGTTATTTATGGGATTAAAATTGGACACGAAAAATGAGGTTCTAGGGGGATTTCGACATGTTAGAGTTTGATACTACTCAAGATCAATTAGCGAATATAAAAGTTATCGGTGTCGGCGGTGGCGGAAACAATGCTGTAAACCGTATGATTGAACACGGTGTACAAGGTGTAGACTTTATCGCTGTGAACACTGATGCACAAGCATTAAATCTATCAAAAGCTGAAACAAAAATGCAAATTGGTGGAAAATTAACGCGTGGACTTGGTGCAGGCGCAAACCCTGAAGTAGGGAAAAAAGCTGCAGAAGAAAGTAAAGAACAGATCCAAGAAGCACTTCGTGGTGCGGATATGGTCTTCGTAACTGCCGGTATGGGCGGTGGAACTGGAACTGGTGCAGCTCCAGTTGTTGCTCAAGTTGCAAAAGAATTAGGTGCTTTAACAGTTGGTGTTGTAACACGTCCATTTACTTTTGAAGGACGTAAGCGTGCGACGCAAGCAGCATCTGGTATTGCAGCATTTAAAGAAAATGTAGATACTCTTATTGTAATTCCAAACGATCGCTTATTAGAGATTGTTGATAAAAATACGCCAATGTTAGAAGCATTCCGTGAAGCTGATAACGTATTACGTCAAGGTGTTCAAGGTATTTCGGATTTAATTGCAACGCCAGGTTTAATTAACTTAGACTTTGCAGACGTAAAGACAATTATGTCTAATAGAGGTTCTGCTTTAATGGGTATTGGTTCTGGTAACGGGGAAAATCGTGCTGCAGAAGCTGCGAAAAAAGCGATTTCTAGTCCATTACTAGAAACATCTATTGATGGAGCTCAAGGTGTTATCATGAACATTACGGGTGGCGCTAACTTAAGCTTATATGAAGTACAAGAAGCGGCAGATATCGTAGCTTCAGCTTCAGATCCAGAAGTAAATATGATCTTCGGTTCTGTTATTAACGAAGGATTAAAAGATGATATCGTTGTAACTGTAATTGCAACTGGTTTTGATGATAGCATTGCAACTCAACCACCAAAACCAATTATTCGTCCGAATGCGAACCACACGCAACAACAGCAACAACCAGTAGCTCAACCTTCAAAACAACGTGAAGTAAAACGTGAAATGAAGCGTGAAGAGCCAGTTGTACATGAGCGTCATTCAGATTCAGATGATATCGATATTCCAGCATTTTTACGTAACCGTCGTAGACGATAAAAAAAGGAGCTTTCATGCTCCTTTTTTGTTTTTTAAATGGAAAAGACCTGCTAAGCAGGTCTTTTTTTTATTTGGTATATTTTGTTGGTGAAAATAAGAGTATATCATTCTATGAATTTGTACTTTTATTTTTTACCGACAGATTATGTCTAGAAATCACAAAATAACAAAAAAACACCTCCGCAAATTGACACACTTTCCTATTGGATATGCATTATACTAGTCTCAACTTGAAAAAAGAGGTGAATTGTTTGGTTGTTTACGCCGACGTTGTTTGGTTGTTAAACGCCTGCATTGATTTTCTTTTGCTTTTATTAACAGCTACCGTGTTAAAAAAGAAAATCAAAAAATGGAGGCTTGTGTTAGGGGCATTTATAGGTTCAACTATTGTTATTTTTGCCTTTACTCCTTTTGCTTCTATGATGACACATCCAATTATGAAACTACTGTACTCGTTACTTATTGTGTATACAGCATTTGGGTTTACAACATTTAGAAATTATGCACAAACTGTTTTTACTTTTTACTTTGTAACCTTTATGGTTGGCGGAGGATTAATTGGAACTCATTTCTTTTTGCAAACGAATGAAATGGTAAATGGATTGGTTCAATCTCAGTCAATTTCTTACGGTGATCCAATTAGTTGGTTATTTGTTATTTTTGGTTTTCCAGTAATTTATTATTTTTCTAAAAAGCGTATTGAAAGCGTAGAGGTCACGAAAATACACTATGATCAAATTGTGAAAGTAAAAATTCAATTAGCAGAAGAAGAACTAGAACTGGCAGGTCTTATTGACAGTGGGAACCAACTTTATGACCCATTAACAAAAACACCCGTTATGATTATGCATGTTTCATCATTAGAACATTGCTTACCATCTTGGTTAACAGAACAAATTTATTCCAAAACAGAAATTCCTCAAATACCAGAAAATGATTCTGGTTGGGCGACAAAATTACGCTTAATTCCTTTCCGTGCAGTAGGAGTAGAGAGTCAATTTTTGTGGGCAATTAAGCCTGATAGTGTGCAAGTTGACCATGAAGGTAGTTCTATTGTTGTAAACAAAGTATTAATTGGATTAAATACACAACAGCTTTCTACTAATGGGGAGTATCAATGTATTGTGCATCCAAAAATGTTGATTTCACAAAAAATGGTAATCGCTTAATAATGAGAGGCGGGATAATATGATGAAATTAAAATTTTATTTAGTATACCTTTGGTATAAAGTATTGCTGAAATTAGGAATTAAGACCGATGAAATTTATTATATTGGTGGAAGTGAAGCGTTGCCACCACCGTTAACAAAAGAAGAAGAGGAAATTCTTTTGAATAAATTGCCAAAAGGAGATCAGGCAGCAAGGTCATTACTTATTGAACGTAACTTAAGGCTCGTTGTATATATAGCAAGAAAGTTTGAAAATACAGGGATAAATATTGAAGATTTGATTAGTATAGGAACAATCGGCCTTATTAAAGCGGTAAATACATTTAATCCAGAAAAGAAAATAAAATTAGCAACATATGCATCGCGTTGTATAGAAAATGAAATTTTAATGCATTTACGTCGAAATAACAAAAATCGTTCGGAAGTTTCTTTTGATGAACCACTAAACATTGATTGGGATGGGAATGAACTGTTATTGTCTGACGTGTTAGGTACAGATGATGATATTATTACAAAAGATTTAGAAGCTACTGTAGATCGTCACCTTTTAATGAAAGCATTACACCAATTAAATGATCGTGAAAAACAAATTATGGAACTTCGGTTTGGGCTTGCTGGAGGAGAGGAAAAGACGCAAAAAGATGTGGCTGATATGCTTGGGATTTCACAGTCATACATTTCGCGTTTAGAAAAAAGAATTATAAAAAGATTACGAAAAGAATTTAATAAAATGGTGTAAAGAATAAGACCAGCCGTTATGTAGGCTGGTCTTATTCTATTTAGTTGTATTAGGAAAGATAATTTAAATAACAAATCGTGAAAAAACCACATGCATAAAATCCCCTTCAAAGGAAATACTTTACACTGTACAGCAACTCCCGATAGGAGGGAACACTTTGACGAGAAACAAAGTAGAAATTTGCGGTGTTGATACAGCTAAACTTCCAGTATTAAAAAATGAAGAGATGCGTAAATTATTTCGTGAAATGCAAAGTGGAGAGATAAGCGCAAGAGAAAAATTAGTGAATGGAAACTTACGTCTTGTACTGAGCGTCATCCAAAGATTTAATAACAGAGGAGAATATGTTGACGATTTATTTCAAGTTGGTTGCATCGGACTTATGAAATCAATTGATAATTTTGATTTAGGCCAAAATGTAAAATTTTCAACGTATGCTGTGCCGATGATTATTGGGGAAATACGCAGATATTTGCGTGATAATAATCCGATTCGCGTATCGCGCTCATTGCGAGATATTGCGTATAAAGCTTTGCAAGTAAGAGAAAAGTTGATTGCAGAAAATTCAAAAGAACCAACAGCAATGGATATTGCAAAAGTGCTAGAAGTAACTCATGAAGAGATAGTATTTGCTTTAGATGCAATTCAAGATCCAGTTTCATTATTTGAACCGATTTATAATGATGGGGGAGATCCTATCTTTGTTATGGATCAGTTAAGTGATGAAAAACAAAAGGACGAGCAGTGGGTTGAAGAATTAGCATTGAAAGAAGGAATGAAGCGTTTAAATGATAGAGAGAAAATGATTATTAGAAAACGTTTCTTCCAAGGAAAGACACAGATGGAAGTTGCAGAAGAAATTGGGATTTCCCAAGCGCAAGTATCACGTTTAGAGAAGTCAGCCATTAAACAAATGAATAAAACGATTCAAGGATAAGGTCTCACCAATTATGGTGAGACCTTTTTATATGTAATATGGTTTGTGCTCATAGTAGGGGATTAGTGTTCATATAATTTCGTATAGGTGGCTTCCTGTAAATATGAGAAACAGTTTCCAATTTGTCATATAAGGGAGAGGATGAAAATGGTGATACGAATTTCAGAGTTACAGATGAAGGATGTTATAAATATTTCAGATGGAAAAAGGATTGGGAATATTGGAGATATTGAAATTGATATGAACACAGGGAAAATTTGTTCTGTTATTATTTCCAAACAGACACGTATGCTAGGTATTTTTGGAAAAGATGTTGAGATTGTAATTCCTTGGAAGGAAATTGTGAAAATTGGGGAAGATGTCATACTTGTAAGAGTAAATCCTGTTAATTCTGTAACAGAATCAATACAAACACCGACAATTTCATAAAGAATATTACAAATTCCTCTTTTTTTTCTGTTAGGATTATGAAAAAATAAAAGTATGGTAAAATAGACAGGAAGTACCATGCTTTTTTCTGTTATTTTAATTAAAAGGAGCCGCTTTATTATGAGAGAACCATTTAAATATGTGGACGGTATACTGTATTTACAAGCGTGGAAAGAACTTGGAAACATTACTGCTGGATTTACGACAAAAGATGGTGGGATAAGTACGGGCTCCTTTCATGCGATGAATTTAGGATTACATGTGAATGATATCGTGGAGAACGTTCATGAAAACAGACGCATTTTAGCAAATAAGTTACAAAAACCATTAGAAAATTGGATTTGCTCTGAACAAGTTCATGCTCATCATGTTGAAAAAGTAGGGCAACAGGAAAAGGGAAGTGGTGTCTATTCATATGAGGACGGCATTTCAAAAACAGATGGCATTTATACGAGTAATGAAGATGTTCTGTTAACGTCTTGTTACGCGGATTGTGTTCCGCTCTATTTTTATGCACCATCACATGGTATGATAGGACTTGCGCATGCTGGATGGAAAGGCACTGTACAAGAGATTGCAAAGGAAATGATTCAAAAGTGGAATGCAGAAGGTATTTCAAGTGATGAAATTCATGTTGCAATTGGGCCGTCGATCGGATCTTGTTGTTATGTTGTGGATGATCGTGTATTAACAGCAGCACAGGAAGTAGTTAGCGGTGCTGTTCCTCATCAAAAAATTTCTGACGGGCAGTACGCAATTAATTTAAAAGAAATTAATCGTATATTATGTGTACAAGCAGGCATAAAAGAAGAGCATATTGTAATGTCATCTCTTTGTACAAGCTGTGAAGAGCAACTATTTTTCTCTCATCGTCGTGATCAAGGTAAGACAGGAAGAATGTTGAGTTTCATAGGTTTTAAGGAGGAAGAAAGCAAGTGACAGTACAAGAAAATTTAGTAATTGTAAACGAAGCTATTAAAGAATCTTGCGCTCGAGCTGGACGTTCGTTGCAAGATATTAAACTTGTTGCAGTTACAAAAACTGTAGGGATTGAAAAAACAAACGAAGTAATTGAAGCTGGAGTTATCGATTTAGGTGAAAATAGAAATGAAGGTTTCTTACAGAAATACGAGCATTTCGGTTCAAAAGTTAATTGGCACTTTATTGGCTCATTACAAACGAGAAAAGTAAAAGAAATCATTAATGAAATTGATTATTTACATTCGTTAGATCGTCTTTCACTGGCGAAAGAAATTCAGAAACGTGCTGATAAGAAAGTGAAATGCTTTATTCAAGTGAAAACCTCATCTGAAGAATCGAAGCAAGGATTGGCAATAGAAGAGGTTGTTTCTTTTATTCAAAGTTTGCAAGAATTCGATAAAATTGAAGTGGTTGGACTAATGACGATGGCTCCATTTACAGAAGAAGAGGAAGAAATCAGACGCTGTTTTAAGGAATTACGTATGCTGCAAACAGAGGTGCAGGAGCTAGAGTTATTACATGCGCCATGTAAAGAATTATCAATGGGAATGTCCAACGATTACAAGATTGCAATTGAAGAAGGGGCTACATATATTCGTTTGGGAACGATTTTAGTAGGAAAAGCGTAAAAGGAAGGAGAATCTTATTATGAGTTGGTCAAAAGTAAAATACTTCTTTTTTGATACACCGGAAGAAAAAGAAGCAGCTCAATATGGTTATGAAAAGGAGCAAACAGACATGAAAAAGCAGCAAGATCCACCAGAACAACAAGACGTTACGTTTCCGAAAGCGCAACCGAAGCAAAACGTTGTGAGTATTGAAACAGCAAAACAATCTTCAAAAGTTGTTTTATTAGAACCACGCACATATTCGGAAGCACAAGGGATTGCGGACCACTTAAAAGGTAGACGAGCTGTTGTAATTAATTTGCAGAGAATGTCTACTGATCAAGCGGTACGTATCGTTGACTTTTTAAGTGGTACTGTATACGCTATAGGCGGGGATATTCAAAAAATAGGGCCGAAAACATTTATGTGTACACCTGAAAATGTAGATATTGTTGGTGCGATTTCAGAGTTATTCGGTGAAGAAGAAGAAACAAATATAAAGAGGTGGTAATACGCCATGACAACAGTTTTTATAGTGTTAAGTTATGCTATCGAGATTTACTCGTGGGCACTTATTATTTACATTCTCCTATCATGGTTTCCTGGTGCAAAGGAATCATCTTTTGGAGAGTTCCTGGCACGTATTTGTGAACCGTATTTAGAACCATTCCGCCGCTTTATTCCGCCGCTTGGAATGATTGATATTTCTCCAATCGTTGCGATCTTTGCGTTGAAACTTGCTAAAACTGGTTTGTTCAGTTTATTAAGCTATTTCTTATAGTAAGAAGGTAAATACATGAGCATCTACGAACATTTTAGGCCTGATGAGGAGGTCTTTGTGGATAAAGTGCTAGAGTGGAAGCGAGCGGCGGAGTACCATCAAGTGAAGTTAACGGATTTTCTCGATCCTAGGCAACAACAAATTGTTTCTATGGTAATAGGACAAGGTGATGTTGCTGTGCAATTTGGTGGTGCAACGCCTAATGCAGAGCGTAAAAGAGCACTTATTTATCCAGACTATCTAGAATTAAATGAAGAAGAATTTCAAGTAGAAGTATTAGAAATTGACTATCCTTCCAAGTTTTATACGCTAGAACATAGGCAAATATTAGGTACATTTATGTCTCTTGGTTTAACAAGAGAAAAATGTGGTGATATTTTGCTGCAAGAAAATCGTGCCCAAATTGTAGTTGCGAAAGAAATTGTATCGTATATTGAGATGAACTTACAATCAATAGGGAAAGTAAAAGTCTCTTTAGCGTCAGTGCAAGGAGAACAAATTCTACAGATACATGAAACGTGGGGAGAGAAATCTGGAACGGTTTCTTCACTTCGTTTAGATGTTATGTTAGCTGAAATGTTACATTTATCTAGACAGAAAGTACAACCTTTCATAAAAAATGGTTTAGTAAAAGTCAATTGGAAAACAGTGGAGCAAACTTCTTATGAATGTTATCCAGGAGATGTTTTTTCTGTTAGAGGATATGGCCGAAGTAAATTATTTTCTGTAGAAGGTAGAACAAAACGCGACAAATGGAGAATTTTGTATGGTATACTAAAATGATTGGTTTTTTAGAAGGAAATCCTCCTATTTTGTCGAAGAAAAGATATAATTGAAAGAGGAAATTTAGATAACTACTTGGAGGTGGCGTTGTGCCGTTAACACCATTAGATATTCATAACAAAGAATTTGGTCGCGGATTCCGTGGCTATGATGAAGATCAAGTAAATGAGTTTCTTGATCAAATTATCAAAGATTATGAATTGGTCATTCGTGAGAAAAAAGCTTTAGAAGAAAAAGTTGCGCAGTTAGAAGGGAAGTTAGATCATTTCTCTAATATTGAAGATACGTTAAACAAATCTATCGTTGTTGCACAAGAAGCAGCGGAAGAAGTAAAACGTAATGCGCAAAAAGAAGCGAAATTAATTGTGCGTGAAGCTGAAAAGAATGCTGATCGTATTATTAACGAAGCATTAGTAAAATCAAGAAAAGTTGCTTTTGATATTGAAGAGCTAAAGAAACAAGCGAAAGTATTCCGAACTCGTTTCCGTATGTTATTAGAAACACAGCTTGAGATGTTAAACAACGATGATTGGGATAAACTAATTGAATTAGAAGACGAAGTAGATGAACTGTTGAAAAAAGAAGAAACAGTGTAAGCTTGACGTTTTTCTCATTATTACATATAATTTTAAACAACATATTTATTAAGAAAAACGAAGATAGGGATAAGTACCTTTTCAAACCTTATATAGCGAACTGAGGATGGTGTAAGCTCAGGATAAGGAGATAGTGGGAATATCACCCTGGAGTTCCGCGCTGAACAAATAGAGTAAGCGTAGGCGTGTATTCGCGTTAAGAATATAAAGAGGATTCTATACATATGTATATGATCTACTAGGGTGGTACCGCGGGAGACTTTCTCGTCCCTTTTTGGGATGAGAAGGTCTCTTTTTTATTCCGTTTTTTAAGTGTTTCTTTTATACATGTAAGGAGGAATTGAGCATGGAGTACAAAAATACATTACTGATGCCAAAAACAGAGTTCCCAATGCGTGGGAATTTACCAAAACGTGAGCCTGCAATGCAAGAAAAATGGGCTGAAATGAATATTTACGAAAAAGTACAAGAACATACAAAAGGACGTCCTTTATTTGTATTGCATGATGGACCTCCATATGCGAATGGTGACATTCATATGGGACATGCATTAAATAAAGTATTAAAAGACTTTATTGTTCGTTATAAATCAATGACTGGTTTTAGTGCGCCATATGTTCCAGGATGGGATACGCACGGTTTACCAATTGAACAAGCTTTAACAAATAAAGGTGTAAAACGTAAAGAAATGACAGTTGCTGAGTTCCGTAAGTTATGTGCAGAGTATGCATATGAACAAGTAGAACGTCAACGTGAACAATTTAAGCGTCTAGGTGTACGTGCAGATTGGGATAATCCATATATTACTTTAGAGCCAGCTTATGAAGCACAACAAATTAAAGTGTTTGGTGACATGGCGAAAAAAGGTTATATCTATAAAGGTCAAAAACCAGTTTACTGGTCTCCAACGAGTGAATCTGCTTTAGCGGAAGCTGAAATTGAATATCAAGATAAAAAATCAGCATCTATTTACGTAGCATTCCCTGTAAAAGATGGAAAGAACGTATTAGAAGGTGATGAAAAGTACATCATTTGGACAACGACACCTTGGACATTACCTGCAAACTTAGGTATTTCTGTTCACCCAGAGCTTGAATATAGCATTGTAAAAGTAAACGATGAGAAATATATCATTGCTTCTGAGCTGTTTGAGACAGTTGCAAAAACGTTAGAGTGGGAAAATGCTGAAGTTGTGAAAACAGTAAAAGGTAGCGAACTTGAGTACACAGTTGCAAAACATCCATTCTACGATCGTGATTCATTAGTTATGCTAGGAGACCACGTAACAACAGATGCAGGTACAGGTTGTGTTCATACAGCACCAGGACACGGGGAAGATGACTTCGTTGTTGGTAAAAAGTATGGATTAGAAGTACTTTGCCCAGTCGATGATAAAGGTGTATTAACAAATGAGGCACCTGGATTTGAAGGCTTATTCTATGATAAAGCTAATAAACCAATTACAGAAAAATTAGAAGAAGTAGGCGCGTTACTGAAACTAACATTCATTACACATTCATACCCACATGATTGGAGAACGAAAAAACCAATTATTTTCCGTGCGACAGCACAGTGGTTTGCATCTATTGAAGCATTCCGTAAAGAATTAATAGAAGCTGTAGCAGAAACAAAATGGGTACCAGCATGGGGAGAAACTCGTCTTCATAATATGGTTCGTGACCGTGGTGACTGGTGTATTTCTCGTCAGCGTGCATGGGGTGTGCCAATTCCGGTATTCTATGCTGAGAATGGTGATCCAATTATTACGGATGAAACAATTAACCATGTAGCAGATTTATTCCGTGAACACGGTTCTAACGTATGGTTCGAGCGTGAAGCGAAAGATCTATTACCAGAAGGATTTACACATCCAGGTAGCCCAAATGGCGAATTCCGTAAAGAAACAGACATCATGGATGTATGGTTCGATTCAGGTTCTTCTCACCAAGCGGTATTAGAAGAGCGCGAAGATTTACAGCGTCCAGCTGATTTATATTTAGAAGGATCTGACCAGTATCGTGGTTGGTTTAACTCTTCATTATCAACAGCAGTTGCTGTAACAGGTAAAGCTCCATATAAAGGCGTACTAAGTCACGGTTTCGTACTAGATGGTGAAGGACGTAAGATGAGTAAGTCGATTGGAAACATTGTCGTACCGAAGAAAATTATGGATCAATTAGGCGGAGACATTTTACGCTTATGGGTATCTTCTGTTGACTATCAATCTGACGTACGTATTTCAGATGATATTTTAAAACAAGTAGCAGAAGTGTATCGTAAAATCCGTAACACATTCCGTTTCTTATTAGGAAACTTAGACGACTTTAAGCCAAGTGAAAATGCAGTAGCTGTAGCTGAACTTCGTGAAGTAGATCGTTACATGTTAGTGAAATTAAATGACTTAATTACAAAAGTTAAAGAAGCATATGAGACATACGACTTCGCTGCTGTGTATCATGCAATTCATAACTTCTGTACAATTGATTTAAGTTCATTCTATTTAGACTTTGCAAAAGACATTTTATATATTGAAGGTGCAAACCACGAAGATCGTCGTGCGATTCAAACTGTATTATATGATGTTCTTGTTGCGTTAACGAAACTTGTAACACCAATCTTACCGCATACAGCTGATGAAGTATGGCCATACATTCCAGGCGTAACAGAAGAAAGTGTACAATTAACTGATATGCCAGAAGCTGTACAATTAGATGACGCGGAAGCGTTAAAAACAAAATGGGATGCATTTATGACATTACGTGATGACGTGTTAAAAGCACTAGAAGTAGCTCGTAATGAAAAAGTAATTGGTAAGTCATTAAATGCAAGCATTACGCTATATCCAACTGCAGAAATGAAAGCTATGTTAGAGTCTATTAGCGAAGACTTAAAGCAATTATTCATCGTTTCTGAGTATAAACTTGGTGGTATGATGGATGAAGCGCCAGCAGATGCACCGAAGTATGAACATACAGCGGTTGTTGTTGCTCAAGCAACTGGTGAAACATGTGAACGTTGTTGGGTAGTTTCAGAAACAATTGGTAAAGATGCTGAACATGAAACATTATGTGAGCGTTGTGCAACAGTTGTTAAAGAAAACTATGTAAAATAATAAAAAAAGCTGACTGCTATTGATGCAGTCAGTTTTTTTGTTGATGGCATATCAAAATCACTTTCAGACTCTTTCCTGTGAAGGAAAAATGTGTGTGAGGTAAGCAAATAAATTTCGGACACACTAACTGTACATTACAGCTAGGAGGAATGTACACGTGAATGAAATTTACATGGAAATAAAAGAAGAATTGCAATTGATGAGAAAAGAGTTGCAAGAGAGACTAGCTAAAGAAGTAATGCACAAATATGATGTCGAGTTCAGCCAAGAGCTTGGATATGAAATTAAGGAAGAGATAAAGAAAAAATTGCTATTACATGATATAAAAGAGGATTTAAAGGATGTAGAACGCGCATTATTTAAAATGGAAATAGACATGTATGGTATTTGTGAAGAGACAGGGAGATTAATTTCGACAAAGCAAATGAAGACAATGCCGACTGCCCGTACGATTCATGAATTCTTTTATGAAAAGGTAAATGTATGAATACGCACAACGATATTATATTACCTTTTTTTAATTTATTTTATTCTTCTATAAAGGTTCATTGTGAAAAGGTAGCAGCTATGCTAAAATTTTGAGGTACACTGTCTTTGTGGGGGAAATGAAAATGATATATTATGTAATAGCGTTATTCGTCATTGCTATCGATCAAATATCGAAGTGGTTAATTGTAAAGAACATGGAATTGGGTACGAGTATTCCGATTATCGACAATGTATTATACATAACATCACATCGAAATAGAGGCGCTGCTTGGGGTATTTTAGAAAATAAAATGTGGTTCTTCTACATTATTACAGTTGTTTTTGTAGTGTTTATTGTATTTTATATGAAAAAGTATGCGAAAACAGACAAGCTTCTAGGTATTTCGTTAAGCCTAATTTTGGGCGGGGCAATTGGTAACTTTATTGATCGTGTATTTAGACAAGAAGTAGTGGATTTCATTCACGTGTATATTTTCTCGTACAACTATCCAGTATTCAATATAGCTGATTCAGCATTATGTATTGGTGTTGTATTAATTATTATTCAAACATTATTAGAAGGCAAGAAAGCGAAGGAGTAATTGAATGAGTGAAGTAGTACAAGTAACAGTTGCAGCAGAGCAAAAAAACGAGCGAATTGATAAATTCGTTGCAGGGATAAATAATGAATGGTCACGTACGCAAGTGCAGCAATGGATTAAAGATGACGTTGTGACAGTAAACGGAAAAGCGGTAAAAGGGAATTATAAAGTAAAAGAAGAAGATGAAATTACAGTAACAATTCCTGAACCAGAAGAGTTAGATATTCAACCAGAGGATTTAAATTTAGAAATTTATTATGAAGATGCAGATGTGCTTGTTGTAAATAAGCCACGTGGTATGGTTGTACATCCAGCACCAGGGCATACAAGTGGTACACTTGTAAACGGCCTTATGCACCATTGTACAGACTTATCAGGCATTAACGGTGTAATGCGTCCAGGTATCGTGCATCGTATTGATAAAGATACATCTGGACTATTAATGGTTGCTAAAAATGATATGGCACATGAATCGCTTGTAAATCAGCTTGTAGCAAAAACAGTAACGAGACGTTACAAAGCGATTGTACACGGTGTGATTCCGCATGATAAGGGAACGATTGATGCTCCGATTGCTCGTGATAAGAAAGAACGTCAAAGTATGACAGTTGATGAAAATGGTAAGAACGCTGTTACGCACTTCCAAGTGTTAGAACGCTTTAAAGACTTTACGCTTGTAGAATGTCGCTTAGAAACGGGACGTACGCACCAAATTCGTGTTCATATGAAATATATTGGCTATCCACTTGCAGGAGATCCGAAGTATGGTCCGAAGAAAACGTTAGATATGAATGGACAAGCACTTCATGCGGGTATTTTAGGCTTTGATCATCCTCGTACTGGTGAATATATTCAGTTTGAGGCACCGATTCCAGAAGTGTTTGAAGACGTATTAAATATTTTACGAAAATAGTATTGACAAATCATAAGAAAACTGAGATACTGACAACAGTTAAATAATGATCCTTTAACACAGCCCCGTGAGGTTGAGAAGGTAACGGTTTGAAATACTTAGGGTATGTTGTACCCTTTTTTCAAAAGTCCTCTCGCACACGCTGAGAGGACTTTTTTTATACCATTACTCTCACGCAAGAAAAAAGCTTGGAGGTGTAGAGCATGCAAGAGAAAGCTGTCGTTTTAGATGACCAAATGATTCGCCGCGCTTTAACACGAATTAGTCATGAAATCGTGGAACGAAATAAAGGTGTCGATAATTGTGTTCTTGTCGGAATTAAAACTCGTGGAATTTTTATTGCACAACGTTTGGCAGAACGAATTGGTCAAATTGAAGGAAAAGAAATGGAAGTTGGAGAGTTAGACATTACGTTATATCGTGATGATTTAACACTACAATCGAAAGATAAAGAACCACTTGTAAAAGGTTCTGATATCCCTGTAGATATTACGAAGAAGAAAGTTATCCTTGTGGATGACGTATTATATACAGGAAGAACAGTTCGAGCAGCAATGGATGCTCTTATGGATTTAGGTAGACCATCTCAAATCCAATTGGCGGTTCTTGTTGATAGAGGTCATCGCGAATTACCAATTCGCGCTGATTATGTAGGGAAGAACATTCCAACATCAAGTGAAGAGCGTATCGAAGTTGATTTGCAAGAGACAGATCAACAAGATCGAGTAAGCATATACGATAAGTAAAGCCCTTTTAAATGTAGTCCTGTGAGGCTGCCAAAGGGTCTTGGCTTTCATATGTCAAATTTGGCATACGAAAGTGTAGGACTCTTTGTGCACAGGCACAAAGAGTTTTTTTATTGCAAAGATTTAAACTGAAGGAGGATGTAACAATGGAACAAAAGCCAGTGTTAGACGTTAATGAAGTACCGAAACCGGGAAAATGGTTATTTTTAAGTATACAACATTTGTTCGCGATGTTTGGATCAACAGTGCTTGTTCCGTTTTTAACAGGATTGAATCCATCAGTAGCATTAATATCAAGTGGATTAGGAACGTTAGCGTTCCTTCTTATAACGAAAGGTCAAGTACCTGCCTATCTAGGATCATCATTCGCCTTTATCGCACCGATTATAACAGCGAAAACGGCAGGTGGACCGGGAGCAGCAATGCTTGGTGGTTTGCTAGCAGGACTTGTGTACATCTTAATCTCACTCGGAATTAAGAAATCAGGATCAGAGTGGATTATGAAATTACTACCACCAATCGTAGTTGGTCCAGTAGTAATGGTAATCGGTCTAGCTTTAGCACATACAGCAGTTAACATGGCGATGAACGGTGCGGATGGCAAATATAGCTTTACACACTTTTCAGTAGCGTTAGTAACATTAGCAATTACAATTATATGCTCGATATTTGGAAGAGGATTTTTCAGTATAATACCAGTGTTACTTGGCATTATCGGCGGATATATCTTCGCTTACTTCCAAGGGCTAGTAGACTTAAAGCCGGTAGCTGAGGCAAAATGGTTTGTTGTACCAGATTTCACAGTACCATTTGTAACATATACACCAGAGTTTTCATGGAAGATTGTACTCTTGATGGTACCAGTTGCACTAGTAACAATATCAGAACATATCGGACATCAAATTGTTCTTGGAAATGTTATTAAAAGAGATTTAATTGAAAAACCAGGTTTACACCGTTCAATCTTCGGTGACGGAGTAGCAACATTAATTGCGTCACTAATCGGTGGGCCACCGAATACAACGTATGGTGAAAACATCGGTGTGCTAGCAATTACGAGAGCATACAGTGTATACTTATTCATCGGTTCAGCAGTATTCGCAATCATGTTCGGGTTTATCGGTAAGATTTCTGCACTGATTCATTCGATCCCAACACCAGTTATGGGTGGTGTATCAATCTTACTATTCGGTGTAATCGCATCAAGCGGATTACGCATGATGGTAGATGATAAAACAGATTTAAGTGACAAACGAAACTTAATGATTGCATCAGTAATATTAGTAATCGGTATTGGTGGAGCGGTACTTCACGTAGGAGAATCATTCCAAGTAGAAGGAATGGCACTAGCAGCAATTGTAGGTGTACTGTTAAATCTACTACTACCGGAAACGAAACAAATAAAACAATCTAAGCAGATTGCTTCATAATAATAACCTTTTAATTCAGTCCTGTGAGACCGGAAAGGGTGGCTTCTTTCTTGCACCCTAGTCTCACATGACTAGGGTATTTTTATGCAAAGGTTGTTATAAAAATTCAAAAGTGGTAACATAAAAATCAGAAAGATGAGGGATGACGATGAGCCATTTGTTAACGATGAGTGAATTATCGGAAGTAGAAATTTCAGAAATCCTAAAAGATGCAGAAGATTTTGCGAATGGAAAAGAGAGCAAAACGACAGAGCAAACTTTTGTTGCGAACTTGTTCTTTGAGAATAGTACGAGAACGAGATTTAGCTTTGAAGTTGCTGAGAAGAGATTAGGACTTGATGTTTTAAACTTTTCAGCTGATGCATCTAGCGTACAAAAAGGAGAAACTTTATACGATACGATAAGAACACTAGAATCAATCGGAACAAAAGCAGTGGTCATCCGCCACGAGCAAGATCGCTACTTCGATGAACTAAAAGATCAGGTGAATATTCCAATCTTAAACGCTGGAGATGGATGCGGAAACCACCCAACGCAGTGCCTACTGGACCTTCTTACAATTAAACAAGAGTTTGGAAGATTTGAAGGTTTGAAGATTGCAATAGTAGGAGATGTTCGTCATAGCCGAGTAGCACGTTCTAATGCAGAAGCATTAACGAAGCTTGGTGCAACAATTTACTTTGCAAGTCCAGAAGAGTGGAAAGATGAAGACAACACATTTGGAACATACAAACCATTAGATGAACTTGTTCCAGAAGTTGATGTAATGATGTTACTCCGTGTACAACATGAGCGTCATGATCATTATGAAACAGACATTATGAAAGAATATCATGAGAAACACGGATTAACAGTAGAAAGAGAAAAGCGTATGAAAGAAGGAAGCATTATTATGCATCCAGCTCCTGTAAACCGTGATGTTGAAATTGCAAGTGAACTTGTTGAGTGTGAGCGTTCACGCATATTTAAACAAATGGAAAATGGAGTTTACGTAAGAATGGCTGTACTAAAACGCGCCTTACCAAATGTATTAGGAGGAATGAAACATGAATTATTTGTTTAAAAATGGTCGTTATATGAATGAAGAAGGAAAAATCGTAGCAACGGATCTTCTCGTACAAGACGGTAAAATCGCTAAGGTAGCAGAAAATATTACGGCAGATAATGCTGAAGTAATCGATGTGAACGGAAAGTTAATCGCACCTGGATTAGTAGATGTACACGTACATCTTCGTGAACCAGGTGGTGAACATAAAGAAACAATTGAAACAGGTACACTAGCAGCGGCAAAAGGTGGATTCACTACAATTTGCGCAATGCCAAATACACGTCCGGTACCAGATTGCAGAGAACATATGGAAGACTTGCAAAAACGTATTGAAGAAAAAGCTCATGTTAACGTACTACCATACGGAGCAATTACAGTACGTCAAGCTGGTTCTGAAATGACAGATTTCGAAACATTAAAAGAACTTGGAGCATTTGCTTTCACAGATGACGGCGTAGGCGTACAAGATGCGAGCATGATGTTAGCGGCTATGAAACGTGCAGCAAAATTAGATATGGCAGTAGTTGCGCACTGTGAAGAGAATACGCTTATTAATAAAGGTTGTGTACATGAAGGGAAGTTTTCTGAGAAACACGGATTAAACGGTATCCCATCAGTATGTGAATCTGTACATATTGCAAGGGATATACTGCTTGCTGAAGCAGCAGATTGCCACTATCACGTATGTCATGTAAGTACGAAAGGTTCTGTACGTGTAATCCGTGATGCGAAACGCGCTGGAATTAAAGTAACAGCAGAAGTAACACCGCATCACCTAGTGTTATGTGAAGATGATATCCCATCAGCTGATCCTAACTTTAAAATGAACCCACCGCTTCGTGGAAAAGAAGACCATGCAGCATTAATTGAAGGTTTATTAGATGGAACGATCGATATGATTGCAACTGACCATGCACCGCATACAGCGGAAGAGAAAGCACAAGGAATTGAAAGAGCACCGTTTGGAATTACTGGTTTTGAAACAGCATTCCCGCTTCTATACACAAACCTTGTGAAAAAGGGAGTTATTACGCTAGAACAGTTAATTCAATTCTTAACAGAAAAGCCAGCTGATACATTCGGCTTAGAAGCAGGTCGCCTAAAAGAAGGTAGAGCAGCTGATATTACAATCATTGATTTAGAACAAGAAGAAGAGATTGACCCAACAACATTCTTATCAAAAGGAAAAAATACACCATTCGCAGGTTGGAAATGCCAAGGATGGCCGGTAATGACAATCGTTGGTGGTAAGATCGCATGGCAAAAGGAGAGTGCATTAGTATGAAAAGACAACTTATCTTAGAAGATGGAACAGTATTAATTGGAACAGGTTTCGGAGGCGAAATCGAAAAGTCAGGTGAGGTTGTATTTACAACAGGAATGACTGGATATCAAGAAACATTATCTGATCCATCATATTGCGGTCAAATCGTAACATTCACGTACCCATTAATCGGAAACTACGGCATTAACCGTGACGATTTTGAATCCATTCACCCATCTGTAAATGGTTTAATCGTAAACGAAATTTGTGATCATCCATCAAACTTCCGTAATGAAATTTCGTTAAATGATTACTTGAAAGAAAGAAATATCCCAGGATTAGCAGGGATTGATACGAGAAAATTAACGAGAAAAATTCGTCAATACGGTACATTACGCGGACGCCTTTGTAATATGGATGCAGATGTAGAGTACATTGTAAGTCAATTAAAAGCGACAGTATTTACAGATCATGTAAAACGCGTATCAACGAAAGATCCATACCCAAGCCCAGGTCGTGGTCACCGAGTTGTACTAGTAGACTTCGGTATGAAACATGGTATTTTACGAGAATTAAATAAGCGTGACTGTGATGTAATTGTAGTTCCTTACAACACAACAGCAGAAGAAATTTTACGCCTTAGCCCAGATGGAATTATGTTAAGTAACGGACCTGGGGATCCAAAAGATGTACCAGAAGCAATTGAAATGTTAAAAGACATTATCGGTAAAGTTCCTTTATTCGGAATTTGCCTAGGACATCAATTGTTCGCGCTAGCATCTGGTGCGAATACAAGTAAATTGAAATTCGGTCACCGTGGTTTAAACCATCCAGTAAAACATCTTGCAACTGGAAAAGTAGCAATTACATCTCAAAACCATGGTTACGCAGTAGAAGAAGAGTCAGTTAAAAATACAGAACTTGAAATTACACATGTCGCTTTAAATGATGGAACAGTAGAAGGTCTTCGTCATACGAAGTTCCCAGCATTTACAGTACAATATCATCCAGAAGCTTCAGCAGGACCAGAAGATGCAAACGATTTATTCGAAGATTTCTTAGCAATGATTGAAAACTTCAAGAAAGAAGGGGAAGAGTTATGCCAAAACGCCTAGACATTAACACAATTTTAGTAATCGGATCAGGACCAATTGTAATTGGGCAAGCAGCAGAGTTTGACTACTCTGGTACACAAGCTTGTCAATCTCTTAGAGAAGAAGGTTACAAAGTAATCCTTGTTAACTCTAACCCAGCAACAATTATGACAGATACTGCAACAGCAGATAAAGTATATATCGAACCATTAACACTAGAATTCGTAAGCCGTATTATTCGTAAAGAACGTCCAGATGCAATCTTACCAACATTAGGTGGTCAAACAGGTTTAAACATGGCTGTTGAACTTGCGAAATCAGGCATACTTGAAGAGTGCGGAGTTGAAATTTTAGGAACAAAATTATCAGCAATTGAGCAAGCAGAAGATCGTGATTTATTCCGTTCATTAATGCAGGAATTAAATGAACCAATTCCATCTAGTACAATTATTCATACGCTAGAAGAAGCACATGAATTTGTAAAAGAAATTGGATATCCAGTTATTGTTCGCCCTGCATTTACAATGGGTGGAACAGGTGGCGGAATCTGTAGTAATGAAGAAGAACTAATTGAAATCGTATCAGGTGGATTAAAACATAGTCCGGTAACACAATGTTTATTAGAGAAAAGTATTGCTGGTTGTAAGGAAATTGAATATGAAGTAATGCGTGATTCAAATGATAACGCGATTGTAGTATGTAACATGGAAAATATCGATCCAGTTGGAGTTCACACAGGTGATTCTATCGTTGTAGCACCAAGCCAAACATTAAGTGACCGTGAATACCAAATGTTACGTAACACTTCATTACGAATTATTCGTGCATTAGGAATTGAAGGTGGATGTAACGTTCAGCTTGCACTTGATCCATATAGCTTCCAATACTATGTAATCGAAGTAAACCCACGTGTAAGTCGTTCATCTGCACTAGCATCTAAAGCAACTGGATATCCAATTGCGAAGCTAGCGGCAAAAATTGCAGTCGGTTTAACATTAGATGAAATCGTAAACCCAGTAACACAAAAAACATACGCTTGTTTCGAACCAGCATTAGACTATGTTGTTTCAAAAATTCCACGCTGGCCATTTGATAAGTTTGAATCAGCAAACAGAACGCTTGGAACGCAAATGAAAGCAACTGGTGAAGTTATGTCAATCGGACGTAACTTAGAAGAATCATTATTAAAAGCGGTTCGTTCTTTAGAGCTTGGTATTTATCACCTAGAATTAGACCACTTAAAAGAACTTGATAAAGAAACAATGAAAAAACGTATCATTAAAGCGGATGATGAACGACTGTTTATTGTAGCAGAAGCAATTCGCCAAGGTGTAACGAAAGAAGAAATCAATGAATGGTGTGAAATGGACTTCTTCTTCTTACAAAAAGTTGAAAACATCGTAAACATGGAACGCGAAGTAAAAGTGAATGTAGGAAATATGGAAGTACTACAAACTGCGAAAGAAATGGGATTCAGTGACCATTACATCGCTAATGCTTGGAACAAAACAGAGCGTGAAATTTACGATATGCGTAAAGAAAGCAATATAACTCCGGTTTATAAAATGGTAGATACGTGTGCGGCAGAATTTGAATCTGCAACACCATACTACTACAGCACATATGGTGACGAGAATGAATCGGTTAGAACAGATCGTAAGAGTGTAGTAGTTCTAGGGTCTGGTCCGATCCGTATCGGTCAAGGTGTTGAGTTTGACTATGCAACAGTTCACTCAGTATGGGCAATCAAAGAAGCTGGATATGAGGCAATCATTGTTAATAACAACCCAGAAACAGTTTCAACAGACTTCAGTATTTCTGACAAATTATACTTTGAACCATTAACGATTGAAGATGTAATGCACATTATCGATTTAGAAAAACCAGAAGGTGTTATCGTTCAGTTCGGTGGACAAACGGCAATTAACTTAGCTGCTAAATTAGAGGCTCACGGTGTGAAAATTTTAGGAACATCACTTGAAGATTTAGACCGTGCAGAAGATCGTGATAAGTTTGAAGCAGCGCTAACACAGCTTGGTATCCCACAACCAGTTGGTAAAACAGCAACGACTGTAGAGCAAGCAGTAGCAATCGCGGACAAAATTGGTTACCCAGTATTAGTAAGACCATCTTACGTACTAGGTGGACGCGCGATGGAAATCGTATATCGTCAAGAAGAACTGTTGCACTACATGAAAAATGCAGTTAAAGTTCACGCTGATCACCCAGTATTAATCGACCGTTACATGGTTGGTAAAGAAATTGAAGTAGATGCAATTTCAGACGGTGAGAATGTATTCATTCCAGGTATTATGGAACATATTGAACGTGCTGGAGTTCACTCTGGTGACTCAATTGGAGTATATCCACCACAAAGCTTATCTGACAAATTAAAAGAACAAATTATTGAACATACAATTGCACTTGGAAAAGGATTAAACATTGTTGGATTACTAAATATCCAGTTTGTAGTATTCGAAGATCAAGTGTATGTAATCGAAGTAAACCCACGTGCGAGCCGTACAGTACCGTTCTTAAGTAAAATTACAGGTGTACCAATGGCGAACGTTGCAACGAAAGTTATTTTAGGGCAAGATCTAGTAGCGCAAGGATACGGAACTGGGTATCACCCAGAAGAAAAAGAAGTATATGTAAAAGCTCCGGTATTCTCATTCGCGAAACTACGCTCAGTTGATACAACATTAGGACCTGAAATGAAATCAACAGGGGAAGTAATGGGTAAAGACTTAACGCTTGAAAAAGCATTATACAAAGGATTAGTTGCTTCTGGAATTAACATCCCAACGCACGGATCAGTAATCATTACTGTAGCGGATAAAGATAAAGAAGAGGCAATGGAAATTGCAAAACGTTTCCACGAAATCGGTTATAACTTATTAGCAACAGCTGGGACAGCACAATCGTTAGCAGAGCAAAATATCCCAGTACAAGTTGTAAACAAAATTGATTCTGAAGACTACAACTTACTAGATATTATCCGTCAAGGAAAAGCACAGTTTGTAATCAATACGCTAACAAAAGGTAAACAACCAGCGCGTGATGGTTTCCGCATTCGCCGTGAATCAGTAGAAAATGGTGTAGCTTGCTTAACATCACTTGATACAACGAGAGCAATCTTACGAGTATTAGAATCTATGACATTCTCAGCTCATTCAATGAAAGAAATTACGCAAACAAAGCGTCACGAGGTGGTACATGCATGATGCAAAAGCAAAATATGATCGTCGTTAATCAAAAAGAAATCGCAAAAAACATTTACGAATTAGTGCTTCAAGGAACGTTAGTACAGCAAATGAACGAACCAGGGCAGTTTGTACACATTAAGGTAGCGGAGGGCATTGCGCCCCTTCTGCGCCGCCCGATTAGTATTTGTAATGTAGATCAAGAGAAGAACGAATTTACAATGCTATACCGTGCAGAAGGACAAGGGACAAAAACATTAGCAACTAGAAAACAAGGTGAATTGGTAGACGTACTAGGACCACTAGGACACGGTTTTCCTGTAGAAGAAGCAGAAGCTGGTCAAACAGCTTTACTAGTGGGCGGGGGAATTGGTGTACCACCACTTTATGAATTATCACAGCGCCTCGTTGCAAAAGGTGTACGTGTAATCCACATCTTAGGTTTTCAAACGAAAGATGTCGTTTTCTATGAAGAGAAATTTGCAGAACTTGGTGATACGTACGTTGCGACAGTAGACGGTACACACGGCACAAAAGGATTTGTCACAGATGTAATTGATAATTACGGAATTGACTTTGATATTCTTTATTCATGTGGTCCGCTAGCGATGCTTCGTGCATTAGAAGGACGTTACAAAGAGAAAAAAGCTTATATTTCTTTAGAAGAACGTATGGGCTGTGGTATTGGAGCTTGTTTCGCATGTGTATGCCACTTACAAGAAGATCCAAGTGGACATTCTTACAAGAAGGTGTGTAGCGACGGACCAGTATTTCCAATCGGGGAGGTTGTACTATGAACAGATTGCAAGTTGAATTACCGGGATTATCATTAAAAAATCCAATTATACCGGCATCTGGATGCTTTGGATTTGGTCGTGAATATGCACAGTTTTACGATTTAAGTGTACTAGGATCAATCATGATTAAAGCGACGACAGAACAACCACGTTATGGAAATCCGACGCCTCGTGTTGCTGAAACACCGGGCGGTATGTTAAATGCAATCGGACTTCAAAACCCAGGGTTAGAAAAAGTAATGAATTCTGAATTACCATGGTTAGACCAATTTGATCTTCCAATCATTGCGAACGTTGCAGGCTCACAAGCTGAGGATTACGTAGCGGTTGCAAAAGAAATTTCTAAAGCGCCTAATGTCCATGCACTAGAATTAAATATTTCTTGTCCGAACGTAAAAACAGGTGGTATCGCCTTTGGTACAAATCCTGAAATTGCTGCTGATTTAACGAAGCGAGTAAAAGAGGTTTCTGAAGTACCTGTATACGTGAAGTTGTCACCGAACGTGGCAAACATTGTGGAAATTGCAAAAGCGATTGAAAATGCAGGTGCAGACGGTTTAACGATGATTAATACATTGCTTGGTATGCGTCTAGATTTAAAAACAGCTAAACCAATTTTAGCAAACCGTACAGGCGGATTATCAGGTCCTGCGATTAAGCCAGTAGCGATTCGTATGGTACATGAAGTAAGCCAAGCGGTTAACATTCCAATTATCGGAATGGGTGGTATTGAAACAGCAGAAGATGTAATTGAATTCTTCTATGCTGGCGCAAGCGCAGTTGCAGTAGGTACAGCGAACTTTATCGATCCGTTCGTATGTCCGACAATTATTGAAGAGTTACCAGCACTATTAGATGAATTAGGATTTGATCACATTTCGGAATGTCAAGGAAGGAGCTGGAAGCAAACATGTCACAGTCGTTAATCGTTGCATTAGATTTTCCAGGGAAACAAGATGTAGAACAATTCTTGCGCCACTTTGAAGGGGAAGAGTTATTTGTCAAAGTTGGTATGGAGTTATTTTACAAAGAAGGCCCTGCGATTATTACGTACTTAAAAGAAAAAGGACATAAGATTTTTCTAGATTTAAAACTTCATGATATTCCGAATACAGTAAAAAGCGCTATGCGTAGCCTAGCTAGTCTAGATGTTGATATGGTAAATGTTCATGCTGCTGGGGGAAGCAGTATGATGAAAGCTGCGATTGAGGGATTAGAGGAAGGTAAGCAAGAAGGAAAAGAGAGACCGATTTGTATTGCAGTTACACAACTAACAAGCACTTCGGAAGCTATGATGAAAAAAGAGATCGGCATTGAGAAAACGTTAGAAGAAGCGGTTGCTCATTATGCAAAACTAACAAAGGAAAGTGGACTTGATGGCGTTGTTTGTTCAACACTTGAAGTTCCGAAATTACGTGAAGTATGCGGAAATGAATTTGTAACAGTAACACCGGGGATTCGTCTTACAAGCGATGATGTAAATGACCAGGTGCGCGTAGCAACACCGAAACGTGCGAGGGAACTTGGCTCAAGCTACATCGTAGTTGGACGTAGTATTACAAAAGCAGAAAATCCGCTTGAAGCGTATAAAACAGTAAAACAACAGTGGGAAGGTGTAACAGTATGAAAAAAGAAATCGCATCGCATTTATTAGAAATTGGAGCAGTATTTTTACAACCGAATGATCCATTTACATGGTCTTCAGGTATGAAATCACCAATTTATTGTGATAACCGTTTAACTTTATCTTATCCAAAAGTACGTCAAGCGATTGCAGCTGGATTAGAAGAGTTAATTAAAGAGCACTTCCCAACTGTAGAAGTTATTGCAGGAACAGCAACTGCTGGTATTGCGCACGCTGCATGGGTAAGCGATCGTATGGATTTACCAATGTGCTACGTACGTAGTAAAGCAAAAGGTCACGGTAAAGGGAACCAAATCGAAGGAAAAGCTGAAAAAGGTCAAAAGGTAGTAGTAGTAGAGGACCTAATTTCAACTGGCGGTAGTGCAATTACATGTGTAGAAGCACTTCGCGAAGCTGGCTGTGAAGTATTAGGAATCGTATCAATCTTCACATACGAGCTTGAAGCAGGAAAAGAAAAACTAGAAGCAGCTAACGTAGCATCATATTCTTTAAGTGATTACAGTGCATTAACTGAAGTTGCAGCAGAAAAAGGTATGATTGGACAAGCTGAAACGAAGAAATTACAAGAGTGGCGTAAAAATCCAGCTAACGAAGCTTGGATCACAGCGTAACACGAAAAAAGACGACCGCGGGGGAACGCGGTCGTTTTTTTATATCATTGTTATAATTTCATGTAACGAACAGATAGTAGGAATATCGTACTTGAGTTGTGAGTTATCCCGATTCAACCATATCCCTTGCATCCCAGCTGCTGTACTACTAATCGCATCAGTCTCTAATCGATCGCCAATATAATAGCAATCTTTCATTTCAAGATTCGATTGTAATACACTTCTGTGAAAAATTTCAGGATCTGGTTTCGATATCCCAAGTTCACTAGAAGTAAATATATATTTGAAATATTGTAGAATGTTTAGAGTAGTTAACTTTTCGACTTGTTGCTCATATTCACCATTACTAATGATACCTAATGAGTACCCTTTTTCCTGCAAGGTCTGTAATGTATAGTTTACATCTTCAAATGCGGTCCAGTTGTTCTTATATAGTTCTATATATTGATTGAATTTATGCTGAGATTCCTCGGGGGATAAGTTTACTCCATATGCTTTAAATAAATGATACATTCGCATCCTTTGTTGTTCCTGAAAAGATAATTCTTTGGACAAAAATTTGTTGAAATATTCTTCTGATAATTCATGCCAGACTTTCGTTGCTTCTAATTCATTGCCTGAAAAAATAGTATTATATATTTGAAAAAAATCTATAATACCATTTCTTTCTGCAGCCTCATAATCAAGTAAAGTTCCATCAATATCAAAGAAAATCATATTACAATCTCCTTAACTACTTAGCGCTTTCTGCAAGCTCATATCCTCTTACAAACAATAAAGTCATATAAGAAACAATAAATGAGAAGATGCTGTACATGCCAACCCAAAAGAAAAATTTTGGAGTAAAGGCCATAACACCTATTATTAAAAAACTAGCAAACGTTACAATCGGCATTACGTAATACGTTTTCGTCTTGCGCGTTCCAATAACAGAAACGATAAAGATAAGTAATGGACAAATTAATAAGACGAAAATCAATTCATTCATAGGTATGTCCCCTTTTCTAATTGCAGTAATCTGTTTCTCGTAAACGTTTTGAAATAATTACTCTCCTAATATAATTTCGCTAAGTAATAACGAATCCCTCTTGAAAACTGATAATTCATGATGAATTTTACAAGCAAAAAACGTAAGCAAGAGAACACTTGCTTACGTTATAGGGTAAACATCGCAACGATCGTGGTGACAATTAAACCGATAACAACCGGTAAAAAGTTTCGGCGTGCAAGTTCAAATGGATCGACTTTACAAATCGCAGCAGCAGGAATAAGTGCCCAAGGAATTAACGTCCCGCCCCCGGTCCATATAGCTGCAATTTGCCCGAGTGCTGTTAATGTAGCTGTTCCATGGCCAAGTGCTGTTCCAAAAAGATTGGCAATGGAACCAGCAAGTGATATACCTGAAAAACCTGATCCATCTAAGCCGGTAATGACACCAACGATGGTTAATGTCCCTGCCGATACATATTGATTTAAAGGAACAGTTTGAGATAAAGCGATGCCTAAGTCGTTAATGATTCCGTGTGAACCTTTCGGTAAATAGTCCCCGATAATTTTTACAAATCCACTATCTCCTAAATAAAAGAGTGCAGCGATAGGAATAACTGGTCCGAAAATTTTAAAGCCAAATTGGAGCCCTTCTATAAAATAATCGGTCGTTTTATTCAGTCCATTTCTTTTGTAGGCGATGAGAGAAATGATGATAATCATAATAACAGTCGTTCCGCCGATAAGTGCAGTTGCGTCGCTTCCTTGTAATTTAAATTGAATCATGCAAAGGATATCAATGATATATATGATAGGGATACAAATAGCGAGCCATTTTTTTATGCGAGGAGATAATGAAGTGAGCGTTTTAGAAAACTCAGTTGATGGAATAGCTTCTTGTATAGATAAGCCTGTATGAAACTCTTTTCGTAAGAAGAAAAAAGCGACAGAAGTTGTCACAATGCCCATAACGATAACGAGTGGAACACTTGCAGATACGACGCTGGAAACAGGGAGACCAGCCGCGTCTGCAGTTAATTTCGGTGCACCTTGAATAACGAAGTCTCCAGATAAGGCGATGCCGTGTCCAAATAAGTTCATAGCAATTGCAACCCCAATTGGAGGAAGGCCGACACGTACAGCAACCGGTAATAAAATAGCTCCCATTAAGGCGACAGCTGGAGAAGGCCAAAAGAAGAAAGAAATGGTCATCATTAAAAGGCCGATAATCCAGTAGGCGAGTGTAGGTGTACGAATCATTTTTGTAAATGGTGAAATCATCGTATCATTTATGCCAGTATGAACGAGTAAATTGCTCATTGATACGATAATGGAGATGATTAATATAGTTGGTAATAGCTCAGTAATGGCGTAAATGAAACTTTGAAAAATTCCGCTAATGGCAAGAGGGATAGAACTTGTTGCAGTTAATGCTAATAAAAAGATAAAAACAATACAAATGATAGTCGTATCTTTTCGGAGAATAAAAAAGGTAATAATAGTGAGTAAACAAATAATGTAGAGAGCGTGTAATAGCGTTAATTCAACTCCCATAACATTCACATCCTTTAGGCATTCGTGTAGTTTATTGTATGAAAGCAATGAAAGTATGTGAGTATAGGAAAAAGAAAAAAATTTCATGTACTGTAATGGTGAGAACGATAAATGGATGTTACAATACAGTTAATCCTAAAAAATGAATAAAAGAAAGTGCCACCTTATATGGTGGCACTTTCTTATTTTACTGCATGAGCTTTTTGCATCTTTTTAATTAAACGAATTTGTCCACGATGATTGATTTCATCTTCAAAAACGTGAAACCACTTAAAATAGTTATTTGCTGGTTTGTCATACCAAAAGTCTGTCGTTTTAAATAACCATTCATCAGGTAACGATTGAAAAGTCTCGATTGTTTTGGAACGTACTTCTTGTAATGTATTTATGTAAAATTCTATAGCGTTTCCTTTTATTTTCTCACGTCCAAGATCGCCTAATTCAATGCCAGGTAACCAGCGTTCTAATTCAGCCTCCGTTGGTTCACGGTCTTCAAAAGTATGAATCTGGTAGTAAAATTCAATAGCGGCCATATGGTACAATAACATGCCAATTGAATTTGTGTCCTTATCATATAAATAATCAAGTTCCTCAATTGTTAAACCTTCCACCCCTTGCATTGTTGTATAGCGAGCGTAATTCATCATGGAAACAAGATTTGAAAATTCAGGCTGTAACCCATCTATCTTATCAATTACAAAATTCAATTTAAATTCCCCCTCTTAAACGATGACTCCAGAGAAAGAATTCTATGTGCAACGAAAAACTCCTTTAAAAAAGGTCGTGATTTCAACAAGGAATAACAATTAGTTCTCGATTTGATTTTGTAATAACTTCATATCCATCTTTTGTAATGACGATATCATCTTCAATTCTACAACCGCCCCAGTTCGGAATGTAAATACCAGGTTCAACTGTAACAACCATACCTTCTTCTAAAGTAGCCGTACTTTCTTGAGATAAGCGAAGAGGTTCATGTATTTCTAACCCAAGACCGTGCCCAGTAGAGTGGCCAAAGTATTGACCGTATCCATGTTCTGTAATGTAATCCCTCGTTATATCATCGATACTTTTCGCAGTTTCTCCAGGCTTAATCGCTTCAGTCCCACGTTTTAACGCTTCTCGTACAACATTGTATATTTTTTTGAATTCTTCCGATGGTTCCCCTATTGCTACAGTACGTGTTATATCGGAACAATATCCGTCGTAAAGTGCACCGAAGTCTAATGTAACGATATCCCCTCGTTCGATTATTTTATTTGATGCAACTCCATGGGGAAGTGAAGAACGAACGCCTGAGGCTACAATGATTTGGAATGAAGAAGATGTAGCCCCTTTTTTTCGCATGAAAAATTCTAATTCATCTCGTACAGCATTTTCACTTATTCCTGGTTTTAGAAACGTAAGAATGTGGTGAAATGCTTCATCCGCGATATTAGCTGCAATTTTCATTGTTTCTATTTCAGGCGTGTCTTTAATGATACGAATATTTTCGATAATTTCGCACACTTGAATCATTTCCGCCTGTACGTATTTTTGCAAGTTTTTATATTGTTGCAATGTCATGTTGTTTTCTTCAATTCCAAGTTTTTGAATGTTTAATTTCGATACTTGATGTGCAATTTCTTTTTCTAAATTTCCTTTATGCATAATAATTTCAGCATCTTTTATTTGTGATTTCGCTTGATCTACATAGCGGAAATCAGTGATAAAAACAGCTTGATCGGCAGAGATTAAGACGACGCCAGCACTACCTGTAAAGCCTGTTGCATATTGGCGGTTTTCTTTTTTGGTAATAAGTAACCCGTCAATTTCATAGTTTTGTAATTGATTTTGGATTTTATTAATTTTTAAAGTCATGTTAATGCCTCCTATTCACAGTATTGAATAAAGCAAATAGCGTGCCAAAATGTATATTTGAAGAAAGGATAGTAGGGACAACATATATTTTAGGGGAGATAAAAAAATAGCCCGTAATTTGTGGGAGGCGGTTTGTTCATAAAATCTAGATTGCTGCAATGAATAGCAGGGGGATGGGGAAAAATAATGATTGGAGTTACACTTGTACTTTATTTACATGCTGTAAAAAAATTTATACAAATGTGAAATGATACTGTCAATTTTTTTGACAATATTGAATGGATATAGCAACGAAATTGAAAACATATAAAAAATGCGCTGCATACAAGCAACGCATTTTTTATTTACGCTTTTAATTTCATTACAATATCAGCATCTGGTGTTACATATACGGTTTGCTGATTGTCGTACGTAACAAAACCAAGTTTTGCACCACTCGGTTTTTTGACATGGCGTATTTTGGTGAAATCAACAGGTACAGAGCTAGACTCTTTCGCTTTACTGTAATAGGCAGCAATTTTGGCAGCTTCTAGTAAAGTTTCTTCAGCAGGTTCTAAAGAACGAATGACAACGTGAGAGCCAGGTATGTCTTTCGTATGTAACCAAATTTCATCACGGCGGGCAAACTTCGTTGTTAAATAATCATTTTGTTTATTGTTTTTACCAACGAAAATCTCTGTGCCATCACTTGCTACATATTTATCTAATACTGGTTTAGTAGGCTTTTTCTTTGCGTTTTTCGTTTTACGATTGCGCACATAACCTTCTTCAGCTAATTCCTCACGAATTTCTTCAATATCTTTTGAAGAAGCAGCTTCCATTTGTTGAAGTAAGCTATCAAAATAAAGAATTTCTTCATTTGTTTTTTCGATTTGTTCTTCTACAACAACAACTGAATTTTTTGCTTTTTGATACTTTTGGAAATAGCGTTGTGCATTTTCAGATGGTGTTTTTAAAGGATCTAATGTAATTTTTACAGTTCCACCATTCTCATCGTAATAATTAACGACCTCAATATCTTTATCGCCCTTTTTTAAAGCGTACATATTGGCTGTAAGTAGCTCTCCAAATAGTTGATATTTATCTGCTTTTCCAGCATCTTGCAGTGTTTTTTGGAGTTTAATGAGTTTTTTCTCGTTTTTATTTTTTTCGTTTTGCATAAAGCGTTCTAAATCATGAGCTTGTTGTTTTACACGATCACGTTCTGCTTTGCCAAAGAAGAAACGATCTAACAATTCGCTTACTGATGAGAATGTTTTTTCTTCTCCTTGCAAGTGTGTAAGAGGGAAAAGATAAAAGAATTCTTTTCCATTTGCAGTAATCATTGTAGGTGTATATGCATGAGATAGTAATGGTGTTTGTATAGAGAAAAATGCTTCTGATAATGCTTTCTCGTTTACCATACCGGCTTTCTTTACTATTTCTTTTGCAAATAATGGGGATATTCCCATGAAAGCACCGACGAGTTGTTTATCCATATTTCCAGATAGAAAGTCTAGCGGTCTAATAAAATCATCTGCGGTTTCAATTTGCAGAGGATTGATTTTATGTTGGGCTGGTGGCGCGACGTACTCAGCACCAGCATATACAGTTCGGTGACGGTTTACGGCTAATGAAACGTGTTTTAAGCTATCTAAAATCACGTTTGTTTTCGTATCTAATAAGATAATGTTACTATGTCGTCCCATTATTTCAATTACTAATGTTTTTAATGATTCGTCTCCGATTTCATTACGACTGCGAACAGTAATTTGAATAATGCGTTCTAAGTCGATTTGTTCAATTTTTTCAATAAATCCACCTTCTAAATGTTTGCGAAGAAGCATACAGAACATCGGCGGTATTGCTGGCGAATCGTAGTTTTGATTCGTTAAGTGCATACGCGCATATGTAGGATGAGATGAAAGAATTAGTTTTTGGTTCTTTCCATTCGCTCGAATATGTAATAAAATCTCGTATTTTGAAGGTTGATATATTTTGGAAATTCTTCCTGTGTAAAGAGAATTTTCAATTTCATGTGTAATCGCTCTTGTAAATAATCCATCGAATGCCATAAATGAACACTCCTTTCTAACTAAATGTTAATTATAGCATTTTTTTGGACGAGGCTGAATAAGCTTTCAATAGAGTATGTCTGGAATCAGGAGGTCGATAGCAGGATGAACTGGTATGGAATGCGAGCACATGAAGTGGAAGAAAGAACGAATACGAATGTAAAGGTTGGACTTACAGAGAAAGAAGCAGAAGGGCGAGTAAAGAAATTTGGTACTAATGAATTAGAAGAAGCAAAAAGGCCTTCTGCACTAATGGTATTTTTAGCACAGTTTAAAGATTTTATGGTACTCGTTTTGTTTGGAGCAACAATTGTTTCTGCGTTTTTAGGTGAATACATTGATTCTATTGCTATTGTTGCCATTGTTATTATCAATGGTATTCTCGGCTTTTTTCAAGAAAGAAAAGCTGAAAAATCATTGGAAGCTTTAAAGGAACTAGCCGCTCCGCAAGTTACTGTAATGCGGAATGGAAAGTGGGTAAAAGCACCATCTAAAGCACTTGTTTTAGGTGATATTATTAAGTTTTCCAGTGGTGATCGTATTGGGGCTGATGTGCGTCTTGTTGAGGCATCAAGTTTATATATTGAAGAGTCTGCTTTGACAGGGGAGTCCGTACCTGTACAAAAGAAGGTAGAAGCATTGCAAGGGCAAGATGTTGCAATTGGGGATCAAAAAAATATGGCTTTTATGGGGACAATGATTACGCGAGGATCTGGTACAGGAGTCGTTGTAGCAACTGGTATGAATACAGCGATGGGGCAAATTGCAAATATGTTGCAAAATGCAGAGCAAATGGAAACGCCACTGCAAAGAAGGTTAGAACAGCTCGGAAAAATATTAATTATTGTAGCTCTTATTTTGACAGCGCTCGTTGTATTGGCTGGTGTGTATCAAGGGAATGAAGTATATCATATGTTTTTAGCTGGCGTATCGCTAGCTGTTGCGGCTATTCCAGAAGGATTGCCAGCAATTGTTACAGTAGCTTTATCACTTGGTGTACAGCGTATGATAAAAAAGAGAGCAATTGTAAGGAAGTTACCGGCCGTAGAAACGTTAGGCTGCGCTTCTGTTATATGCTCTGATAAAACGGGAACAATGACGCAAAACAAAATGATGGTAACACATATGTGGTCAGGCGGAGAATTGTGGAAAGTGACAGGGCAAGGATATGAACCTAATGGCTCTTTTATGAAAGGTGAAAAAGAAGTGAATCCAGCTAAGACAAAATCACTTTATCAGCTACTTACATTTGGTTCACTATGTAACAATGCAAATATTATTCAAAAGAAAAAGGCGTACGTATTAGATGGAGATCCGACAGAGGGAGCGCTTGTAGCTGCAGCAATGAAAGCTGGGATAACACGTGAGGCATTAAAAGGGAAATTTGAAATTATTCGTGAATTCCCCTTTGATTCAACTCGAAAAATGATGAGTGTTATTGTACGAGATCGAGAGGGGAAAAAGTTTATTGTTACGAAAGGAGCACCGGATGTTCTTTTGCAACTGAGTCAAACAATCTTATGGGGGGATAAGCAGCAGCCGTTAAGTGAGCTATATAGAAAAGAAGTACAGGCGGCTATTCATAGCTTAGGTAGTCAAGCGCTTCGAACAATTGCAGTTGCGTTTAAACCTTTAAAAGTCACGGATTCTATTGAACATGAAAGAGACGTTGAAAAAGATTTTATGTTGGTTGGAATACAAGGTATGATTGATCCGCCAAGGCCAGAAGTGGCGCAGGCGGTAAAAGAGTGTAAAGAAGCTGGTATTCGAACAGTAATGATTACAGGTGATCATAAAGTGACAGCAATGGCGATTGCTGAACAATTAGGAGTTTTACCACCAGATGGACGCGTTGTTGAAGGAGTAGAACTCGCGAATATGGATGTGGAGGAATTAGAAAATGTTGTAGAAGATACGTATGTATTCGCTCGTGTATCACCTGAGCATAAATTGAAAATTGTTAAGGCACTGCAAAATCAAGGACATATAGTAGCGATGACAGGTGATGGAGTGAACGATGCTCCAGCGATAAAAACAGCGGATATTGGGATAGCGATGGGAATTACAGGGACAGATGTTGCGAAAGAAGCCTCTTCACTTGTTTTACTAGACGATAATTTTGCTACAATTAAATCAGCAATTAAAGAAGGAAGAAATATATATGAGAACATACGTAAGTTCATTCGCTACTTATTGGCGTCAAATGTTGGAGAAATTTTAGTTATGTTATTTGCGATGTTACTTGCATTACCACTGCCGATGGTTCCTATTCAAATTTTATGGGTGAACTTAGTTACTGATGGTTTACCAGCGATGGCATTAGGTTTGGATAAGGCTGAAGGAGATGTGATGAAGAGAACACCGCGTCACCCGAAAGAAGGGGTATTCGCTAGAGGGCTTGCGTGGAAAATAATAAGTCGAGGGTTTTTAATTGGAGCAGTGACGTTAGTGGCGTTTATTATTGCGTATAACCAACATCCAAATGAACTGAAATATGCACAAACTGTAGCGTTCGCGACGTTGGTACTTGCTCAGCTTATTCATGTATTTGATTGTCGTAGTGAGCATTCTGTCTTTCACCGTAATCCATTTGGGAACGTGTATTTAGTAGGGGCGGTTATTATTTCGTTACTACTCATGCTAGTGGTTATATATTATCCACCGTTACAACCAATCTTTAGCACAATGCCGATACAAGCAAGAGATTGGTTATTAATTGGAGGTTTATCATCAATTCCGACTTTCTTACTAGTAGGTTCTTTATTAACAGGGAAAAAGACTAAGAAGAAAAAGCCGATATTATATAAGAAGGGATTAAACTTGAAATAGTCAATGTTATGAAAATGTGATATAATTTACAGAAGGTAGTAGAGCCTTGTCTCTATTACCTTTTTCATTGAGTTATTTTATGGCTTGGATGTGATAAAAATGATTTCTAGTATGACAGGGTTTGGAAGATCGAAAGTAGAAAGTGATACTTTTCAAATTACAGTAGAAATGAAATCGGTGAACCACCGTTTTTTAGAGATGAGTATTCGACTTCCTAAGCAAATGATGGTATTTGAGGACAAAATTCGTAAAATAATTGCACAGCAAGTTCGACGTGGACGCATTGAAGTGTCTATTAGTATAGCGGGTGAAGGACTTGTTGAAAGAAAATTAAGTGTGAATTGGTCACTTCTTGAGCAGTACCAATCGATGATGGAAGATATAAAAGGGAAATTTCAATTACAAGATTCTATTACACTTCAGCAATTAATGGCAATGCCAGAAGTAACAGCAATTGAAGAAATAGAAAATGTAAATGAACATTTTGAGAACAGTTTATATGAGGCTGTTCGTCAAGCTGCTCATATGTTGAAAACGATGAGAGATGGCGAAGGAGAACGATTACATAAAGATATAGCGTATCGTTTACAAGAGATTAGCAATTGTGTAAATGCAATTATTCCACATGCACCAATTGTTACACAAAAATATCGTGAACGATTAGAAAATCGCTTAAAAGAATTACATAATCAAGATCTAGATGAACAAAGATTGCTAACAGAAGTCGCAATCTTTGCAGAGCGTTGTGATATTCATGAAGAGTTAGTTCGTTTGCAAAGTCATTTAGAGCAATTTCGTGAAACATTGCAGATTGAAGAGCCTGTTGGAAGGAAAATGGATTTCATCGTGCAAGAGATGCATAGAGAAATTAATACGATTGGTTCTAAGGCAAATGACTTAACAATTTCAAAATATGTTGTAGAAATGAAAAATAACCTTGAAAAAATTCGTGAACAAGTACAAAATATTGAGTAGCTTTCAAAAAATATATAAAGTTATACGTGGTGGAGAAATCGGATAGACTTACTAGGAGGCGCAAACTATGGCCATGCGGTTTTTAAATATTGGATACGGAAATATTGTATCTGCTCATCGAATTATTGCTATTGTAAGTCCGGAGTCAGCTCCTATTAAACGAACAGTACAGGAAGCACGCGAACATAATGCTTTGCTTGATGCTACGTATGGGAGAAAAACAAGGGCGGTTATTGTTATGGATGATGGGCATGTTGTATTAAGTCCAATTCAACCAGAGACGATTGCACATCGTTTGAATAATAAAGAAGATTTAAGTGAGGAAGGGTAGGTTTTACATATTTATGAGAAGTAGAAGAGGATTGCTCATCGTTCTTTCAGGGCCTTCTGGGGTTGGAAAAGGGACGGTTCGTAAAGAGCTGTTTAGCCATGAGGATACACGTTTTCAGTACTCTATTTCAGTAACGACACGTAAGCCGCGTGAAGGTGAAGTAGATGGTGTGGATTATTTCTTTAAAGAAAGAGAAGAATTCGAGGAAATGATTCGTAATGAAAAATTACTTGAGTGGGCTGAGTTCGTAGGTAATTATTACGGAACACCGATTGACTATGTTGAAAAAACATTACAAGAAGGAAAAGATGTATTCTTAGAAATTGAAGTGCAAGGAGCAATTCAAGTTAAGAAAGCTTTCCCAGAAGGTGTATTTATTTTCTTAGCACCTCCAAGTTTATCTGAACTAAAAAGCCGTATTGTCGGACGTGGTACAGAGACTGAAGATGTTATTGAAAATCGTTTAACTGTAGCGAAAGAAGAAATCGAGATGATGGACGCTTACGACTATGTAGTAGAAAACGATCAAGTTGAATTAGCTTGTGATAGAATTAAAGCAATTGTGGTTGGCGAACATTGCCGCCGCGAAAGGGTAGCAAAATATTATAAAGAAATGACGGAGGGTCTATAATTATGTTAAATCCATCAATTGACTCATTACTACAAAAAATCGATTCTAAGTACACATTAGTAACAGTAGCTGCAAAACGCGCGCGTGAAATGCAACTTGCTAATAACTGTGTTGTAGAAAAACCTGTTTCTCATAAATGTGTAGGTAAAGCATTAGAAGAAATCGATGCAGAAGCATTAAGCTACGTACCAAGTGAAGATAAAGTAGCTGAATAAGCCTTTGCCTTCGACAAAATAAAACATAGACTTTATAATTTTCTATGTAACGGTAACAACCTATTTACAAGTAGGTTGTTATTTTTTTACGAAAGGAATGAAATATTGGTACTGACGAGCTGAGAATTCTATTTCAGTATTATAAGTTTGAAAAAGAAAGAGGACGAGTCATATGCTAAAAGGGAAAAAGATACTTCTATGTGTAACAGGAGGCATTGCGGTTTTTAAAGCAGCTGCGTTAACGAGTAAATTGACACAATCTGGCGCGATTGTAAAAGTAATGATGAGTGAGTCGGCAATGAAGTTTGTTACGCCTCTTACATTCCAAGCGCTTTCTCGCCATGATGTATATACGGATACATTTGATGAGAAAGACTCAGCTGTTATTGCTCATATTGATTTAGCAGATTGGGCGGATGTTGTACTTGTCGCACCTGCTACTGCCAATTGTATTGGAAAGTTAGCTGGTGGTATTGCAGATGATATGATTACAACTACTTTGTTAGCTACTACAGCTCCGGTATGGATTGCGCCTGCTATGAATGTGCATATGTATGAAAATAAAATAGTTCAAAAAAATATGATGACATTGAAAACGCTAGGATATACATTTATTGAGCCTGGGGAAGGCTTTTTAGCATGTGGATATGTAGCGAAGGGACGACTAGAAGAACCTGAAGCAATTATTGCACGGTTAGAGGAAGCTTTCTCAGAACACAAACCATTGCAGGGAAAAAGAATATTAATAACTGCTGGCCCAACACGTGAAAAGGTTGATCCAGTTCGTTTTATGACAAATTTTTCTTCTGGAAAAATGGGGTATGCGATTGCGGAAGTGGCAGCGAATTTAGGCGCTGATGTTATACTCGTTTCAGGACCGACAGCATTAAATCCACCGTTACATGTAACGACAGTGCAAGTGGAATCTGCACAAGATATGTTAGAAGTGGTTCTTCAACATTATCAAAACGTAGACGTTGTCATTAAAACAGCAGCAGTTGCAGATTATCGTCCGAAATATGTTCATGAGAATAAAATGAAAAAGCAAAATGGTGATGCTGTCATTGAACTTGAAAGAACGGTGGATATTTTAAAAACGTTAGGTCAGAAAAAGGATAAACAGTTACTTATCGGTTTTGCTGCTGAAACGACAAATGTAGAGGAATATGCAACGAAAAAACTACGTGAGAAAAATGCAGATATGATTGTCGCGAATGATGTAAAAGCGCAAGGAGCTGGATTTGGCACGGATACGAATATTGTAACAATGTATAGAAAAGATGGAAAAGTTATTGAGTTGCCAATTTTAATGAAAAAAGAGGTAGCTCGTGAAATATTGAAGCAAATTGAAATGATGTTAGAAGATGATCGTTTATGAAATTTGCAAGTGTAATTGTTGATGTACCTGCCCGTCAGACAGATCGACCATTTGATTACATTATCCCTAAAAAATGGGAAGATATTGTACAGACAGGAATGCGTGTAGTAGTTCCGTTTGGCCCAAGAAAATTGCAAGGTTTTATTATTGGGATTAAAGATTCGGTGGATGTAGAAAGTAAGAAGTTAAAGACAATCCATGAAATATTAGATGTAACACCGGTTTTAAATGATGAATTATTAAAGCTTGGATATTGGCTTACAAGTGAAACGTTATGCTACATGATTTCAGCTTTTCAAGTGATGCTTCCAACTGCGATAAAAGCAACGTATAAAAAACGTCTACAACTTTGTAAACAGGAAGAAATAGCACCTGAAATACTATATTTATTTCAGGATAAAGAAGCAATTGATTTTGAAGTAATCGAGCAACAGCCACATTTATACCGAACTATTCAACAAGAAATTAAAAATGGTACGGTTGAAGTCGTTTATCAAGTGAAAGATAAAGTACAAAAGAAGAAGCAAAGAGTGGTTCAGCCGGAGTTGCCAGAAGATAAATTGGAATTAGCGGCATTTGAACTGAAAAGTAAAAAACAACAAGATGTACTTTATTATTTTGTGGAAAATTATAAAAGTGCACCGTTGAAAGTAATTACAGAAGAGTTACAAATAACAGATGCTCCAATAAAAGCACTTGTTAAAAAGGGATTCATTTCAGAAAAGTATGTGGAAGTATACCGAAATCCGTATGACGATGATGATTTTGAACAAACAAAACCATTTCCGCTTACGGAGGAACAAAAACAAGTTATTACACCGATTTTATCATCAATTACAAATGAAACTTATAATCCATTTTTACTATATGGTGTTACAGGAAGTGGAAAGACAGAAGTATATTTACAATCTATAGCAGCAGTGCTCAAGAAAGGAAAAGAAGCTATCGTTCTTGTTCCTGAAATTGCACTAACGCCCCAAATGGTGGATCGTTTTAAAGGTAGGTTTGGCTCACAAGTTGCAGTTCTTCATAGTGCGTTGTCTGTTGGAGAAAAGTATGACGAGTGGCGTAAGATTTTAAGAAAAGAAGTGAAAGTTGTAGTTGGTGCGCGTTCAGCTGTTTTTGCGCCTTTTGAGAATTTAGGGATTATTATTATTGATGAAGAGCATGAATCAAGTTACAAACAAGAAGATAATCCGAGGTATCATGCAAGAGATGTAGCTGTCTGGAGAGGACAATATCATAAATGTCCTATCGTTCTTGGTAGTGCGACACCAACACTTGAATCGTTTGCAAGGGCGAAAAAAGGTGTTTATGAACTATTAACAATGGAAAAACGTATGAATGAACAAGCTTTACCAACGGTAGAGCTTGTTGACATGCGAGAAGAACTTCGTGACGGGAATCGATCAATGTTTTCTAAGGCGCTGCATGAAAAAATAGCAGATCGATTAGAAAAGAAAGAACAAATGGTACTCTTTTTAAATAGAAGAGGTCATTCTACATTTGTTATGTGCCGTGATTGTGGGTATGTTGTTCAATGTCCGCATTGTGATATTTCATTGACATATCATAAAATGAATCATCGTTTAAAATGTCATTATTGTAGTTACGAAGAGAATATGCCAACTGAGTGTCCAGCTTGTCAAAGTACATACATTCGTTTCTTTGGTACAGGTACACAAAAGGTAGAAGAAGAAATTATAAAACTATTTCCAGAGGCACGAGTCATTCGAATGGATGTAGATACGACAAGTCGAAAAGGAATGCATGAAAAATTATTAAAGGCGTTCGGGGAAGAAAAAGCAGATATATTACTCGGAACACAAATGATTGCTAAAGGATTAGATTTTCCGAAAGTAACGCTCGTTGGGGTGTTAACTGCAGATACGATGCTTCACTTACCTGATTTTCGGGCGAGTGAAAAGACATATCAGCTATTGACGCAAGTAAGTGGACGAGCGGGTAGACATGAATTGCCAGGGGAAGTTGTGATTCAAACGTATACGCCAGAACATTACAGTATAGAGTTAGCGAAGAACCAACAATATGATGTGTTTTTTGACCAAGAAATGCAAATGAGACGAACAAGACAATATCCCCCATATTACTATGTTGTACTCGTAACTGTATCTCATCCTGAATTATTAAAAGCGGTACAAGTGACGGAAAAAATTGCCTCATATTTACGAACGCATTGCTCACAGCAAACAATGGTGCTAGGACCAGTTGCTTCAGCGATTCCAAGGATAAAAGATAGATATCGTTATCAATGCATGATAAAATACAAACGGGAACCAAACTTAAAGAACGTGCTCAAAATGGTAAATGAACATTATCAAGCAGAAATGCAAAAAGAGCTACAAATCTCAATTGATTTTAATCCAACAATGTTAATGTAGCGGAGGGAAATATGGCAGTTTTAGAAATAATAAAGCATCCAAATGAAGTGTTAGAAACACCATGCGAAAGAGTAATTAACTTTGATAAAAAGTTAGTGAAATTGTTGAAAGATATGCATGAAACAATGTTAATTGCGGACGGAGTCGGTTTAGCTGCGCCTCAAGTAGGTGTAAGCTTGCAAGTAGCGGTTGTTGATGTCGATGATGATACTGGGAAAATCGAGTTAATCAATCCATCAATATTAGAAAAACGTGGTGAACAAGTAGGTCCCGAAGGCTGTTTAAGCTTCCCGGGACTTTATGGTGAAGTAGAACGTGCCGATTATATTAAAGTAAGAGCGCAAAATCGCCGTGGGAAAGTATTCTTATTAGAAGCGGAAGGATTTTTAGCGCGTGCAATTCAACATGAAATCGATCATTTACACGGTGTTTTATTTACATCGAAAGTGAAAAGATATTATGAAGAAAACGAACTAGAATAGGTGTTAAAAGGAGCGGTTTTTAAATGATAAAAGTAGTGTTTATGGGAACACCGGACTTTTCAGTGCCGGTGCTTCGTCGTCTTATTGAAGATGGCTATGAGGTAGTAGGTGTTGTGACGCAACCTGATCGTCCAGTAGGTAGAAAAAAAGTATTAACACCTACACCTGTTAAAGTTGAAGCGGAAAAACATGGTATCCCTGTGTTACAGCCGTTAAAAATTCGTGAAAAAGATGAATATGAAAAAGTATTGGCATTAGAGCCAGATTTAATTGTAACAGCTGCATTTGGGCAGATTGTACCAAATGAAATTTTAGAAGCACCGAAGTATGGATGTATTAATGTTCACGCTTCTTTACTTCCTGAACTTCGTGGTGGTGCACCAATTCATTATGCAATTATGGAAGGTAAAGAAAAAACAGGTATTACAATTATGTATATGGTAGAAAAATTGGATGCTGGTGATATCTTAACGCAAGTGGAAGTTGAAATTGAAGAGCGTGAAACGACAGGCTCATTATTTGATAAATTAAGTGAAGCAGGAGCACACCTTCTATCTAAAACAGTACCTTTATTAATCCAAGGTAAGTTAGAACCGATTAAACAAAACGAAGAAGAAGTAACGTTTGCGTACAATATAAAACGTGAGCAAGAGAAAATTGATTGGACAAAAACAGGTGAAGAAGTATACAATCACATTCGCGGATTGAATCCATGGCCAGTTGCTTATACAACTTTAGCAGGACAAGTTGTTAAAGTATGGTGGGGAGAAAAAGTGCCTGTAACTGAACCGGCTGAAGCAGGTACGATTGTTGCAATCGAAGAAGATGGTTTTGTTGTAGCAACGAGTAATGAAACAGGTGTTAAAATTACTGAATTGCAACCTTCTGGTAAAAAGCGTATGAGTTGTTCACAATTTTTACGTGGAACAAAACCTGAAATTGGAACGAAGTTAGGAGAAAATGCATGAGACAAAATGTTCGTGAATTAGCTCTTGATGGTTTAATTCAAGTGGAAAAAAGTGGTGCATATAGCAACTTACTTTTAAATAATCTAATTGAAAAAAGTGCAATTGATAGAAAAGATATTGGTTTATTAACTGAAATTGTATATGGAACGATTCAACGTCGTGACACATTAGATTATTATTTACAGCCTTTTCTAAAAAAGAAGGTTGAGGCGTGGGTAAGAGTATTGCTTCGCTTATCTTTATATCAAATGATTTATTTAGACCGAGTGCCAGAAAGAGCGGCTATTCATGAAGCGGTTGAGATTGCAAAGCGTCGCGGGCATAAAGGAATTGCTGGTATGGTGAACGGTGTATTACGTTCGATTCAGAGAGAAGGTGTACCTTCTGTAGATGAAATCAAGGATCCAGTAGAACGTCTTGCAATTACAACAAGTCATCCAGTTTGGCTTGTCCAAGAGTGGACTTCAGAATACGGTTTAGAAACTGCAGAAAAAATGTGCGAAGTAAACATGTTACCCCCTGTACCAACAGCGCGTGTGAATGTTGATAAGGTAACGGTAGAAGAAGCGATTGAGTTGTTGGCAAGTGAAGGTATAGAAGCAAAACGTGGTGACTTATCAGATGATGCAATTCAGATTGAAAGAGGAAATGTAGCGCATACAGAAGCGTTTAAAAAAGGATTTCTTTCTATTCAAGATGAAAGTTCTATGCTTGTAGCACGCGCTTTAGAACCGAATACGGGGGATGCAGTTCTTGATAGTTGTGCTGCTCCAGGCGGAAAAACAACGCATATCGCGGAACGATTAAAGGGAACTGGTAAGGTCATGTCCCTTGATTTACATGCACACAAAGTACGTTTAATTAAACAGCAAGCAGAGCGACTTGGTCTAGAAAATGTCGAAACTAAAGCGCTAGATGCTAGAAAAGTGCAAGAACACTTTGCAAATGAAACGTTTGATAAAATATTGGTAGATGCGCCGTGTTCTGGATTTGGTGTAATTAGACGTAAACCTGATATTAAGTTAGGAAAAGATAAAGGCGATAGTGAAAGATTATCGACGATTCAAATTGCAATACTAGAAAAAATAGCACCATTATTAAAACAAGGCGGTCGTCTTGTTTATAGTACGTGCACAATTGAGAAAATAGAAAATGAACAAGTAATAGAGAAATTTTTACAAGAACATCCTGAATTTGAATGGGATACTACGCTTAAAGAGCGTATGCCAGAAAAATTAACTCCGTATATTGATGAAGGTCAAGTACAAATTTTACCGCATTATTTTGCGACGGATGGCTTTTATATTGCTTGTTTAAGGAAGAAGGTGTAGCATCATGGAAACGACTGTAAGAAAACAAAAGAAAAATGTAGAAACGAAGAAACCATCAATTTACTCTTTACAACTTCATGAAATGCAAGATTGGTTAAAGGAACAAGGAGAACCGAAGTTCCGTGCTGGACAAATTTTTGATTGGTTATATAAAAAACGTGTAAAAAATTATGAGGATATGTCAAACCTTTCTAAAGGATTGCGTGATAAATTGTCGAATTCCTTTGATATTACTACTTTAAACACGTTAGTAAAACAAACGTCTTCGGATGGAACAATTAAATTCTTATTCCAATTATATGACGGATATTCTATTGAAACGGTATTAATGCGACACGAATATGGAAATTCCATTTGTGTAACAACGCAAGTTGGTTGTCGTATTGGGTGTACGTTCTGTGCTTCGACACTTGGTGGATTAAAGCGAAACCTAGAAGCTGGAGAAATCGTAGCGCAAGTAGTAGAAGTTCAGCGCGCGCTTGATGAAACAGAAGAACGTGTAAGTTCTCTTGTTGTTATGGGGATTGGAGAACCATTTGATAACTATGATAATTTAATGGGATTCTTACGCATCATTAACCATGAAAAAGGACTTCATATTGGTGCGAGACATATGACTGTTTCGACGAGTGGAATTATCCCGAAAATTTATAAGTTTGCTGAAGAAGATCTACAAATTAATTTTGCGATTTCATTGCATGCTCCAAACTCAGAATTACGTTCAAAATTAATGCCGATTAACCGTGCTTATAAATTACCAGATTTAATGGAAGCTATTAAATACTATGTAAATAGAACAGGGCGTCGTATTACTTTTGAATATGGATTATTTGGAGGAGAAAATGACCAAGTAGAGCATGCTGAAGAGCTTGCTGCGCTCTTAAAAGGTGTAAAATGTCATGTGAACTTGATTCCGGTAAACTACGTACCTGAACGTGATTATGTACGTACGCCACGTGAACAAATTTTCTTGTTCGAGAAAACGTTAAAAGATCGTGGAGTGAATGTAACGATTCGCCGTGAACAAGGTCATGATATTGATGCAGCCTGCGGTCAGTTGCGTGCGAAGGAGCGCAAAGAAGAGACGAGGTGACGAGATGAAAGCCGTATTTCTATCGGATAAAGGAAAAGTTCGTCAACATAATGAAGATAGTGCAGGAGTTTTTCACAATTTAGATGGAAATGTATTAGCGGTAGTAGCAGATGGAATGGGAGGTCATCGAGCTGGTGATGTAGCTAGCTCGATGGCCATTCAATTATTCCATGATTATTGGAAGCAAACACATAATATGAATGAGCCGAAAAAAGTAGAACAATGGTTACATACTAGTGTTGGGATTATTAATGAGCGTATATATGAATACGCTCAGCAAAATGCAGAATGTAATGGTATGGGAACAACGCTTATAATAGCTGTTTGTACACCAAGCTTTGTGACAATAGGGCATATAGGAGATAGTCGTTGCTATATGGTATCAGAAGGAGAAATGACGCTAGTAACGGAAGATCATTCACTTGTAAATGAGCTTGTGAAACATGGTGAAATTTCAAAGGAAGACGCAGAGTATCATCCGAAAAAGAATGTGTTATTAAGAGCATTAGGAACAGAAGAAAAAGTTGAGTTAGATGTTAAAACGTTGGTGATTGAGGAAGATGATCAATTACTTCTTTGCTCTGATGGATTATCAAACAAAGTTTCTATTGATGATATGCGACAAATTTTACAGTTAAATGAACAGCTTGAAGGTAAAGGGCAGTGTCTCATTCAATTGGCAAATGATCGCGGTGGAGAAGATAATATCACACTTGTTCTTATTGATTATGCGGGTTCGACAAACGAAAGTAGGTGAAGTGCAACGTGCTGATTGGAAAACGCTTAAATGACCGTTATAAGCTGCTGAAAATGATTGGTGGTGGCGGAATGGCCAATGTATATTTAGCTCATGATGATATACTTGGCCGAGATGTAGCGGTAAAAATATTAAGACTCGACTACTCAAATAACGAAGAGTTTATTAAACGTTTCCATCGAGAAGCGCAGTCTGTTACAACGTTGTCGCATCCAAATATTGTGAATATGTATGATGTCGGAGAAGAAGATGGTATATACTATCTTGTCATGGAATATGTACCAGGGCAAACATTGAAGCAATACATAATTGAGCGAGGGATGTTACCTATAGGAGAAGCTCTTGATATTATGGAGCAGTTAACATCCGCTATGGCACACGCCCATCATTTTGAAATTGTGCATCGTGATATAAAGCCGCACAATATTTTAATTCGAGCTGATGGAATAATAAAAGTAACAGATTTTGGAATTGCGACAGCTACAAGTGCAACAACAATTACACATACAAATTCAGTGCTCGGTTCAGTCCATTATTTATCACCAGAACAGGCACGTGGTGGGATAGCAAATAAACAATCAGATATCTATTCTCTTGGGATAGTTATGTTTGAATTGTTAACAGGAAGACAACCGTTTTCTGGCGAATCTGCTGTTGCCATAGCTTTAAAACATTTACAAAGTGAAATCCCATCACCAAAAAGATGGAATGAAAATATTCCGCAAAGTGTTGAAAATATTATATTAAAGGCAACTGCAAAAGATCCGTTTCACCGATATCAATCTGCTAATGCGATGAAGCGAGATATTGAAACTGCGCTATATCCAGAGAGGATAAATGAGCAACCATTTTACATACCGGAAGATATGGAAGCGACAAAAGCGATTCCGATTATTCAACAAGAACAATTATTTGAAAATGTAAGTGATGAAACGATTGTTTTAAAAGGGAGTAAGATGGAAGAACCGATAAGAGCAGAAGCAGCTGAGTTAGATAAGAAGAAAAAACGGAGTAGCAAGTGGCTTAAAGTTTTAATTTCAACATTTTTATTTTTAGCAATAGGAATAACATTAGCACTTACGGTTATTCCAGGATTATTTATTCCGAAAGATGTGAAAGTTCCTGATGTGGCTGGTATGAAATACACGACAGCTGTAAATACATTAGTAGAAAAGGGCTTTGAGGTGACGGAGCCTAATATTGTATATACAGATGATGTTGAAGTTGGGGATGTAATAAAAACGGACCCTGTAGCAGGAAGAGTCGTAAAAGAAAACGCTAAAATTACTATCTATCAATCAGGTGGAAAAAAGAAAAGTAAGATGGCAAATTTCACAGGTCAAAACTTTGAGAGTGTAAAAGCTGAGTTAGAAGAAAAATATAAACAAGTTACGGTAAATTATATTGAAAATGATAAGCCGAAAGGTGAAATTGTAGAACAAATTCCGACGCCTGATCAGATGGTTATAGAAGCGGAGCAAGAACTGAAAATCTGGGTAAGTAAAGGTCCTTATCAAATTAGACCAGGTGACTTTTCGGGGTGGACTGAAAATAGTGTAACTGGTTATTTGAATGAGAGAAAACTAACGTCAGATATAAAACGAGAGTATTCAGATACAGTCGAAAAAGGACTTGTAATTTCGCAATTTCCAAAACCAGGTACACCATTAAAAGAGGGAGATAAAGTAACTATTATTATCTCTGATGGTCAAAAGCCTAAAGTGACTAAAACGATAAAAGTGGACAATATCTCTATCCCATATGAGCCTGCTGTAACAGGTGAAAAAAAGCCGCAAACAATAGAAATTTATAAAGAAGACATGCAGCAAAAAATGGATAGACCGGTTGAAACGAGAACAATTACTGAATCAGCGACTATTTCTTTAGAATTTGTAATTCAAGAAGGTTCAAAGGGACACTATAAAATTGTACGGGATGGAGTAACGATTATTGATAAAGAAGTACCATATCCAACTCAATAATAGTGAAAGTCTACTTATTATTATTATTATTATTATTATTATTGCCTGTTATGCTGTCTACAAAGTGGACAGTATAGCAGGCAAAAATATATGATTCAAAAAGCTAGTAAAGTGATGCAGCTGTAAATATTTTTTTGCATTTAATGGGAAATTCAATGTATATTAGCGAAAGTATATATGGTAGGTTTTGAAATCGTTATTTGGAAAATTTAAATCCATTCATTTTTAAATTCAGCATCACCTTATACAAAAAAGGAGAATTCTATGCCAGAAGGAAAAATTATAAAAGCTTTAAGTGGGTTTTATTACGTGCAGCATGAAGAAGGGGTTACGCAATGTCGTGGGCGAGGTGTATTTAGAAAAAATAAAATTACACCACTTGTAGGAGACCAAGTTGTTTTTCAGGCAGATAATCCAACTGAAGGTTATGTGCTTGAAGTGTTTGATCGAAAAAATGAACTTGTTAGACCTCCTATTGCTAATGTCGATCAAGCGATCCTTGTGTTCTCTGCAGTAGAACCAGATTTTAATCCTGGACTGTTAGATCGATTTTTAGTGCTGATTGAATATCATAACATTAAGCCAATTATTTGTATTAGCAAGATGGATTTAGTAGATGAAAAGATGAAAGCAACTGTTGAAGCTTATGCGAATGATTATCGTGAGATGGGTTATGATGTTTTATTTACTTCTATTAATACGTCAGAAAGTATTGATATATTAAAACCATACTTAGAAAATTGTGTTTCTGTCGTTGCGGGTCAATCTGGTGTTGGGAAATCTTCAATGCTTAATGTGCTACGTCCAGAATTAGAGCTGAAAACAAATGATATTTCCTCCCATTTAGGACGCGGGAAGCATACGACAAGACACGTAGAATTAATTGCAATTGGGAGTGGACTTGTAGCAGATACACCGGGTTTTAGTTCACTAGATTTCATTGATATAGAAGTAGAAGATCTTACATATTGTTTTCCAGAGTTGAAAGAAGCGAGCCAATACTGTAAATTTAGAGGGTGTACACATCTTTCTGAACCGAAATGTGCGGTGAAAGCTGCGGTTGAAGAAGGGAAGATTACAGAATATCGCTATAAGAACTATAAACAATTCGTAGAAGAAATTAGAGAGAGAAAGCCGAGGTATTAGTTATGATTAAAATTGCACCATCGATTTTATCAGCAGATTTTTCAAAATTAGGGGAAGAGATTAAAGATGTAGAAAAGGGCGGAGCGGATTACATTCACGTTGACGTAATGGATGGACATTTCGTACCAAATATTACGATTGGACCGTTAATTGTAGAAGCAATCCGTCCGATTACATCATTACCATTAGATGTACATTTAATGATTGAAAATCCTGATAACTATATCCCGACTTTTGCACAAGCGGGAGCGGATATTATTACTGTTCACGTAGAGGCGTGTCCGCATCTACATCGTACAATTCAGTTAATTAAATCTCATGGTATTAAAGCGGGCGTTGTATTAAATCCACATACGCCAGTTTCAGTGATTGAGCATGTATTAGAAGATATAGATATGGTATTACTTATGACAGTAAACCCTGGATTTGGTGGACAGAAGTTTATCCATTCTGTATTACCGAAAATTAAACAAGTTGCAGACATGGTGAAAGAGCGCAATCTAGAAGTGGAAATTGAAGTTGATGGTGGTGTAAATGCTGAAACAGCAAGACTTTGTGTGGAAGCAGGAGCAAATGTACTTGTAGCTGGGTCAGCAGTATACAATCAAAAAGACCGCGGTGAAGCAATTCGCGTAATTCGTGGGTAGTGATGAACTTTTATCCTAGTAAGGCATTTATAGGATAGGATAAAAATATGTAAAAAGGCAATCTACCGAATGGCAGATTGCCTTTTTACAATGGAAGGAGAAGAAAAAATGATTATTCATATTTTGGCAGGAGGACCTTCGGAATATTGCGCAGATTTTGCTCGATACGAGAATGAGGAAGTAGTGTGGGCAGCGGTTGATAGGGGAGTATACCGTCTATTAAAGAAAGGGATTACCCCGGCTGTTGCGTTTGGAGATTACGATTCAGTTACTGAAGAAGAATTAGTATGGATGGGACAGCAAACGAACGAATTACATATTGTTCCGCGGGAAAAAGATCAAACGGATTTAGAAATTGCAATCAACTGGGCATTAGAACAGAAGCCGGCACTAATTCGTATTTTTGGTGCTACTGGTGGAAGGCTTGATCACGGTTTGGCAAATATACAGATGCTTTTAAAAGGGTTAGAAGTAGAGATAGAAATGTGTATTGTGGACGATAAAAATGAAATAACAGTTAAAAAAATGGGTACACATATAATTGAAGAAAATAAAAATTTTCCTTATGTATCTTTTGTACCAGTTACTGAAATAGTGGAAGGGATTACATTGTTTGGTTTTAAGTACCCTCTTACTAATAAAACAATAGAGTGGGGATCAACACTTTGTATTAGTAACGAACTCGTTGAGGAAAAAGGTACTTTTTCATTTACTTCTGGCATATTAATGTTGATAAGAAGCACTGATTGAAGAAACAATTTTGCTCCTTACATCATATAGTGACCAAGTGGAGTAATGGGGATTAGGAGGGAAACCATGAGATTTTATACAATTAAGTTACCTAAATTTCTTGGTGGAATAGTTCGTGCAATGTTAAATACCTTCAAAAAAGATTAAAAAAAGCACCTATCACCGGTGCTTTTTCCATTGTTATAGTAAAAAAAGAGCCTATCGGCTCTTTTTTTTATTATTAAACACGTTCGATTTTGCCAGATTTTAATGCTCTAGCAGAAACGTAAACACGTTGAACTTTTCCGTCGATGCGTACGCGAACTTTTTGAAGGTTAGCGCCCCATTTACGTTTTGTAGCGTTCATTGCGTGAGAACGAGAGTTACCAGAACGAGCTTTTCTTCCAGTAATAGCACAAACACGAGCCATTTATATTTCCCTCCCTTGATACCTTACCATACGTAATTTTTCAATGTTAGTCTTTTATGCGATGCTAAAAACACTACTATAATTTAACACAACTAAAAAGAGAATGCAACACCGTAGAAAAAAGAAATCAAGAAAATTTACTTGACACTATATGTTAATGAAGAAAAGTTGAAATCCATAAAAATTGCTTGACATATTATAGTGGTACATGTTGTATAATAACAATGGACTATTTTGCTCATCATAAAAAAGTGTAATTTAAAACATAAAATATGAGAGTGAAAAGAAAGAACGATGGAATTTTCTTTAAAAAGATTATATGATAGTAACTAAAGTAGTCTAGCTCACTTTCACCATTTATGAAGGGGGAAACGAGATGTCAATTGAAATTAAAACGAAGTACGGTCAAATTGATATTAGTACAGATGTAATTGCAACAATTGCTGGAGGTGCCGCGGTAGATTGCTACGGTATCGTAGGTATGGCATCAAAAAATCAGTTAAAAGATGGATTAACAGACATTTTACGAAAAGAAAACTTCACTAGAGGTGTTATTGTTCGTAAAGATGAAGATGAAGTACATATTGATATGTATATTATTGTGAGCTATGGTACGAAAATTTCAGAAGTGGCACATAATGTGCAGACGAAAGTGAAATATACATTAGATCAAACTGTAGGACTAGCAGTAGATTCTGTAAACATCTACGTACAAGGAGTTAAAGTAATAAACTTGTAATGTGCATTAAGGAGGAAAATCTGTGTCAATTCAAAAAATTGATGGAAAACGTTTATCACAAATGATCATGCAAGGAGCGAATAATTTAACAAACAATGTTCAGCTTGTTGATGCATTAAACGTATTTCCAGTTCCAGATGGCGATACCGGTACAAACATGAACTTATCTATGACTTCAGGTGCGCGTGAAGTGAAAGCAAACCCTTCACAGCATGCTGGTAAAGTCGGCGTAAGTTTAGCCAAAGGATTATTAATGGGAGCTCGTGGTAACTCTGGAGTTATTTTATCTCAGTTGTTCCGTGGTTTCTCTAAATCCATTGAACAAAAAGAAGAATTAACAACAGTTGATTTTGCTGCAGCACTAGAAGCTGGAGTAGAGGCGGCTTATAAAGCGGTTATGAAACCGATTGAAGGAACGATTTTAACGGTTGCAAGAGAAACGGGTAAATATGCAGTAACAGTTGCGAAAAAACAGCGCGACTTTGTTTTGTTTATGGAAGACGTTGTGAAAGAAGCAAACGCATCGTTAAATCGTACGCCAGATTTATTACCTGTATTAAAACAAGTTGGCGTTGTAGATAGCGGTGGTAAAGGTCTTGTAGTGGTATACGAAGGATTTTTAGCTGACTTAAAAGGAGAAACGATTTCTTCTGATGCACCGACGCAACCATCTATGAATGAAATGGTACGCGCAGAACATCACCGTAGTGTACAAAGCCAATTGAGTACAGAAGATATTAAGTATGGATATTGTACGGAATTCATGGTGAAATTAGAGGCTGAAAAGGTGAAAGAGCATAATTTCTCTGAACAAAAATTCCGTGAAGATATTAGTGTATATGGTGATTCTCTACTAGTTGTGTCTGATGATGAAATTGTAAAAGTTCATATCCATGCAGAACATCCTGGAGACGCTATGAACTACGGGCAAAAATACGGTAGTTTAATTAAGATTAAAGTAGAAAATATGCGTGAACAGCATACTGCTTTATTAGATGAACCTACTATGGTTCCTGAACAACCAGCTCAATCGAAAGAAAAACAACCATATGGTATCGTAACTGTAGCTATGGGGTCTGGTATTAAAACTTTATTTGAGAGCATCGGCGCAACGAAAGTTATCGAAGGTGGTCAAACGATGAATCCAAGTACGGAGGATATCGTGAAGGCAATTGAAGAAGCAAATGCTGAAAAAATCATTATTTTACCGAATAACGGAAATATTGTAATGGCAGCAGAACAAGCGGCATCAGTTGTAGATCAAGAAGTTATTGTTGTTCGTTCGAAAACAGTTCCTCAAGGTATGGCAGCAATGTTAGCATTTAACCCAGTTGGAACGTTAGAAGAGAATGAAGAAAACATGCAAGAAGCTTTATCTCATGTGAAAACAGGTCAAATTACGTATGCTGTACGTGATACGGAAATTGATGGTGTAGCAATTCAAAAAGATGACTTCATGTGTATTGCAGATGGGAAAATTGTATCTACAAATGCTGAAAAAGTAGGAGCTGCGAAGCAATTACTAGAAGCGCTTATTGATGAAGATTCTGAAATCGTAACGATTCTACAAGGTGAGGATGCAACTGACGAAGAAGTAGCGGAGTTAGTTGAATTTGTAGAAGAGAAATTTGAAGATGCAGAAGTAGAAGTGCATGCTGGAAACCAACCAGTGTATTCTTTCATCTTCTCTGTAGAATAAGATAAGATTCGTTTTGAAAATAAATGGATTACTTACTTGCTAATGGATAAGAAGTAGTAATATGAAGTTTATTACTAGTTTTTATTCAAAAGGCTAGCATATTGAAGAGAGAAAAGAGCCTTGCTGCTAATAGTGAGGCTCTTTTTTACTTGTTTTATATAAGGGATTTGAGTAGTTTCTCTTAGAATGCCTATGATAGAATATATAAGGTGAAAGAGAGCGATTACAGATGCTAATTGGTACTCAAATAAAATGCAATAAAGAAAATAATGTGACGGGGTGTGAGAATCTTGAATGATGTTGTACAAGTTCCTGTTACGGATGTAAAGGGGATCGGAGGAGAAACATCTGAGTTACTACATGAGATGGGTATTTATACAGTTTCTCATCTATTAGAACATTTTCCGTACCGTTATGAAGATTATGCGATGAAAGATCTTGCTGAAGTAAAGCATGATGAACGTGTAACGGTTGAAGGGAAGATTCATAGTGCTCCTTTGCTGCAATATTATGGTAAGAAGAAATCGCGTTTAACAGTTCGTGTTCTCGTTGGTCGTTATTTAATTACGGCGGTATGTTTTAATAGGCCTTACTATAAGCAAAAATTAAAGTTAGATGAAACGGTAACGATTACTGGTAAATGGGATCAACATCGTCAAACAATTGCTGTATCAGAACTTCATTTTGGGCCGGTTGTACGTCAACAAGAAGTGGAACCTGTTTATTCAGTAAAGGGGAAACTTACAGTAAAACAGATGCGTCGTTTTATTGCTCAAGCGTTAAAGGAATATGGAGATTCTATAGTCGAAGTGTTACCGGATGGTTTGTTAGGGCGATATAAATTATTACCAAGATATGAAGCGCTTAGGGCATTGCATTTTCCGGTAGGACAGGAAGATTTGAAGCAAGCGCGTCGCCGTTTTGTATATGAAGAATTTTTCTTATTTCAGCTGAAAATGCAAACGCTCCGGAAAATGGAGAGGGAAAATTCAAAAGGGACGAAGAAAGAGATTCCGTCAGTAGAATTACAAGAATTTATCGATGCACTGCCGTTTCCATTAACGGGTGCGCAGCGCCGAGTTGTAGATGAAATTTTGAAAGATATGACATCTCCTTATCGGATGAACCGACTATTGCAAGGTGACGTTGGTTCTGGGAAAACAGTTGTTGCTGCGATTGGCCTTTATGCATCGAAATTAGCTCATTATCAAGGTGCTTTAATGGTTCCTACAGAAATTTTAGCTGAGCAACATTATCAGTCGCTTGCTGAAACGTTTTCGCATTTTGGTATGAAGGTGGAACTGTTAACAAGTTCTGTTAAAGGTGCGAGACGTCGAGAAATTTTAGCGAAGTTAGAACAAGGAGAAATAGATATTCTTGTTGGAACGCATGCCTTAATTCAAGATGAAGTTATATTTCATAGGTTGGGTCTCGTTATTACAGATGAACAGCATCGATTTGGTGTAGCGCAGCGCCGAGTTTTACGGGAGAAAGGTGAAAGTCCAGATGTATTATTTATGACAGCGACACCAATTCCGCGTACGCTTGCAATTACTGCATTTGGAGAGATGGATGTTTCGATAATCGATGAGATGCCAGCAGGTAGAAAGGTGATTGAAACATATTGGGCAAAACATGATATGTTAGATCGCGTTCTCGGTTTTGTTGAAAAGGAGATAAAAAAAGGAAGACAGGCATACGTTATTTGTCCTCTAATTGAAGAATCTGAGAAACTTGATGTGCAAAATGCTATCGACTTACATAGTATGCTGACGCATCATTACCAAGGGAAATGCCAAGTTGGATTGATGCACGGGAGATTATCGTCTCAGGAAAAAGAAGAGATAATGGGACAGTTTAGTGAAAATAAAGTGCAAATTCTTGTATCGACAACAGTTGTTGAAGTAGGTGTGAACGTACCGAATGCGACTGTAATGGTTATTTATGATGCAGAACGTTTCGGTTTATCGCAGCTTCATCAGCTTAGAGGGCGTGTCGGCCGTGGTAGTGAGCAATCATATTGTTTACTAATAGCAGACCCTAAATCAGAAACAGGGAAAGAAAGAATGCGCATAATGACTGAAACAAATGATGGATTTGTATTGTCAGAAAAAGATTTAGAATTACGAGGTCCTGGAGATTTCTTTGGGAGTAAGCAAAGTGGCTTACCAGAATTTAAGGTTGCTGACATGGTACATGATTATCGAGCGTTAGAAACAGCAAGGCAAGATGCGGCGATACTAGTAGATTCAGAAGCGTTTTGGCACAATGATCAGTACGCTGCCTTGCGTACGTATCTTGATGGGACAGGTGTGTTCCAAGGAGAGAAGCTCGATTAAAGGGAGTCAACAAAAGTTTTTGTTGCATTCTACTTTTAATGATTATATACTACTGTTAGTACCTAGTCATAAAAATGGATGGTGCGGTATGAAAAAAAGAAGAAGTAAAAAAGAAAGACAAGAGTTATTACAACAAACAATCGAATCAAATCCTTTTATTACGGATGAAGATTTAGCGGAAAAATTTCAAGTGAGTATACAAACAGTACGACTTGATCGTATGGAATTGTCTATTCCTGAATTAAGAGAGAGAATTAAACATGTAGCTACAAAGCAACATGAAGAAGATGTGAAATCTTTACCGTTAGAAGAGGTTGTTGGAGAAATTATTGATATTGAATTAGATAGACATGCAATCTCTATCTTTGAAGTAAAGGTAGAACATGTATTTAAAAGAAATCAAATTGCCCGTGGGCATCATCTGTTTGCGCAAGCAAACTCACTAGCTGTTGCGGTTATTGATGAAGAATTAGCTTTAACTGCAAAGTCTACCATTCGATACATTCGCCCTGTAAAATTAGGAGAGCGTGTTGTTGCAAAAGCGCGCGTTGAAGATGTAGAGAATGATAAGGGACGGACGGTTGTCAAAGTGCGTAGCTTCGTTGGAGAAGAACTTGTTTTTACAGGCACTTTTGAAATGTATCGATCTAGTAATTATAGTGAGGAAGGTAACAACTTATGAAAATCGCAATAGATGCAATGGGCGGAGATCACGCTCCAAAGGCTGTAGTATTAGGGGCAATGAAAGCTATTAAGGAATATTCTGATTTACATATTACGTTAGTAGGGAAAGAAGAGGAAATTCGTCAATACTTAACGAGTGATGAACGAATTACTATTCTTCATACAGACGAAAAAATAGAATCAACGGAGGAACCAGTAAGAGCGGTTCGTCGAAAAAAACAAGCTTCAATGGTGCTTGCGGCACAACAAGTAAAGGATGGAGAAGCAGACGCTTGTATATCCGCAGGTAGTACAGGAGCTTTAATGGCAGCTGGATTATTTGTTGTCGGTCGTATGGAAGGAATTGAGCGACCAGCTTTATCGCCTACAATGCCGACTGTAGATGGAAAAGGTTTTGTTATGTTAGATGTTGGAGCAAATGTTGATGCAAAACCAATTCATTTATATCAATATGCAGTAATGGGATCTGTTTATGCTGAGAAGGTAAGAGGAATTGAAAATCCTCGTGTTGGACTATTAAACGTTGGAACAGAGGATGGAAAAGGAAACGAGCTTTCAAAGCAAGTATTTGCAATGCTTAAAGATGCGCCAATTAATTTCGTTGGGAACGTTGAATCGAGAGATTTATTGCAAGGTGTAGCAGATGTTGTTGTATGTGATGGTTTTACAGGGAATGTAGCGTTGAAATCATTAGAAGGAACAGCACTTGCGCTATTCTCTATGTTGAAAGAACAACTAATGAGTTCGTTTACGAGCAAATTAGCAGCGGCGGTATTAAAGCCAAAACTTATGGTATTAAAAGATAAAATGGATTATTCGGAGTATGGGGGAGCTGCATTATTTGGATTGAAAGCACCTGTCATTAAGGCTCACGGTTCTTCTAATGACCAGTCGATATTTAGTGCGATTCGTCAAACGAGAGAAATGGTAGCGAAAGAAGTAATTCCTACAATTTCAAGCGTAATGGAGAAAGAGTCACTCCAATAAGAGGAGGATTTGAAATGGGAAAAATAGCATTTCTTTTTCCGGGCCAAGGTTCACAGGCAGTTGGAATGGGTAAACAATTAGCAGAGAATAATAAAGAGGTTGCAAAAGTGTTTGCAAAAGCAGATGAGGTGTTACAAGAGTCACTTTCAGAAGTGATTTTTGAAGGCCCGCAGGAAAAGCTTACATTAACAACAAATGCTCAGCCTGCATTATTAACAACGAGTTTTGCTATTTTGACAGCTTTGAAAGAGTATGACATTACACCTGACTTTGTCGCTGGTCATAGTTTAGGTGAATATAGCGCTCTTGTAGCAGCTGGTGCATTAACTTTTGAAGATGCTGTATATGCTGTAAGGAAACGCGGGGAATATATGGAAGAAGCTGTTCCGGGCGGGGAAGGCGCAATGGCAGCTATATTAGGTGCTGACCCACATATGCTGAAACAAGTTACAGAAGAAGTAACAAGTGAAGGATATGCAGTGCAAATCGCTAATATGAATAGTACGAAGCAAATTGTAATTTCTGGAACGAAGCAAGGCGTAGAGGTTGCCTCTCAAAGAGCGAAAGAAAATGGTGCAAAGAGAGCGATTCCACTAAAAGTAAGTGGGCCATTCCATTCTTCACTTATGAAGCCGGCAGCTGAGAAGTTCCAAAGTGTTTTAAATGAAATTACAATTCATGACACGAATATTCCTGTTATTGCAAATGTTACAGCGGAAGTTATTACACGTGGTGCAGACATTCAAGAAAAGTTAATCGAACAGCTTTATTCGCCTGTATTATGGTACCCGTCTATTGAATATATGGTGAAGCAGGGAGTAGATACATTTATTGAAATTGGACCTGGAAAAGTACTTGCTGGACTTATGAAGTCAATTGATTCATCAGTAAAAGCATATGCGATATACGATGAAGAGACATTAAAAGATACCATTTCAAATTTGAGAGGAGAAAACTGATGTTAAAAGGGAAGGTAGCATTAGTAACTGGCGCTTCACGTGGAATTGGTCGCGCGATTGCGATCGATTTAGCGAAACAAGGGGCAAATGTTGTAGTAAATTATGCTGGCAATGAACAAAAAGCAAATGAAGTAGTAGATGAAATTAAAAAATTAGGTTCTGATGCAATTGCGGTAAGAGCAGATGTTGCAAATGCTGATGATGTTACAAATATGGTGAAACAAACAGTAGATACATTTGGACAAGTTGATATTCTTGTAAATAATGCTGGTGTAACGAAAGATAATTTATTAATGCGTATGAAAGAAGAAGAATGGGATACAGTTATTAATACAAACTTAAAAGGTGTATTCTTATGTACAAAAGCAGTATCTCGTTATATGATGCGTCAACGTCATGGTAGAATTATAAATATCGCTTCTGTTGTTGGTGTCATAGGAAACCCAGGACAAGCTAATTATGTTGCTGCTAAAGCGGGTGTTATTGGATTAACAAAAACATCTGCAAAAGAGTTAGCAAGTCGAAATATTACAGTGAATGCAATTGCGCCGGGCTTTATTGCGACTGATATGACGGATGTACTAGATGAGAATATTAAAGCTGAAATGTTAAAAGTTATTCCAGCTGCTCAATTTGGTGAAGCGAAAGATATCGCGAATGCTGTAACGTTTTTTGCTTCTGATCAAAGCAAATATGTTACAGGTCAAACGTTAAATGTTGATGGCGGTATGGTAATGTAATAAAAGAATCGATTTCACCTAGTTTTTTTGGTCAATATTTAATATAATATTTGAGGGGAGGTGAATGGAATGGCAGATGTTTTAGAGCGCGTAACAAAAATCATCGTTGATCGTTTAGGAGTAGAAGAGACTGAGGTAGTACCAGCTGCAAGCTTCAAGGAAGATTTAGGAGCAGACTCCCTAGATGTAGTAGAACTTGTAATGCAATTAGAAGATGAATTCGAAATGGAAATTTCTGATGAAGATGCTGAAAAGATTGCTACTGTTGGCGATGCTGTGACTTACATAGAGAGTCATCTATAATGCTTAAGTGAAGTCCCGTTTTTTAGCGGGGCTTTCTGGCTTATATCTGGAGGGACCTATGCCGTACCGAAAATATAGAGAAAAAAAATACGAAACAAAATATCGTGAAGCATTTAAAGTGTTTCAAGAAAAGATAGGTATTACGTTTACAGATGAAAAATTATTGATTCAAGCATTTACGCATTCATCGTATGTGAATGAGCATCGAAAAAAACCGCATGAAGATAATGAGCGTCTTGAATTTCTTGGAGATGCAGTATTGGAACTGACTGTATCACAGTATCTGTTTCAAAAATATCCGACAATGAGCGAAGGAGAGTTAACAAAACTACGTGCAGCTATTGTATGTGAGCCATCTCTTGTTCGTTTTGCGAACGAATTGTCATTTGGCAGCCTTGTTTTATTAGGAAAAGGTGAAGAAATGACAGGTGGACGTGAACGACCAGCTTTATTAGCGGATGTCTTTGAAGCGTTTATTGGTGCCCTTTATCTTGATCAAGGGCTAGAAACAGTTTGGGAATTCTTAAAAGAAATTGTATATCCGAAAATTAATGAGGGTGCTTTTTCTCATGTGATGGATTATAAGAGTCAGTTGCAAGAATTGATTCAGCGTGATGGCAGTGGCAATGTTGAGTATCAAATTTTGCAAGAAAAAGGACCAGCTCACAATCGAGAATTTGTGTCACGTGTTACGTTAAATAACGTAGCTTTAGGTCTTGGTAGTGGTAAGTCGAAAAAAGAAGCAGAGCAACAAGCTGCTGCAGAAGCATTGAAAAAATTAAAAGAACAACTATAAGGAATCCCCCTTTGAATGAGGGGGATTCCTTATGCATAGAATGAAACTTTCTTTTTGTTTATAAAGAAAAAGAAGGTAAATCCGTATAATACTTGTTTTTATATAGAGAACATTTATAACGACGGAGAATAGGAGGAAGGCCTTTCGTGTTTTTAAAAAGATTAGAAATAGCAGGGTTTAAGTCTTTTGCTGAGCGTGTATCTGTTGATTTTGTCCCAGGTGTAACTTCTGTAGTAGGACCTAATGGAAGCGGGAAAAGTAATATTACTGATGCAATTCGCTGGGTACTTGGTGAACAATCTGCAAAATCATTACGTGGTGCAAAGATGGAGGATATTATTTTTGCAGGCAGTGATACGAGGAGAGCGGTTAATGTTGCTGAAGTAACAATAACTTTAAATAATGAAGATCAACGTTTACCAATTGAATACAATGAGGTGTGTGTAACACGTCGTGTATCTCGTTCAGGTGATAGTGATTTTTATATTAATAAACAATCATGTAGATTGAAAGATATTATCGATTTATTTATGGACTCTGGTATGGGAAGAGAAGCTTTTTCAATTATTAGCCAGGGGAAAGTGGAAGAGATTTTAAGTAGTAAGTCAGAAGAGCGTCGAGGTGTATTTGAAGAAGCGGCAGGCGTACTAAAATACAAACTTCGCAAAAAGAAAGCTGAAGGGAAACTAGCAGAAACACAAGAAAACTTAAATCGTGTACAAGATATAATTCATGAATTAAGTAGTCAAGTAGAACCTTTAGAAAGACAAGCTTCTATTGCGAAAGATTATCTTGAGAATAAAGAAGAATTAGAGAAAGTAGAAGCTGCGCTTATTGTTCATGAAATTGAAGAATTGCATGAGAAATGGGAAGCGCTTCGAAATCAGTTTGGGCATAATAAAAACGAAGAAGCTAAAATGTCAACGAATTTACAAAAAAGTGAAGAAGAGCTTGAGGAATTACGAGGACAATTACAAGCGGTAGACGAGTCTGTAGACTCGTTGCAAGAAGTACTTCTTCTTTCTAGTAAAGAGCTAGAAAAACTAGAAGGGCAGCGTGAGTTGTTAAAAGAAAGAAAGCAAAATGCTACGACGCATTGTGCGCAACTTGAGCAGTTAATTGTTGAATTAACTGAGAAAGCTAAAAGTTACGATGGTGAGATTGAGTCAAGTACAGAATCTTTAATGCAATTTGTGAATGAAGTAAAAGAGTTGGAGCAAAAATTGCATGATAATGAGCAACTGCTTGCTACTTTTGCTGACAATTTAGAGGAACAGATTGAGAATTTAAAAGGTGACTATATTGAGCTTTTAAATCAACAAGCTAGTCATCGTAATGAATTATCTATGATTGAAGAACAATCGAAACAGCAAACGTCTAAAAACGAACGTCTAGATGAAGAGAATGCGAAATATGTAGAAATGCGTATGGAAATTACAGCGAAAAAGACGAAACTTGTAGAAAGTTACGAACAAGCGAAAGAAAAAGTAGCTGGCATTCTCTCAAATATACAGAAGACAGAGGCGGCGCTTGGGAAATGTAAGACGCAGTATAGTGAAAATGAAACAAAACTGTATCAAGCATATCAATTTGTGCAACAGGCACGTTCTCGAAAAGAAATGCTTGAAGAGATGCAAGAAGATTATTCTGGATTCTATCAAGGTGTACGTGAAGTATTGAAAGCTAGAGAAAATAGGTTGCAAGGTATCGAGGGTGCTGTTGCGGAACTGTTAACGGTACCGAAAGAATACGAAGTTGCAATGGAAATCGCTCTAGGTGCAGCGATGCAGCATATTGTTGTACAAACAGAGGAACATGCTCGTAATGCGATTGCATTTCTAAAGCAAAATAAACATGGACGTGCAACGTTTTTACCGCAAGCTGTTATTAAAAGCAGATCGTTATCATTTGAGCAATTACGCATTGCAAATCAACACCCATCGTTTGTAGGTGTGGCGGCAGAACTTGTGCAGTACAACAATAAATATGAAAATGTAGTTTCAAATTTATTAGGTACTGTTATTGTTGCGAAAGATTTACGTGGAGCAAATGAGTTGGCGAAACAACTGCAATACCGTTATCGTATTGTAACAATCGAAGGTGACGTAGTGAATCCTGGCGGTTCTATGACTGGTGGGGCGGTAAAGCAAGCGAAATCTTCTTTATTAGGACGCCAACGTGAACTGGAAGAGTGGACTCGCAAGTTAACTGATATGGAAGAAAAAACAACGAAGTTAGAAAACTTTGTTAAAGCAGTAAAACAAGAGATTCAAGAAAAAGAAGTGAAAATACGCGAACTAAGGCAAACTGTAGAAGCAGATCGTGTAGATGAGCAGAAATTAAGAGAAGAGATTAATCGTTTAGAATTAGAAGAACATCGTATTAATGATCGGTTGTCTATTTATGATTTAGAGATTGAAGGGTTTTTACAAGATCGAGTAAAAATGCAAGGGCGTAAAGAGGAGTTAGAAGGGGTTTTAACGAATCTTCAAGCTGAAATCACTAAGTTAGATAGTAAAATTGTAGCTTTAACAAAACAAAAAAGTGAGCAACATTCTTCGAAAGAAAAAGTTCAAAAAGAAATGACTGAGTTAAAAGTGCTGGCAGCTGAAAAGCAACAACGCTTATCTAATCAAAAAGAAAAAGTTGAACGATTGACGAAGGAAAAAGAAGAAACGGATGCGACACTTGTAAAAACGAAAGAGGATTTAGCGTTCTTAAAACAAGAAATGACATCTAATTCAAGTGGTGAAGAGCAAATTACGAATATGATTGAGAAGAAAGCATATGATCGTAATCAAACTTCAGAATTAATTCGCTCTCGTCGTGAACAACGTGTATCGTTGCAAGAGAGAGTAGAACATTTAGAGCACCATTTGAAAGAAACGACAGGTAAACATAAATATATTCTTGAAATGTTGAAAGATCAAGAAGTGAGAATAAATCGACTTGATGTAGAGTTGGAAAATAGATTACAACATTTACGTGAAACATATACGATTTCATTTGAAGCGGCAAAACTAAAATATACAATGACAATGCCTGCAGAAGATGCGAGTAAGAAAGTAAAATTAATCAAATTATCCATAGAAGAGTTAGGTACAGTGAACCTAGGGGCAATTGATGAATATGAACGTGTAGCGGAGCGTCATACATTCTTACTAGAGCAGAGAGACGACCTAGAAGAAGCGAAAGCGACATTGCACCAGCTTATTACCGAAATGGATGAAGAAATGAAAAAACGCTTTTCTACTACGTTTGAAGGCATTAGAATGGAGTTTCAATCGGTATTCTCTGAATTATTTGGAGGCGGTAGAGCGGATTTAGTAATGACTAATCCAGAGGATTTACTAAATACGGGTATTGATATTGTAGCACAACCGCCAGGGAAGAAACTGCAGAACTTAGGTTTACTTTCAGGTGGAGAGCGTGCTTTAACAGCAATTGCGCTTTTATTTGGTATTTTAAAAGTACGCCCAGTACCGTTCTGTGTACTAGATGAGGTAGAGGCAGCCCTTGATGAGGCGAATGTAGCTCGTTTTGCACAGTATTTAAAGAAATTCAGTGATGAGACGCAGTTTATTGTAATTACACATAGAAAAGGTACAATGGAAGAGTCTGATGTGTTGTACGGTGTAACAATGCAAGAATCGGGGGTATCTAAACTTGTTTCGGTTCGTTTAGACGCCGGAGAAGAACTTATTGCAAGTGAATAGGAAGGATGGGAAAGTATGAGTTTTTTTAAAAAACTAAAAGAAAAAATTTCAAAACAAACGGATACAGTTACAGAGAAATTTAAACAAGGATTAGAAAAAACGAGAAATTCATTTGCGGATAAAGTGAATGATTTAGTGTATCGTTACCGTAAAGTGGACGAAGATTTCTTCGAAGAGTTAGAAGAAATTTTAATCGGTGCAGACGTTGGCGTTGCGACGGTAATGGAATTAATTGACCAATTGAAAGAAGAAGTACAACGTCGTAACATTCAAGATCCAAAAGAAGTACAAGCTGTTATTTCAGAAAAACTAGTAGGAATTTACAAAGGTGACAGCGATTTTAGTAACGAAATTAATATGCAAGAGGACCAATTAACGGTCGTTTTATTTGTTGGTGTTAATGGTGTAGGAAAAACGACGACAATTGGTAAACTGGCGCATAAGTTTAAATCAGAAGGTAAGTCAGTCCTATTGGCGGCAGGAGATACATTCCGTGCTGGAGCGATTGAACAATTAGAAGTATGGGGCGATCGCGTTGGTGTAGAAGTGATTAAACAAGGATCTGGATCTGATCCAGCGGCGGTTATGTATGACGCTGTACAAGCAGCGAAAGCACGTAAGGTAGATGTATTACTATGTGACACAGCAGGACGCTTGCAAAATAAAGTGAACTTAATGAAAGAGTTAGAAAAGGTGAAGCGTGTAATTGAGCGTGAAGTACCAGGTGCTCCTCATGAAGTATTGCTTGTTATTGATGCAACAACAGGACAAAACGGTTTAAGCCAAGCGAAAACATTCCGTGAAGCAACGAATGTAACTGGTATTGTTTTAACGAAGTTAGATGGAACTGCTAAAGGTGGTATTGTATTAGCGATTCGTAACGAAATGGATGTACCGGTGAAGTTTGTTGGATTAGGAGAACAAATGGATGACTTGCAGCAGTTTGATCCAGAACAATATGTGTATGGTTTATTTGCGAACTTAGTAGAAACAGAAGAAGTATAAGCGAAAGAAGCGGTATTTCCGCTTCTTTTTCTATAAAAAATATATGATGTTAAGAAAAAAACTTGACACTCTTTTGGACTACATGTAAACTAATTCATGTAAAGGGAAATCACTTAACAAAGGATGATCCAACATGCTCGAAAAAACAACGAGAATGAACTATTTATTTGATTTTTATCAATCGTTGTTAACGCAAAAACAAAGAAGTTATATGTCGCTTTATTATCTAGATGATTTATCTCTTGGTGAAATTGCGGAAGAATTTGATGTAAGTCGCCAAGCCGTGTATGATAACATTAAACGGACTGAAGCGATGCTTGAAGAATATGAAGAAAAATTAGTATTACTTCAAAAGTTTCAAGAGCGACAGCGACTTGTTGCAAAGCTAAAACAGCTAATCAGCGAAGAAGAGCATGTGAATGAAGAAATGAAACAAGTTGTTGAAGCTATCGAAAAATTAGATTAGGAGGGCGGCAATATGGCATTTGAAGGATTAGCCGACCGACTTCAACAGACAATGCAAAAAATCCGCGGCAAAGGAAAAGTTTCTGAAGCCGATGTGAAAGAAATGATGAGAGAAGTTCGTCTAGCTCTTTTAGAAGCGGATGTTAACTTTAAAGTAGTAAAAGATTTTGTGAAGCGTGTGTCTGAACGTGCTGTCGGACAAGATGTAATGAAAAGTTTGACACCTGGACAACAAGTAATTAAAGTTGTACAGGAAGAACTTACAGAACTTATGGGCGGAGAGCAAAGCAAAATTGCTGTTGCTAATAAGCCACCGACTGTTATTATGATGGTTGGTCTGCAAGGTGCGGGTAAAACAACGACGACAGGTAAGCTTGCGAATTTGCTTCGTAAAAAGCATAATCGTAAACCGATGCTTGTTGCAGCGGATATTTACCGTCCAGCAGCGATTAAACAGCTTGAAACATTAGGGAAGCAATTGGACATGCCTGTATTTTCTTTAGGAGATCAAGTAAGTCCTGTTGAAATTGCGAAACAAGCGATTGCAAAAGCAAAAGAAGATCATCACGATTATGTTTTAATCGATACAGCGGGTCGCCTGCATATTGATGAAGAATTAATGGATGAATTAGCGAAAGTGAAAGAAGTTGCGAAACCGGATGAAATTTTCCTTGTTGTCGATGCGATGACGGGGCAAGACGCGGTAAATGTTGCACAAAGTTTTCATGAACAGTTAGGTTTAACAGGTGTTGTATTAACGAAATTAGATGGTGATACGCGCGGTGGTGCTGCATTATCTATTAAGGCTGTAACAAACACGCCGATTAAATTTGCTGGTATGGGTGAAAAACTAGATGCAATTGAAGCGTTCCATCCAGAGCGTATGGCATCCCGTATTTTAGGGATGGGCGATGTCTTAACATTGATTGAAAAAGCGCAAGCTACAGTTGATGAAGAGAAAGCAAAAGAACTTGAGCAAAAAATGCGTACGCTTTCGTTTACGCTTGACGATTTCCTAGAACAACTTGGACAAGTGCGCCAACTTGGGCCGCTTGATGAATTGTTAGGAATGCTTCCTGGTGCAAATAAAATTAAAGGGCTGAAAAATGCGCAAGTTGATGAAAAACAAATTGGGCATATTGAGGCAATTATTCGTTCTATGACTAAATTAGAACGAGAACAACCGGAAATAATCAATGCTAGTCGCAAAAAGCGCATTGCCAAAGGTAGCGGTACAACTGTACAAGAAATCAATCGTCTAATTAAGCAATTCGATGACATGAAAAAAATGATGAAGACGATGACGGGAATGCAAAAAGGTAAGAAAAAAGGACTAGGTGGATTGAAGTTTCCATTCATGTAAGGAAAAAAAGATGGCTCTGTTAAGAAAAAATACTTTACAAAGCAATAGTCTTTTTGCTAATATAATTATCTGTGTGAAATAAATTCGGAGGTGCTTTATAAATGGCAGTTAAAATTCGTTTAAAACGTATGGGAGCTAAAAAAACTCCTTTCTATCGTGTAGTTGTTGCAGATTCTCGTTCTCCTCGTGACGGACGTTTCATTGAGGAAATCGGAACTTACAATCCAGTTGCTCAACCAGCTGAAGTTAAGATCAACGAAGAAGCAGCATTAAAATGGTTAGGAAATGGTGCTAAACCATCTGATACAGTTCGTAACTTATTCTCTAACCAAGGTATCATGGAGAAATTCCACTTATCTAAACAAGGTAAGTAATTGAGGCAATGACTATGAAGAAGTTAGTCGAGACGATTGTCAAGCCTCTTGTCGATTATCCTGAAGATGTAAAAGTTACACAGGAACTTTGCAACGGAGAGATAAAGTATCGATTAACTGTACATCCTGAGGATGTTGGAAAAGTCATTGGAAAGCAAGGGAGAGTTGCGAAAGCGATTCGAATGCTCTTGTATTCAGTGGGACATCATAATGATGAAAAAGTAACACTGGAAATTCAATAAACGTAAAAAGGGCGAGGAGTTATTCCTCTCCCTTTTTTAACATTTAAATAGAGATTGCATGTTCCATCTGTGAAATGGAGATGCTTAATTTATATAGAAACCAGGGGTGACATACTATTTATGACAAAATGGTTTAACGTAGGGAAAATTGTAAATACTCATGGCGTAAGAGGAGAAATCCGTGTTATTTCTCGTACTGATTTTCCAGAAGAGCGATATAAAGTAGGAAACACGCTATACATATCGAATGAGAAAGGCACAGACTATCTTCCGGTAAAGGTAACTTCTCATCGCCAACATAAGACATTCGATTTATTAACATTTGAAGGATATAACAATGTAGATGAAGTAGAGAAGTTTAAAGGTTCTTTAATAAAAGTACCAGAAGAGCAGTTAGGTGAACTTGCTGAAGGTGAATACTACTATCATGAAATTATTGGTTGCAGTGTTGTAACGGAAGAAGGAGAAGCGCTAGGGACAATCAAAGAGATTCTATCTCCTGGTGCAAATGATGTTTGGGTAATTAAACGCCCGAAGGGTCAAGATCTCTTAATTCCTTATATCGATGACGTTGTACTTCAAGTTAATATTGAAAATAAATTAGTAACCATTCATGTAATGGAAGGGCTGCTATAATGAAAATTGATATTTTAACGTTGTTCCCAGACATGTTTACCGGTGTATTTGGATCTTCTATATTAAAGAAGGCGCAAGAAAAAGAAGCGGTAAACCTTCGTGTTGTTAACTTTCGTGATTATACAACAAGTAAGCATAATAGCGTAGACGATTATCCTTACGGCGGAGGAGCTGGTATGGTGCTTACTCCTCAGCCTATTTTTGATGCTGTAGAAGATTTGACGAAAGAGACAGAGCGTAAGCCGAGAGTTGTCTTAATGTGTCCGCAGGGCGAAAGATTTACGCAGAAGAAAGCGGAAGAGCTTGCAGGGGAAGAACATTTAATCTTCGTATGTGGGCATTATGAAGGATATGACGAACGAATTCGTGAGCATCTCGTAACGGATGAGATTTCTATTGGTGACTATGTATTAACGGGCGGAGAATTAGCCTCTATGGTTATTACTGATAGTGTGGTACGTCTCTTGCCAGGTGTGCTAGGAAATCATGCTTCACAAGTAGAGGATTCGTTTAGTACAGGTTTATTAGAGCATCCTCATTATACACGTCCAGCTGATTTTCGTGGTATGAAGGTACCGGATGTATTAATGTCAGGGAATCATAAAAACATTGATGAATGGCGACATAAGGAATCTTTGCGCCGAACGTATACGCGTAGACCTGATTTATTAGATGAGAGAGAGTTATCTAAACAAGAGAAAAAATGGCTTGAGGAAATAAAGCGAGAGCAGTAATAACTTCATATATTTGCTATTGCAACAGGCCTAGTAATATGCTATTATAACATTTGTGCTACTGAAATCAGTAGCCGTATTAACGATGTTCCGCTGTAATTTATTAAGACTTTATAAGAGCATCTGTTTAAAGGAGAGAATTTAATATGCAACAATTAATCGCAGAAATTACAAAAGGCCAATTAAAAACTGACCTTCCTTCATTCCGTCCTGGTGACACTTTACGTGTACACGTAAAAGTTGTTGAGGGAACTCGTGAAAGAATTCAGCTTTTCGAAGGTGTTGTAATTAAACGTCGTGGTGGCGGAATCAGTGAAACATTCACAGTTCGTAAGATTTCTTACGGTGTAGGTGTTGAGCGTACATTCCCAGTTCACACGCCAAGAATCGCGAAAATCGAAGTACTTCGCCGTGGTAAAGTACGTCGTGCTAAGTTATACTACTTACGTAACCTTCGCGGTAAAAAAGCACGTATTAAAGAAATTCGATAAGACATGTATGGGAGCTTGTAAATGCACAAGCTCCCTTTTTCCAATCTATATGAAATTTTGGTATAATACGAGCAGTTTACATAACCGTGGAGGGGAAATGCATGAAAAAAGAGAAGAGTTCACTTTGGGAATGGATTAAAGCAATTTTGATTGCTGTTGTATTAGCTGGTGTTATTAGACAGTTTTTCTTTGCGCCAATTCTCGTAGACGGGGTATCGATGGCACCTACTTTACATGATCGTGATCGAATGATTGTGAATAAAATTGGTTATCACATTGGAGATCCAAAACGCTTTGATATTATCGTATTTCGAGCAACAGAAGATAAAGATTACATTAAGCGCATTATAGGCCTGCCAGGCGATGAAATAGAGTATCGTAATGATAAACTGTATGTTAACGGAAAGGCTTATGAGGAGCCGTATTTAGACAAGCAGAAAAAGCAAATTGCTGACGGACCGCTTACATATGATTTTAATCTTGAAGAAATGACAGGCAAGAAAACCGTTCCAAAAGATCAATTATTTGTTTTAGGTGATAATCGTCGTTTTAGTAAAGATAGCCGTTCAATCGGTACGATTTCAATGGATCAAGTAATTGGTAAAGCTAATATGTTATATTGGCCGTTAGAAGACGCACGTATTGTGAAATAAATGAAAAAGAAGGTGGCAACATGGTAATTCAATGGTTTCCAGGGCATATGGCGAAGGCTAGACGCCAAGTAACGGAGAAATTAAAATTAATTGATGTTGTAATTGAACTTGTAGATGCTCGATTACCATTATCATCTCGAAACCCAATGATTGATGAAATCATTACACATAAGCCAAGGCTTGTTGTTTTAAATAAAGCGGATATGGCAGATGATCGTTTAACAAAACAATGGATCGCATATTTTAAAGAAAAAGGCCATATGGCAATTTCAATTAACGCGCAAGCTGGACAAGGTATGAAGGAAATTGCAGCAGCTTGTAAAGTGCTTGTTAAAGAAAAATTTGATAAAATGGTTGCAAAAGGTATTAGACCGAGAGCGATTCGTGCATTAATTGTAGGTATACCAAATGTTGGTAAATCTACATTGATTAATAAATTGGCAAAGAAAAATATTGCTAAAACAGGAGATCGTCCAGGTGTGACAACAGCTCAACAATGGATTAAAGTTGGGAAGGAAATGGAATTGTTAGATACACCAGGTATTCTGTGGCCTAAATTTGAAGATCAATTAGTGGGTCTTCGCTTAGCGACAACGGGTGCAATTAAAGATTCAATTTTAAATTTACAAGATGTAGCTGTTTACGCATTACGTTTTATGGAGAAACATTATCCAGAACGCTTGAAAGAACGCTATAATTTAAATGAGATTCCAGAAGATATTGTGGAATTATTCGATGCAATTGGAAAAAATAGAGGCTGCTTAATGGGCGGCGGAATGATTGATTATGATAAGACATCTGAGCTTGTGCTTCGTGAGCTTCGTGGTGGCAAACTTGGAAAAATGACGTTTGAAACACCGGAAGAGTTTGCAGAGCAAGTAGAAGATGTGGAAAAAATAGAAGAAGTATAAGACGTGCGTTTGTGCGTCTTTTCTTTTTGGATATGTTTAAAAAGGAGCTTGTATAAATGCAAACTATGACGATAAAAGAAGCGGAAAATGTATTGAAAGAAATTATGAATGAAGAAGATGATCGCTTTCAACTGTTAATGAAAGATGATCGAAAAGGTGTTCAAAAGCTCGTTTTGAAGTGGTATAAACAAAAAGAGTTAGAACAGAAAGAAAAAGAGAAGTTTTTTGAAATGTCCAAGTATGAAAATGCTTTGCGTGAAAAAGGGGTCACATATATCGCGGGTATTGATGAAGTAGGGCGCGGGCCATTGGCTGGGCCTGTTGTGACGGCAGCTGTCGTTCTTCCTGAGGATTTTTATATTCCAGGGTTAAATGATTCGAAAAAGTTGAGTGAAGCGAAACGTGAGCGTTTTTATGATGAAATAAAAGTACAAGCAATTGCAATTGGAGTAGGAATTGTATCACCGCAAGTTATTGATGACATTAATATTTACCAAGCAACGAAACAAGCGATGTTAGATGCAGTTGCAAATTTATCTTGTACACCCCAACATTTATTAATTGATGCGATGAAGCTTCCTACACCAATTCCGCAAACATCAATTATTAAAGGTGATGCGAAAAGTGTTTCGATTTCAGCAGCATCCATTATCGCAAAAGTAACGAGAGATCGTATGATGAAAGAACTGGGAGAGAAGTATCCTGAATATGGATTTGAGCAACATATGGGATATGGCACAAAGCAACATCTAGAGGCAATTCAAGTGCATGGAGTACTAGATGAACACCGCAAGTCATTCGCACCAATTAAAGATATGATTCAAAAATAAGCTGTAAATATACAGCTTATTTTTTTATTTTGGCATATAAACATTACTATTTTCGAAAAAGAATAAAGCGATTTCAGTTTTCTGACACTTTATTGTAGACAGGGTGCCAATCATCTTATACAATGGCAATGTAATGTTTTTTAAACATTAAAAAACTTTTCGAGTAAAACAGGAAAACAGGGGAGGATGGGACCATGAATATCCATGAGTACCAAGGTAAGGCAGTCCTTAGAAGCTATGGGGTTAGCGTTCCGAACGGGAAGGTTGCATTTACAGTAGAAGAAGCTGTAGAAGCAGCGAAAGAATTAGGAACAGATGTATGTGTAGTGAAAGCACAAATTCACGCTGGTGGACGCGGCAAAGCTGGCGGAGTAAAAGTTGCAAAAAATTTAGATGAAGTTCGTACATATGCAGAAAGCATTTTAGGAACTACACTTGTGACACATCAAACAGGTCCTGAAGGTAAGGAAGTAAAACGCTTACTTATCGAAGAAGGTTGCGATATTAAAAAAGAATATTATGTAGGTCTAGTTTTAGATCGTGCAACTTCTCAAGTTGTTTTAATGGCGTCTGAAGAAGGCGGAACAGAAATTGAAGAAGTAGCAGAAAAAACACCTGAAAAAATCTTTAAAGAATATATTGATCCAGCAGTAGGCTTACAAGGTTTCCAAGCGCGCCGAATTGCATTTAACATCAATATTCCAAAAGAGCTTGTAGGACAAGCTGTGAAGTTTATGATGGGCTTATATCGTGCGTTTATCGAAAAAGATTGCTCTATCGCTGAGATTAACCCACTTGTTACAACAGGCGAAGGTAAAGTTATGGCATTAGATGCAAAATTAAACTTTGATTCTAATGCGTTATATCGCCATAAAGACATTTTAGAGCTTCGTGATCTTGATGAAGAGGATTCAAAAGAAATTGAAGCTTCAAAATACGACTTAAACTACATTCCTTTAGATGGAAATATCGGTTGTATGGTTAATGGTGCAGGTTTAGCGATGGCTACAATGGATATCATTAAACATTACCACGGTGACCCAGCTAACTTCTTAGATGTTGGTGGCGGTGCAACTGCAGAAAAAGTTACAGAAGCATTCAAAATTATCCTTTCTGACAAAAATGTAAAAGGTATCTTCGTTAACATTTTTGGTGGCATTATGAAGTGTGATGTTATTGCAGAAGGTGTTATTGAAGCAACGAAACAAGTAGGTCTTGAGTTACCTTTAGTTGTACGTCTTGAAGGTACAAACGTAGAACTAGGTAAGAAAATTTTAAATGAGTCTGGCTTAAATATTGTTGCAGCAGAATCTATGGCAGACGGTGCACAAAAAATTGTTTCACTAGTGGGCTAATAGAAAGCGGGGGAGAAAAATGAGCGTATTAGTTAATAAAGATACAAAAGTTATTGTTCAAGGTATTACAGGTTCTCAAGGTTTATTCCATACAAAACAAATGATTGAATACGGTACGAAAATTGTCGGTGGTGTAACACCAGGTAAGGGCGGCACTGATATTGAAGGTGTACCAGTATTTGATACAGTAGAAGATGCAGTGAAAGCAACAGGCGCAAACGCTTCAGTTGTATACGTTCCACCCGCTTTTGCGGCAGATGCAATTATGGAAGCTGTTGATGCAGAAATTGATTTAGTAGTATGTATTACTGAAGGGATTCCTGTATTAGATATGGTAAACGTAAAGAGATATATGGCGGGTAAACATACACGTTTACTTGGACCAAACTGCCCAGGTGTAATCACACCAGATGAATGTAAGATTGGTATTATGCCAGGGTATATTCATAAAAAAGGTCATGTTGGTATCGTATCTCGCTCTGGTACATTAACTTATGAAGCTGTACATCAGTTAACACAAGAAGGTATTGGCCAATCTACTGCTGTAGGTATCGGCGGAGACCCTGTTAACGGTACAGACTTTATTGATGCTTTAAAAGCATTTAATGAAGATGAAGAAACACATGCTGTAATTATGATTGGTGAAATCGGCGGTACAGCAGAAGAAGAGGCAGCTGAATGGGTAAAAGCTAATATGACAAAACCTGTTGTAGGCTTCATTGGTGGTCAAACAGCGCCTGCTGGCAAACGTATGGGCCATGCTGGTGCAATCATTTCTGGCGGTAAAGGAACTGCTGCTGAAAAGATTAAAACAATGGAAGCTTGTGGCATTAAAGTAGCTGAAACTCCAGCAGTTATGGGAGAAACGCTAATCTCTGTTTTAAAAGAAAAAGGTTTATTTGAGACTTGTAAAAACTATTAATCTGTTGAAAGACACCTTCTTACTTGAGGGTGTCTTTTTACACTTTTTTCTGTTTACATAATAAAAATTATGGGTAAGGAGAATCAAGATGAAAAGAGAGAGATTATTACATGTTCATTACTTGCTAGCAGATTATTGGAAAGCGATGGAGAGGCTAATATATGTCGATCCAGAATTAAAGAACATATATAATTTTAACGAAAAACAAATGGAACACTACACTGGAATGTCCTCGGAAAAATCTTCAGAACTAGTAAAATTTCTTCAAAGTTCAAATCTTCCGCAATATATATCTTATTTAGAGAAAAATCGTATTTTTTATATAACGGTATGGGATGAAGATTATCCGCAATTATTACGTGAAATACAAGACCCTCCCTTCGTTTTATATGGAAAAGGAGAGAAAGATTTCCTGAATAAAGTAAATAAATTAGCAGTTGTTGGAACGAGAGAACCATCATTATATGGTCATGAGAGTTTGAAGTTTATTTTACACCCTTTATTAGAAAGAGAGTGGCTTATTGTCAGTGGGTTTGCAAAAGGGATAGATACAATGTCTCATGAGATTACAGTAAGGCATCATTGCCCGACTATTGCGATATTAGGGCATGGATTGTCTTTTATGTATCCGAAAGAAAATAGACATTTATATGAAATGTGGAAGGAATATATATTGTTATTGACAGAGTATCCGCCGCACTATGCACCGAAAAAATGGTATTTTCCAAAAAGGAACAGGATTATTAGTGGTATAAGTAAAGGTGTTTTAGTTGTAGAAGCGAAATCGAGAAGTGGAACACTTATTACTGCGGACCTTGCGTTAGAGCAAAATAGAGAGGTGTTTGCGCTTCCTGGACCTATATTTATAGAGGGGGCATCGGGAACGAATCATCTTATTCAGCAAGGAGCAAAACTAGTAAGAAATGCAGAAGATATCTTGGAAGAGATTTTAAATTAACCTTATATTTTTATGTTTTTATTAAACAATTATTGACAAATGGTAGATTGGCACTGTATGGTATATTCATTCTTGATTGACAAAAACAAGAGAAATCAATAAGATTAATGAAGACTTGAATCCACCTCTTAAGGAGGCACTAGCATGTCAGATTACCTCGTAATCGTGGAGTCGCCTTCTAAGGCGAAGACCATTGAGAAATATTTAGGGAAAAAATACAAAGTTGTCGCGTCTATGGGACATGTTCGCGATTTGCCAAAAAGTCAAATGGGGATAGAAGTAAAGAACAACTTCACCCCGAAGTATATTACCATTCGTGGTAAAGGTCCCGTCTTAAAAGATTTAAAATCAGCGGCCAAAAAAGCAAAGAAAGTCTATCTCGCGGCCGATCCAGACCGTGAAGGGGAAGCGATTGCTTGGCATTTAGCGAATACGTTAAATGTGGACGTTGAATCAGATTGTCGGGTTGTGTTTAATGAGATTACGAAAGATGCAATCAAAGAATCATTTAAACATCCTCGTGCAATTAATATGGATTTAGTGGATGCACAACAAGCAAGACGTATACTTGATCGTCTTGTTGGTTACAATATTAGTCCTTTATTATGGAAGAAAGTAAAAAAAGGATTAAGTGCAGGACGTGTACAATCTGTAGCAGTTCGTTTAATCATCGAGCGTGAAAGGGAAATTCAAAACTTTGAACCTGAAGAATTCTGGACAATTAAAACAGAATTTGTAAAAGGAAAAGACACATTTGAAGCAAGCTTTTACGGTGTAGATGGTGAAAAAGTTCAATTAACAAATGAAACGCAAGTGAATGAAATAATTGAACAGATGAAAGACAATGCGTTTTCAGTTGACAATGTAACGCGCAAAGAGCGAAAACGTAACCCTGCATTACCGTTTACAACATCTTCCTTGCAACAAGAAGCAGCCCGTAAGTTAAACATGCGAGCAAAGAAAACAATGATGCTTGCACAGCAATTGTATGAAGGGATAGATCTTGGAAAACAAGGAACTGTAGGTCTTATTACGTATATGAGAACTGATTCAACACGTATCTCAGAAACAGCTCAAACAGAGGCTCGTACTTACATCACTGAAGCGTATGGTACGGAATACATAGGAACAGAAAAGAAGAAAGAAACGAAAAAGTCAAATGCACAAGATGCGCATGAGGCAATTCGTCCTACTTCGGTAATGAGAAAGCCAGAGGAACTAAAAAGTTTCTTAGGTCGTGATCAACTTCGATTATATAAATTGATTTGGGAGCGATTTGTTGCAAGTCAAATGGCGTCTGCTATAATGGATACTGTGACAGCGAGACTCATTAATAACAATGTTCAGTTCCGTGCAAGTGGATCGGTTGTAAAGTTCCCAGGATTTATGAAAGTGTATGTAGAGTCAAAAGATGATGGTGCTGAAGAAAAGGATAAGATGTTGCCGCCTTTAGAAGTAGGGGAAACTGTATTTTCAAAGGATTTAGAACCAAAGCAACATTTTACACAACCTCCTCCGCGCTATACAGAGGCTCGCCTAGTAAGAACACTTGAAGAACTTGGAATTGGAAGACCGTCGACATATGTACCTACACTTGAAACGATTCAAAAGCGTGGGTATGTAGGCTTGGATAATAAACGCTTCGTTCCGACTGAACTTGGTGAAATAGTAATTGAACTTATTTTAGAGTTTTTCCCAGAAATTATTAACATTGAATTTACTGCCAATATGGAGCAAAGCCTTGATGAAGTAGAAGAAGGAAATGCGAATTGGGTAAAAATTGTTGATGATTTCTACGTAGGTTTTGAACCGCGTTTAGAAAAAGCGGAAAAAGAAATGCGTGAAGTGGAAATTAAAGATGAACCAGCTGGGGAAGATTGTGAATTATGTAATCACCCAATGGTCTTTAAAATGGGTAAATACGGGAAATTTATGGCTTGCTCGAATTTCCCAGATTGTCGTAATACAAAGCCGATTGTGAAAGAAATCGGTGTTACTTGTCCAAAGTGTGATAAGGGTCAAATTATTGAACGCCGTAGTAATAAAAAGAAACGTCTTTTCTATGGGTGCGGTACGTATCCGGAATGCGACTTTGTATCTTGGGATAAGCCAATTGGTCGTAAGTGTCCGAAGTGCGAAGGCATGCTTGTAGAGAAAAAGTTGAAAAAAGGCGTGCAAGTACAATGTATTTCGTGCGATTATGAAGAAGAACAACAAATGTGAGCGTAACTGCTCACATTTTTTTCGGGAAGAAAAGGAAAGGTGATATAAATGACAACACAAGTAGTAAACGTCATTGGCGCAGGTCTTGCAGGAAGTGAAGCAGCTTACCAAATTGCAAAACGTGGTGTCCAAGTTAGATTATATGAAATGAGACCGGTAAGGCAAACGCCAGCTCATCACACAGATAAATTCGCTGAATTAGTATGTAGTAACTCACTTCGTGCAAACACTTTAACAAATGCAGTTGGAGTTATTAAAGAGGAAATGCGCTTAATGGATTCTGTAATTATTCGTGCGGCGGATGAGTGCTCTGTACCAGCTGGAGGCGCTTTAGCTGTAGACCGTCATGAGTTCGCAGCTAAAGTAACAGAATACGTAAAGAACCATCCAAATGTAACTGTAATGAATGAAGAAATTACAGATATTCCAGAGGGACCGACAATTATTGCTACAGGTCCATTAACATCTCCTGATCTTTCTGCAAAATTGAAAGAATTAACAGGAGAAGATTATTTCTACTTCTATGATGCTGCAGCCCCAATCGTAGAAAAAGACAGCATTGACATGAATAAAGTATATTTAAAATCGCGTTATGACAAAGGTGAAGCTGCATATTTAAATTGCCCAATGACAGAAGAAGAGTTTGATCGTTTTTATGAGGCTCTAATTGCTGCTGAGACAGTGCCTTTAAAAGAGTTTGAAAAAGAAATTTTCTTTGAAGGTTGTATGCCAGTAGAGGTTATGGCAAGTAGAGGGAGACAGACGTTAGTATTTGGACCTATGAAACCTGTTGGATTGGAAGATCCAAAAACAGGGAAAACGCCATATGCTGTTGTTCAGTTACGTCAAGATGATGCAGCGGGAACTTTATACAATATCGTAGGTTTCCAAACACATTTAAAGTGGGGACCGCAAAAAGAATTGCTACAGTTAATTCCAGGATTGGAAAATGCAGAGATTGTACGTTATGGTGTAATGCATCGTAATACGTTTATTAATTCACCTAATTTGCTTCGTCCAACATATCAATATAAACAACGGGATGATTTATTCTTCGCTGGTCAAATGACTGGAGTAGAGGGATATGTTGAATCAGCAGCATCAGGATTATTAGCAGGAATTAATGCTGCGCGTCTTGTGCAAGGTGAAGAGCCAGTTGTATTACCGCCAGTAACTGCGATGGGTAGCATGGCAAATTACATTACGGCAACGAACGCTAAAAACTTCCAACCGATGAATGCGAACTTCGGTCTATTTGCACCGTTAGAGAAGAAGATTAAAAAGAAAGCAGAACGAAATGAAGCGTACGCAGCACGCGCTTTAGAAACGATTCGAAATTTTGTAAATATTTAGTTAAATTTCTTGCAAAGGCTACTAAGTTGTGATACGATTTAGTAGCCTTTATTGAGGTGAGTTGTGTGAATGTGAAGAAATTGTTACAATTATTCGTTGGATATTTACAAATTGAAAGAAATTATTCAAAATATACAATTGCAAGTTATCAAAATGATTTAGAACATTTTGTGCAATTTATGGAACGAGAAGGCATATCCTCTTTTTTAGACGTTACATACGCGGATGTTCGTTTGTACTTAACGACGTTGCACGATGAGAAGTTAGCCCGTAAATCTGTCGCAAGAAAAGTATCAAGCTTACGAAGTTTATATCGTTTTTTGATGCGTGAAGGTTATCGAAAGGATAATCCGTTTGCACTTGCGTCACTCCCCAAAAAAGAATTGTCAATCCCAAAGTTTTTATATGCTGAAGAGTTAGAGGAATTATTTGAAGTTTCTGACACGGAAACACCATTAGGTCAAAGGAATCAAGCTTTGTTAGAGTTGATGTATGCGACTGGGATCCGTGTGAGTGAATGTGTCAATTTACAACTTACCGATATTGACTTTGCGGTGGGAACAATTTTAGTAATGGGAAAAGGAAAAAAACAAAGGTATATTCCGTTCGGAAGCTATGCGCAAGATTCTTTAATTACTTATATAGAGAATGGGAGAAAACAGTTAGTTAATAAGACTGACGAAGACTCTCATATGGTATTTTTAAATGCGAAAGGTAAACCGCTAACAAGTCGTGGAGTTCGTTATGTTTTAAATGAACTCATTAAAAAGGCTTCGCTGACAATGCGGATAAGTCCCCATATGTTAAGGCATACATTTGCTACACATATGCTAGATGAAGGGGCGGATTTACGTACTGTACAGGAGTTATTAGGCCATGAAAATTTGTCGACGACACAAATTTATACGCATGTCTCTAAAGAAAGATTGCGTTCTGTTTACATGAAGCATCACCCGCGGGCATAAATTGCTTTAAAAGCTATAAAAACAAATAAAGGAGTTTTTTCTATGGGAAATTTCCACGCTACAACGATATTTGCAGTTCATCATAATGGAGAATGTGCAATGGCTGGAGATGGCCAAGTGACAATGGGAAATGCTGTTGTAATGAAACATACAGCTCGTAAAGTTCGTAAACTTTTCCAAGGTAAAGTTTTAGCTGGTTTCGCAGGATCAGTTGCTGACGCATTTACTCTTTTTGAAATGTTTGAAGGGAAATTAGAAGAGTATAATGGCAACTTGCAGCGTGCTGCTGTTGAAATGGCCAAACAATGGCGTGGCGATAAAATGTTACGTCAGCTAGAAGCAATGCTCATTGTCATGGATAAAACAACTATGCTCCTTGTTTCAGGTACAGGAGAAGTGATTGAACCGGATGATGGTATTTTAGCAATTGGATCTGGTGGGAATTATGCACTTTCTGCAGGTCGTGCTTTAAAGCAATATGCAAGTGAACACTTAACAGCGAAGCAAATTGCGAAAGCGAGTTTAGAGATTGCTGGCGATATTTGTGTTTATACGAATCACAACATAATTGTTGAAGAATTGTAGAATCGTAAGGGAGGCATTTTATATGCATTTACATTTTACTCCGCGCCAAATTGTGGAAAAATTAGATCAATACATCATCGGTCAAAAAGACGCAAAGAAAGCGGTTGCTGTAGCGTTGAGAAATCGATATCGTCGCAGTAAATTAGCTGAAAATTTACGTGACGAAATTGCACCTAAAAATATCTTAATGATTGGACCGACAGGTGTTGGGAAAACAGAGGTAGCACGACGAATGGCGAAACTCGTTGGAGCACCTTTTATTAAGGTTGAGGCTACAAAATTCACAGAAGTTGGATATGTGGGTAGAGATGTAGAGTCAATGGTACGTGACCTGGTGGAAACATCGGTTCGTATCGTAAAAGAAGAAATGGTAGTGAAAGTTCAAGATAAAGCCGAAGAGCAAGCGAATCAACGTCTTGTTGAAATTTTAGTACCGAGTCCAGAGAAACAATCTGGATTCAAAAATCCATTAGAGATGCTTTTTGGAGGTACTCAAAATTCGAATCAAACGTCTGATACACAAGAAGATGTTGAAATCGAAAAGAAGCGTCAAGATGTGGAGAGAAAGCTTGCTGCAGGGCTTCTTGAAGACGAAATTGTATCGATTGAAGTGACTGAACAACAGTCTTCCATGTTTGATATGTTACAAGGAACTGGCATGGAGCAAATGGGAATGAATTTCCAAGATGCGCTAGGAAGTTTTATGCCGAAAAAAACGAAAAAACGTAAACTTTCTGTAAAAGAAGCAAGAAAACTCTTGACAAATGAAGAGGCACAGCGCTTAATTGATATGGATGAAGTTACACAAGAGGCTGTTTATCGTGCTGAACAGCTCGGGATTATTTTTATCGATGAAATTGACAAAATTGCTGGTAAGCAGTCGAATAGCGTAGACGTATCACGTGAAGGTGTGCAACGTGACATTTTGCCGATTGTAGAAGGGTCGAATGTTGCGACAAAATACGGATCAGTAAAAACGGATTATATTTTATTCGTTGCAGCTGGAGCGTTCCATATGTCTAAACCGTCGGATTTAATTCCGGAATTGCAAGGGAGATTTCCGATTCGAGTAGAATTAACAAAATTATCGACAGACGATTTTGTTAAAATACTAATCGAGCCTGACAATGCGTTAATTAAACAATATATGGCATTATTAGCGACTGAAGGTATAGAAATTGAATTTTCAGACGAAGCTATTCGTAAGATTGCTGAGATTGCTTATCAAGTTAATCAGGATACAGATAATATTGGAGCAAGAAGACTTCATACGATTATGGAGAAGCTCCTTGAAGATTTATCGTTTGAAGCATCTGAAATTACGTTAGAGAAAATAACGATAACACCTCAATACGTTGAGGAGAAATTAGCAACAATTGCTAAAAATAAAGATGTGAGCCAGTTTATTTTGTAATAGTGTCATCAGGTGACTCGCCCTAGTTTCCAAGTGATGAAAAAATATGTGAGTAACATGTAGGAGGAACTTTTGAAATGGAATTATTAGCAAAAACGAGAAAATTAAATGCGTTATTACAGAGCGCAGCAGGGAAGCCTGTAAACTTTAGAGAAATGTCTGACACAATGTGTGAAGTAATCGAAGCAAACGTATTCGTAGTTAGCCGTCGTGGTAAATTACTAGGTTATGCAATTCACCAACAAATCGAAAACGAACGCATGAAGCAAATGCTTGCAGAACGTCAATTCCCAGAAGAATATACACAAAGCTTATTCAACATTACAGAAACATCTTCAAACTTAGATGTGAACAGTGCTTACACAGCATTCCCAGTAGAAAACAGAGAATTATTTGGTCAAGGTTTAACTACAATCGTACCAATCGTTGGTGGCGGTGAGCGTCTAGGTACATTAGTATTAGCTCGTCTTGGTCAAGAGTTCTTAGATGATGATTTAATCCTTGCTGAGTACAGCTCAACTGTTGTAGGTATGGAAATCTTACGTGAAAAAGCAGAAGAAATCGAAGAGGAAGCACGTAGTAAAGCTGTTGTTCAAATGGCGATCAGCTCATTATCTTACAGTGAGTTAGAAGCGATTGAGCACATCTTCGAAGAATTAAATGGAACAGAAGGTTTACTTGTTGCAAGTAAAATTGCTGATCGCGTAGGAATTACTCGTTCTGTAATCGTAAATGCACTACGTAAATTAGAAAGTGCTGGTGTTATTGAGTCTCGTTCTTTAGGTATGAAAGGAACATACATTAAAGTGCTAAACGACAAGTTTCTACAGGAACTTGCTAAATTAAAAACAAACTAATTTGTAAAAAACTCTCCTCAATCGAGGAGAGTTTTTTATGTGCAATGGATAGATGGTGCTTGTGAAAAGTGTCATAAGCGTGTTTTCTGAGAAAACTATTAATTGTATTTATTTTTTTGCTTAAAAGAAATGAAGGTTGGTAATACTAGAATTCGAGTATGCACAAAGAAAGTTTTACATTGTTCGCATTTTCGACTTGATTGTAATATTTCAGTATGATATAGTAAGCAGTGGTGTCAGTACAAAGTACACACGTTTACTGATTTAAGTGTTGGTGCTACGTTTGTAGTTTCGCTTAGAGATGAAGTAAACGGAGGATATCAAAAACCATTTAGGAGGAACTATATTATGTCAGTAATTTCTATGAAGCAATTGCTTGAAGCTGGTGTTCATTTCGGACATCAAACTCGTCGTTGGAACCCAAAAATGAAGCGTTACATTTTCACAGAGCGTAACGGTATCTACATCATCGACTTACAAAAAACTGTGAAAAAAGTTGAGGAAGCTTACAGAACGATGCGCGACATCGCTGCTGAAGGCGGAGACATCTTATTCGTAGGTACTAAAAAACAAGCACAAGAAGCTATTAAAGAAGAAGCAACTCGTGCTGGTATGTACTTCGTTAACCAACGTTGGTTAGGCGGAACTTTAACAAACTTCCAAACAATCCAAAAGCGTATCAAGCGTCTTAAAGACATCGAAAGAATGCAAGAAGATGGTACTTTCGAAGTACTTCCTAAGAAAGAAGTTGTTCAACTTAAAAAAGAGTTAGAGCGTCTTGAGAAATTCTTAGGCGGTATTAAAGATATGAAAGGTCTTCCAAGTGCATTATTCGTAGTAGACCCTCGTAAAGAGCGTATTGCAGTTGCTGAAGCACGCAAATTACACATTCCAATCATCGGTATCGTTGATACAAACTGTGATCCAGACGAAATCGATCACGTTATCCCAGCAAACGATGATGCAATTCGTGCTGTAAAACTTCTTACATCTAAAATGGCAGACGCGATCCTTGAAGCAAAACAAGGTGAAGAAACTGTTACTGCGTAACAAAGTTGGAAAGGTGATAAGGGGTTCGGCCTTTTATCACCTTTTTTAAGGTATAAACACCTTTATAAAAGGTATAAATACATATTTTAGGAGGATGAAAAGTATGGCAATCACTGCTCAAATGGTAAAAGAATTACGTGAAAAAACTGGCGCAGGTATGATGGACTGCAAAAAAGCTTTAACAGAAACTAACGGCGACATGGAGAAGGCAATTGACTTCTTACGTGAAAAAGGTATTGCGAAAGCTGCTAAAAAAGCTGACCGCATTGCTGCTGAAGGTTTAACTTTCATCGAAACAAACGGTAACGATGCTTTAATCTTAGAATTAAACTCTGAAACTGATTTCGTTGCGAAAAACGAAGGTTTCCAAACACTAATTAAAGAATTAGCTGCTCACTTATTAACTAACAAACCAGCTAACGTTGAAGAAGCTATGGCTCAAACAATGGAAAACGGTAAAAAAGTTGAAGAGCACATCAACGAAGCAATCGCTAAAATTGGTGAAAAACTTACACTTCGTCGTTTCGAAATCGTATCAAAAACTGATGCAGATGCATTCGGCGCTTACCTACACATGGGTGGACGCATTGGTGTATTAACAGTTCTTGAAGGTTCTACTGATGAAGCTGCTGCTAAAGATGTTGCAATGCACATCGCTGCAGTTAACCCTAAATACATCGACCGCGATGCTGTAACAGCTGAAGAAGTTGAGCATGAGCGTCAAGTATTAACACAACAAGCATTAAACGAAGGCAAGCCTGAGAAAATCGTTGCAAAAATGGTTGAAGGCCGTTTAGGCAAATTCTTCGAAGAGATTTGCTTACTTGACCAAGCATTCGTTAAAAACCCTGATATGAAAGTTCGTCAGTTCGTTGAGTCTAAAGGCGGAACATTAAAAGGATTCGTTCGCTACGCTGTTGGTGAAGGTATCGAAAAACGCGAAGACAACTTTGCTGAAGAAGTAATGAACCAAGTAAAAGGTAGCAACTAATACAGATTAGGGAACACATTGTGTTCCCTTTTTTAAAATAAAGATGTAAGCAATTGGAGGTTCATTATGAGTAAACCGAAATATAATCGTGTCGTTTTAAAGCTAAGTGGAGAAGCTTTAGCTGGAGAGCAAGGATTTGGAATTAACCCAACTGTTATTAAGTCAGTTGCGGAACAAGTAAAAGAAATTGCAGAACTTGATGTAGAGGTTGCTGTTGTTGTTGGTGGCGGTAACATTTGGCGTGGGAAAATTGGAAGTGAAATGGGCATGGATCGTGCAGGGGCAGATTACATGGGCATGTTAGCGACAGTTATGAATTCATTAGCTCTTCAAGATAGCTTGGAGAATATCGGAATTCAAACTCGTGTACAAACTTCAATTGAGATGCGTCAAGTTGCAGAACCTTACATTCGTCGTAAAGCAGTTCGTCACTTAGAGAAAAAACGTGTTGTTATCTTTGCAGCAGGTACAGGTAACCCATACTTCTCTACAGATACAACAGCAGCATTACGTGCGGCAGAAATTGAAGCAGATGTAATTTTAATGGCAAAAAACAATGTAGATGGTGTATATAATGCGGATCCATCTATTGATCCAACAGCTACGAAATATGAAACGCTTACTTACTTAGACGTATTAAAAGAAGGTTTAGGTGTAATGGATTCTACAGCTTCTTCTCTATGTATGGATAATGATATTCCATTAATTGTATTCTCAGTTATGGAAAAAGGTAATATTAAACGTGCCGTTTTAGGCGAAAATATCGGAACAGTGGTAAGGGGGAAATAAATATGGGACAACAAGTATTGAAGTCTTCAAATGAAAAAATGGAAAAAGCAGTTGCTGCTTATTCTCGTGAATTAGCAACAGTTCGTGCTGGCCGTGCAAACGCGTCTGTATTAGATAAGGTACAAGTTGATTACTATGGTGCACCAACACCAGTTGTGCAATTAGCGAACATTACAGTTCCAGAAGCGCGTTTACTAGTAATTCAACCTTATGATAAAACTTCTATCGGTGATATTGAAAAAGCAATTTTAAAAGCAGATTTAGGCTTAAATCCTTCTAATGATGGAACTGTAATTCGTATTGCATTCCCTGCATTAACAGAAGAACGTCGTCGTGATCTTGTAAAAGTTGTGAAAAAATATGCTGAAGAAGCTAAAGTTGCTGTTCGTAACGTACGTCGTGACGGAAATGATGATCTTAAGAAGCTTGAAAAAGCTGGCGAGATTACAGAAGATGATTTAAGAGGATATACTGAAGATATCCAAAAAGAAACAGATAAATATATTGCAAAAGTTGACGAAATCGCAAAAAACAAAGAAAAAGAAATCATGGAAGTGTAATAGCGATAACTTCGCAATTATGACCCTCTTCTTAAGGGGGTCTTTTTACACTTTTAGGCATACGTCTGCTTGCTGGAGGGTATGAATGATGTTTAAAAACTTTCCTTTTTTTAAAGGTAAAAAGGACACATCGTTTGATCATCTCGTTGAAGAAGTGAAAAAAGGATATATCCCAGAACATATTGCCATCATTATGGATGGGAATGGAAGATGGGCAAAGAGGAGAGCAATGCCTCGTATTGCGGGACATCATGAAGGTATGCAAGTTGTAAAGAAAATTACAAAATTTGCAAGTAAACTTAATGTGAAAGTGTTAACTCTTTATGCTTTTTCAACTGAGAACTGGAAAAGACCGAAAAAGGAAGTTGATTATTTAATGAAGCTTCCAGAAGAATTTCTAGGTACATTTTTACCAGAATTGATTGAAGAAAACGTACAAGTCCGAGTAATAGGGCAAAAAGATCGTCTTCCTACGCATACACGCAGAGCGATGGAGAAAGCCATGGAAGATACGAAAGAGAATACGGGATTAATTCTTAATTTCGCGTTAAACTATGGAAGTCGAGATGAAATCGTTTCTGCTGTGCAACATATGATGAAAGATAATGAGGAAGGAAAAATTCGTTCTGAAGAGGTAAGTGAAGAAATGCTTTCCTCCTACTTAATGACGAGTTCTTTACCTGATCCAGAGTTGTTAATCCGAACAAGCGGAGAGCTACGTATTAGTAATTTCATGTTATGGCAAATTGCATATTCGGAGTTTTGGTTTACAGACGTGTATTGGCCAGACTTCAAAGAAGAACATTTGCTAAATGCGATTACTGACTTTCAACATAGAGGGCGCAGATTCGGAGGCGTGTAGAAAGAGAGGGTTTGGTAGTGAAACAGAGAATTATTACTGGAGTGGTTGCTGCCGCGCTATTCATTCCCATCGTAATATACGGTGGCGTGCCTTTTACGGTTTTAGTGTATGCACTTGCTTCTATAGGTTTATATGAATTAATTCGTATGAATAAGCTTACGCTTATTTCCGTACCAACAGTTTTAGCTGCAGTATTATTGTGGATTCTTTTAATTCCAAGTAGTGCATCAGAACTGTTTACATGGATTGGATTAGGTAAATTGGAAATCACATTTGTGATTGTTTTATTACTTTTATCATATACAGTCCTTTCTAAGAATACATTTACTTTTGATAATGCTTCATTTTTACTGATGGCAACGACATATGTGGCAATGGGATTCTTATATTTAAATGAAACGAGAATATTAGGAATTAAATATGTATTTTGCGCATTATTTGTTATATGGGCTACTGATTCAGGCGCATATTTCGTAGGAAAAGCATTGGGCAAGAGAAAATTGTGGCCTGAAATCAGTCCAAATAAAACGATTGAAGGTTCATTAGGGGGCATCGTTTGTGGAATTATTGTGGCACTTGTTTACAACGTGTTCTTCCCAGTCGAATCGAATATAGTAATTTTAATTGTGCTGACAATTATCATTTCTATTTTTGGACAAATTGGTGATTTAGTACAATCTGCTTTTAAACGTCATTATGGCGTAAAGGATTCAGGTACAATTTTACCTGGGCATGGTGGTATATTAGACCGAACAGATAGTTGGTTATTCGTTTTACCAATTCTCTACTTCTTATTACAATACAATTAATAAATGAACGAGGGGTTGGAGTCATGAAAAACATTAGTTTATTAGGTGCAAGCGGATCAATTGGTACACAAACTTTAGATGTATTACGCTCGCACCCAGACCAATTCCGTCTCGTTGCTTTTTCTGTAGGGAAAAATATTGACTACGCAGTAAAGGTAATTCAAGAATTTTCTCCGCAAATCGTCTCTGTGCAAAGAGAGGAAGATGTTTTAAAATTACAATCTGTTTCTGGTAATACAAAAATTGTATATGGTAGTGAAGGACTTTTAGAAGTAGCATTACATCCAGATGCGGAGATTGTAGTAAATGCTGTTGTAGGTAGCGTAGGGTTGTTACCAACACTTCGTGCAATTGAGGCGAAAAAAACAATTGGAATTGCAAATAAAGAAACGTTAGTAACTGCAGGACATCTTGTAATGGAAGCAGCACGAAAACATAATGTTTCGTTACTTCCAGTTGATAGTGAACATTCGGCTATTTTTCAATGCTTGAATGGTGAAAATGAAAAAAGAATTTCTCGTCTTATTATAACGGCTTCTGGTGGAAGTTTCCGCGATAAAACGAGGGATGAATTGCATCGTGTGACCGTAGAAGATGCGCTTCGACATCCAAACTGGTCAATGGGTTCGAAAATTACAATTGATTCTGCTACAATGATGAATAAGGGACTAGAAGTAATTGAAGCACATTGGCTTTTTGGTATCCCTTATGAGCAAATCGATGTTGTTTTACATAAAGAAAGTATTATCCATTCTATGGTTGAATTTGAAGATCGTAGTGTAATGGCGCAGCTTGGTTCACCTGATATGCGAGTACCAATTCAATACGCACTTACATATCCTGATAGATTGCCTCTTTCAGACACAAAACAGTTAAACTTATGGGAAATAGGGACGTTGCATTTTGAGAAAATGGACCAAGAACGATTCCGTTGTTTACGTTTTGCGTATGAAGCTGGAAAAGCAGGTGGAAGTATGCCAGCTGTAATGAACGCAGCGAATGAAGTAGCTGTTGAAGCCTTTTTACAAAAGAGAATTGATTTCTTAACAGTGGAAGACTTCATTGAAAAAGCAATGAACCATCACAATGTCATTGCACGACCGAGCTTAGAGGAAATTTTGGAAATTGATGCGGCCACAAGACGGTTTGTGATGGAACAAATTTAGCAAAGGTGGTTATGGAATTGAATACAGCGATTGCCTTTATATTAATTTTCGGTGCACTCGTATTTTTCCATGAGCTAGGGCATCTATATTTCGCAAAAAGAGCAGGTATTTTATGCCGCGAGTTTGCGATTGGTTTTGGTCCGAAAATATTCTCATTTGAAAAGAATGAAACGGTGTATACGATTCGATTACTGCCCCTTGGTGGCTATGTAAGAATGGCTGGCGAGGATGCGGACACAGTTGAGTTAAAGCCTGGGAAAAAGGTTGGCCTTGTATTAAATGAAAAAGACGAAGTTGTGAAATTAGTTTTTGATGGATATGAAAAGTATCCAAATGTTCGTGTTATTGAAGTCGAACAAGCTGATTTGGAGCATAATTTAACAATTTCGGGCTATGAAGAGTACGAGGAAGAGCTTCAAACATTCCGAGTGAATGAAAAGGCTCGTATTATTACTGCGGGGGAAGAAATTCAAATTGCCCCGTATAATAGACAATTTGGCTCGAAAAAACTAGGGCAACGCGCTTTAACAATCTTTGCGGGTCCTGCAATGAACTTCATTTTAGCATTTGTTATTTTTGTGATTCTTGGATTTGTACAAGGGGTCCCTATTGACAAACCAATGGTCGGAAAAGTGATGGATAACAGTGCAGCACAGCAAGCTGGATTGAAAGAGAATGATACAATTCAAGCTATTGATGGGAAAAACACAAGTACATGGAAAGATGTTGTTACTATTGTACGTGAAAACCCAAATAAAGAAATTACGTTACAAGTAAAGCGTGATAATGAACAGTTTAATGTGAAAGTAACGCCAACACTCGATAAAGAAGGAAAAGACGAAGTTGGTAGAATCGGTGTTTATTCTCCTGTAGAGAAAACAGTAATGGGTTCTATTAAATCAGGATTTGAACAAACGTACCAATGGACGAAACTAATTTTTGAATCTCTTGTTAAATTAGTAACTGGTCAATTTTCTATTAATGAGTTATCAGGTCCAGTAGGAATTTATAATCTAACAGATCAAGTTGTAGATTATGGGTTTACGCGTGTACTAAGTTTAGCTGCAGTTCTAAGCATTAATCTTGGTTTATTTAATTTATTACCAGTTCCTGCTTTAGATGGTGGCCGTTTATTCTTCTTCTTAATTGAAGCGTTACGAGGGAAACCAATTGATCGCCAAAAAGAAGGAATGGTTCACTTTATTGGTTTTGCATTATTAATGTTACTTATGTTAGTTGTAACTTGGAATGACATTCGTAAGTTTTTCTTGTAAAATAAAGTGAAACTTATAATGAAATAGAGCTCGTAGAATAAAATCCCTCACCTAACTCGAGGTGAGGGGTTTTACTGCGTGTAAGAGTAAATTGAAGAGGTGCAAATAAATGAAACAAAGTATGGTATTCAGTCCTACATTACGTGAAGTTCCAGCTGATGCTGAAATTAAGAGTCATCAGCTATTACTTCGTGCAGGTTTTATGCGTCAAAATGCTTCTGGTATTTATAGCTTTCTACCATTTGGATTAAAAGTATTACACAAAGTAGAACGTATCGTTCGAGAAGAAATGGAGCGCGCAGGAGCTGTAGAATTATTAATGCCAGCTATGCAAGCTGCAGAATTATGGCAAGAATCAGGTCGTTGGTATTCTTACGGATCTGAATTAATGCGTATGAAAGATCGTAACGCTCGTGAATTCGCATTAGGAGCGACACATGAGGAAGTAATTACGGATCTTGTGCGTGATGAAGTGAAATCATATAAAAAATTACCGTTAACATTATACCAAATTCAAACAAAATTCCGTGATGAGCAAAGACCTCGTTTCGGCTTATTACGTGGAAGAGAGTTTCTAATGAAAGATGCATACTCTTTCCATGCTACACAAGAGAGCTTAGATGAAGTATACGATCGCTTATATAAAGCATACTCTAACATTTTTGCTCGCTGTGGCTTGAATTTCCGTGCAGTTATTGCTGATTCTGGAGCAATGGGCGGAAAAGATACACATGAATTTATGGTATTATCTGATGTTGGTGAAGATACAATTGCATACTCTGACACATCTGATTATGCAGCAAATATCGAAATGGCTCCTGTTGTAGCTACGTATACGAAGAGTGACGTAGCAGAAAAAGCACTTGAAAAAGTAGCAACACCAGACCAAAAAGCAATTGAAGAAGTATCTGCATTCTTAAACATTGCAGCTGACAAGTGCATTAAGTCTATGGTGTTTAAAGTAGATGAGAAATTAGTAGTTGTACTTGTTCGTGGTGATCACGAAGTAAACGATGTGAAAGTGAAAAATGTATACGGCGCTTCAGTTGTTGAGCTTGCTTCTCATGAAGAAGTAAAAGCATTATTAAATTGTGAAGTTGGTTCATTAGGACCGATTAATGTAACAGGTGATATCGAAATTATTGCTGATCATGCTGTAGCATCAATTGTTAACGGATGTTCAGGAGCGAATGAAGAAGGATTCCATTATGTAAATGTAAATCCAGAACGTGACTTTAAAGTAAGTCAATATACAGATTTACGCTTCATTCAAGAAGGAGACCAATCTCCAGATGGAAACGGAACAATTCTTTTCGCACGCGGAATTGAAGTTGGTCATGTATTCAAATTAGGAACTCGTTATAGTGAAGCAATGAACGCAACATTCCTAGATGAAAACGGAAAAACACAACCACTTATTATGGGTTGTTACGGTATCGGTGTATCTCGTACAGTAGCAGCAATTGCAGAGCAATTTAACGATGAGAATGGCTTAGTTTGGCCAAAAGCGGTAGCACCGTTCCATGTGCATGTAATTCCAGTAAATATGAAATCTGATGCACAACGTGAAATGGGTGAAAATATCTACAACTCATTACAAGAACAAGGCTATGAAGTGTTATTAGACGATCGTGCAGAACGTGCAGGTGTTAAATTTGCAGATGCAGATTTATTCGGTCTTCCAGTTCGTGTTACAGTTGGTAAAAAAGCAGACGAAGGTATTGTAGAAGTGAAAGTACGTGCTACAGGTGAGTCTGAAGAAGTAAAAGTAGAAGAACTTCAAACATATATTGCAAATATTTTAAAATAAGAAGAGGTACCTCGTAATGGGGTACCTTCTCTTTCTTTGTAAACGTATTTTGTAAAAGAAGAGGTGAGAAATCTTTCTTTGTGGTACGTTTCAATTTATAATAGCAAATGGAAGGAGAGTGCTTATGTCTTTAACAAATGAACAACAAGAGCGATTTCAAATTTTGCTCCAGCAGTTGCAAATACCAGACGACCTTATAAATCAATATTTACAAGGCGGTGGTATTGAAAGGCTCGTTATTGATAAAGCGAATAAAAGTTGGCATTTTGATTTACAAGTGCCACGTATTTTGCCTACAGAATTATATGAATTGCTAGAAACAAAGCTTAAGCAATCATTTTCTCATATTGCAAGAACAACATTTGCATTAGAAACAGAGAATAAACAATTTACAGAAGAAGAAGTGAGGGCGTATTGGCCGCTTTGTACGGAACGAATTACATTTTCACCTATGTTCGCATACTTAAAGAAGCAGCTTCCACAGGTGAATGGAGTGAAGTTGCTAATAAATGTAAATAACGAGCTGGAGTCTACGGCTTTAAAGAAAAACGTTGCGAAACCAGTAGGGGATCAATACGAAGTTTTTGGATTCCCGCGTTTTCAGTTAGACACACATATACAGCAAAATACAGAAGAAATGCAAAAGTTTCGTGAACAAACGCAGCAAGAAGACCGTGAGCGTGTTATACAAGCTATGGAAGAAATGGCGAAGAAGCAAGCTGAAGAAAGCAGCGTTGTGTATGAAGGACCGATTACACTCGGGTATCTTATTAAGCCAGATGAAGAGATTACACCGATGCGAGAAATTCAAGATGAAGAAAGAAGAAAAACGGTTCAAGGATATGTCTTCCATGTAGAAACAAAAGAGCTTCGTAGTGGGCGTACGTTATTAACTTTAAAAATAACGGATTATACGGATTCTATTATGATCAAAATGTTCTCGCGTGACAAAGAAGATATTCCAATGCTGCAATCCTTGAAAAAAGGAATGTGGGTGAAAGCGCGTGGTTCTGTTCAAAACGATACATTCGTTCGAGATTTAGTAATGATTGCAAATGATATTAATGAAATAACAGGACCGTCTCGTAAAGATAAAGCACCAGAAGGCGAAAAACGAGTAGAGCTGCATCTTCATACTCCGATGAGTCAAATGGACGCTGTCACTCCAGTTTCTAAGCTTGTTGCTCAAGCTGGTAAATGGGGACATGAGGCTATTGCGGTTACAGATCATGCCGTGGCTCAGTCCTTCCCAGAGGCGTATTCTGCAGGGAAGAAGGCTGGTGTTAAAGTTATATATGGTGTAGAAGCAAATCTAGTTAATGATGGTGTACCGATAGCGTATAACGAAGCGCATCGTTTACTTGCAGAGGAAACGTATGTTGTTTTCGACGTTGAGACGACAGGTTTATCAGCTGTATACGATACAGTCATTGAGTTGGCTGCCGTAAAAGTAAAGGGTGGCGAAATTATTGATCGCTTTGAATCTTTCGCAAATCCACATCAACCATTATCAGCGACGATTATTGAATTGACAGGTATTACGGATGATATGTTAACTGATGCACCTGAAGTGGACGAAGTGTTTAAAAAGTTTGAGGAATGGATGGGCGACCATACACTTGTTGCCCATAACGCGAGCTTTGATATGGGCTTTATTAACGTAGGTTTTAAAAAGGCTGGACTAGAAAAAACGAATAATCCAGTTATTGATACGTTAGAACTTGCACGATTTTTATTCCCAGAAATGAAAAATCATCGATTAAATACGATGTGTAAAAAACTTGATATTGAATTAACACAACATCACCGTGCGATTTATGATACAGAAGCGACGGGATATTTACTTGTGAAAATGTTGAAAGACGTAATTGAAAAGGGATTTGAATATCACGATCAATTAAATGATAGCATGGGACAAGGGGATGCGTATAAGCGTGGCCGTCCAAGTCATATGACGTTACTTGCCACATCGGATGTTGGATTGAAAAATTTATATAAACTTGTTTCATATTCTCACCTTAATTACTTTTACCGTGTACCACGTGTGCCGAGGTCACTATTAAAAAAATATCGTGAAGGAATTTTAGTAGGAACGGCTTGTGATAAAGGTGAAGTGTTCGAGGCAATGATGCAAAAGGCACCTGAAGAGGTAGAAGAAATTGCCCAGTTCTATGATTACATTGAAGTAATGCCTCCAGAGGTGTTGCGTCATTTAGTAGAACGTGAGCTTGTTCGAGACGAAGGTCAATTAAAAACAATTATTTCTAACTTAGTAAAACTAGGTGAGACGTTAGATAAACCAGTTGTTGCTACAGGAAACGTGCATTATTTAGACCCTGAGGATGCGATGTATCGTAAAATTTTAGTCAGTTCGCAGGGCGGAGCCAATCCGTTAAATCGACATTCATTACCGCCAGTACATTTCCGTACAACTGATGAGATGTTAGAATGTTTTTCATTCTTAGGTGAAGACAAAGCGAAAGAAGTTGTTGTAACAAATACACAAAAGATTGCGTCATTAATTGGTGATGTGCATCCAGTAAAAGACGATCTATACACACCGAAAATTGAAGGTGCTGATGATGAAACGCGTGATATGAGTTATAAAATGGCGCGTAGCATTTATGGTGAAGAGCTACCGGAAATTGTAGAAGCACGTTTAGAAAAAGAATTAAAAAGTATTATTGGGCATGGATTCGCCGTAATTTATTTAATTTCACATAAGCTTGTGAAAAAATCGTTAGTAGACGGATATCTAGTAGGTTCGCGTGGATCGGTAGGGTCATCATTTGTTGCAACGATGATGGAAATTACAGAAGTAAACCCATTACCACCACACTATGTATGTCCGAAGTGTAAGCAATCAGAATTCTTTAATGATGGTTCTGTAGGTTCTGGTTTTGACTTACCAGATAAAGAATGTCCTGCTTGTAATATTCCATATGTAAAAGATGGACATGACATTCCTTTCGAAACGTTCCTTGGATTTAAAGGAGATAAGGTGCCCGATATCGATTTGAACTTCTCCGGGGAATACCAACCACGTGCCCATAACTATACGAAAGTACTGTTCGGTGAAGACTATGTATATCGTGCAGGAACGATTGGTACAGTTGCGGAAAAAACTGCTTACGGATATGTAAAAGGTTATGCAAATGATCATAACTTAACGATTCGAAATGCAGAGATTGATCGCTTAGTAGCAGGGTGTACCGGTGTAAAACGTACAACAGGACAGCATCCAGGCGGTATTATCGTTGTGCCAGATTACATGGATATCTTTGATTTCTCACCAATACAGTACCCAGCTGATTCAATTGGTGCTGAATGGAGAACAACGCATTTTGATTTCCACTCAATTCATGATAATTTATTAAAACTTGATATACTAGGACACGATGATCCGACCGTTATTCGTATGTTACAAGATTTAAGTGGTATTGATCCGAAAACAATCCCAACGGATGATCCAGAAGTAATGAAAATTTTCTCTGGTCCAGAATCGTTAGGGGTAACGGAAGAGCAAATTAACTGTAAAACAGGTACACTTGGTATACCAGAGTTTGGTACAAAATTCGTAAGACAGATGTTAGAAGAGACGAAACCGACGACATTCTCAGAGTTAGTCCAAATTTCTGGACTATCACATGGTACTGACGTATGGCTTGGTAATGCAAACGAGTTAATTTATAACGGTACATGTACGCTGAGCGAAGTTATCGGTTGTCGTGATGACATCATGGTATATTTAATCTATCAAGGTCTAGATCCATCATTAGCCTTCAAAATCATGGAGTCGGTTCGTAAAGGTAAAGGTGTACCGGAAGAATGGGAAGAAGACATGAAAAATAATAATGTACCAGGTTGGTATATTGATTCATGTAAGAAGATTAAATACATGTTCCCTAAAGCCCATGCGGCTGCTTACGTACTTATGGCTGTACGTATCGCATACTTTAAAGTACATTTTGCACTGTTATTCTATGCCGCATATTTTACAGTTCGTGCAGATGATTTTGATGTAGAGGCAATGGCGAAAGGTTCAGCATCTATACGTGCAAGAATTGATGAAATTGCTCAAAAGGGACTAGATGCTGCGCCGAAAGAGAAAAGTTTATTAACAGTACTAGAAATGACACTTGAAATGTGTGAGCGTGGATACTCATTCCAAAAGGTGGATTTATACCGCTCACATGCAACAGAATTTATTATTGATGGAGACACATTAATTCCTCCATTTAATGCGGTACCTGGTCTTGGTACAAACGCAGCTTTAAGTATTGTGGAAGCACGTAAAAATGGAGACTTCTTATCAAAAGAGGACTTGCAGCAGCGTAGTAAGGTTTCGAAAACAATTATTGAGTATTTAGATAGTCAAGGTTGTTTAGGAGATTTACCGGATCAAAACCAGTTATCACTGTTCTAGTAGGTAGGAAAAGTCTTTGCAAATCAACATTTCCTATGATATACTATTAACCGAGATAACCATGTCATGTATATTGTGTAAAGAAAAGAGTGGGGAAACCCACTCTTTCGTGTTACTATCTATGTTTTCTCTACGTAGATAGGTAAAAGATTTCTGTCGTATATACATATTTTGTTACAAGTTTTACTTCTTAAATTTGGTAATACTAAGACAGATAATCCCTGCTGAACAGCAGGGGCTTTTGTTAGCTAACGAGAAAGAATAAGATAGACCGTTTTTAAAGTGGCGGGGTCTTCTTCTTTTAAATGGTACATGACGGCAGGAAGGAGGCTGTTTATGGATAAGAAAGTCACAGAAGTTGTAGAAGCATTTGCGCAGCCGATCGTTGAAGAGTTAAATCTTGAACTTGTAGATGTAGAGTATGTGAAAGAAGGACAAGACTGGTTCTTACGCGTATTCATCGATTCTGAAAAGGGAGTCGACATTGAAGAATGCGGTGCGGTAAGTGAACGTTTAAGCGAAGCTTTAGATAAAGAGGATCCAATTCCTCATCTTTACTTTTTGGATGTATCATCTCCTGGAGCGGAACGCCCATTAAAGAAAGAAAAAGACTTCCAGCAAGCGGTAGGAAAACAAGTGGCAATTAAAACATATGAGCCGATTGATGGTGAAAAGATGTTTGAAGGAAAACTGCTTTCTTACGATGGTACAACAATAACATTATTATTAACAATTAAAACACGTAAAAAAGAAATCCAAATTTCGATGGATAAAGTCGCAAATGCGCGACTTGCTGTTACGTTTTAGTTAGAAGGGGGATCTTCATGAGCACTGAGTTATTAGATGCTTTGCTCGTATTAGAATCTGAAAAAGGCATTAGCAAAGACATTATTATTGATGCGATTGAAGCAGCTTTAATCTCTGCTTATAAGCGCAATTTTAATCAAGCACAAAACGTTCGTGTGAGCTTTAACCCAGAAGTGGGAACAATTCAAGTTTTAGCACGTAAAGACGTAGTAGACAATGTGTTTGATCCACGTCTTGAAATTTCTGTAGAGGAAGCAAGACAAATTAATCCAAACTACCAAGATGGTGACGTACTAGAAATTGAAGTAACACCAAAAGACTTTGGTCGTATTGCAGCACAAACTGCAAAACAAGTTGTCACACAACGAGTGCGTGAAGCAGAGCGCGGTGTTATTTACTCTGAGTTTAGTGACCGTGAAGAAGATATTATGGTAGGTATTGTACAACGTCAAGATGCTCGTTTCATCTATGTAAGCTTAGGAAAAGTAGAAGCTTTATTACCTGTAAGTGAGCAAATGCCTAATGAGCAATACAAACCACATGATCGTATTCGCGTATTCATTACGAAAGTAGAAAAAACGACAAAAGGACCACAAATTTACGTATCACGTACACATCCTGGTCTTTTAAAACGTTTATTCGAAATGGAAGTTCCTGAAATCTATGATGGAACTGTAGAAATTCGTTCTGTAGCACGTGAAGCTGGCGATCGCTCTAAGATCTCTGTATATGCAGAGAACACTGATGTTGATCCAGTTGGTTCTTGTGTAGGACCAAAAGGGCAACGTGTACAACGCATTGTAGACGAATTAAAAGGTGAAAAAATTGACATCGTCCGCTGGTCAAATGATCCAGTTGAATATGTTGCAAATGCATTAAGCCCATCACAAGTTGTTAAAGTACTTGTAGATGAAGAAGAAAAAGCGACAACAGTAGTTGTTCCAGACCACCAGTTATCATTAGCTATCGGTAAGCGTGGACAAAATGCACGTCTTGCAGCTAAATTAACAGGCTGGAAAATTGATATTAAGAGTGAGTCTGATGCGAAACAACTTGGTATTGTAACAGAAGAAGATAGCGTAATCGCATTTGGATTCGATTCAGTGGAAGACGAAATCGAATAGAGGTGATGAGTATGAGCAATCGAAAAGTTCCGTTACGAAAATGTGTTGCAACGCAAGAAATGAAATCAAAACGAGAGCTCGTTCGCATTGTTCGTTCCAAAGAGGGAGAAGTGTCCATTGATTTAACTGGGAAAAAATCAGGACGAGGTGCTTACTTGTCGAAGGACAAGGAGAGCATTCTTCAAGCTCAAAAGAAAAATGTTTTGGAACATCATCTAAAAGCGAAAATCGACGGTTCTTTATATGAAGAGCTTCTTGAGCTTGTTGAGAAGGAGTCGAAATAAGTGTCCGATTGGAAATCGTTTTTAGGACTAGCAAACCGGGCTCGGAAAATTATTTCGGGTGAAGAACTCGTTTTAAAAGAAGTACGAAGTGGCAAAGCAAAACTTGTATTGCTATCTGAAGATGCGTCAGTAAATACTACAAAACGCATCACAGATAAAACTACGTACTACAACGTACCAATGAGAAAGGTCGAAAATCGACAACAATTAGGGCATGCGATTGGGAGAGATGAGCGAGTCGTTGTAGCTGTGTTAGATGTAGGCTTTGCGAAAAAGCTGCGTAGCATGCTCGATACAAATTACCGGGGGTGAAGGTATGAGTAAAATTCGAGTGCATGAATATGCAAAAAAACATAATATCTCAAGTAAAGATCTTATGACAAAACTAAAAGAAATGAATATCGAGGTTTCGAATCATATGACAATGTTAGACGATGAAGTAGTAAATAAATTAGATAATGAATATCAAACTGAAAAACCTTCTGTTGCAGATGAGTTTGAAGTAGAAGAAAAAGTTGTTCGCAGTAAAAAGAACAGCAATAAGAAAAAGAAAAAAGGCAAAGGAAACGAAGACAAACGTCAAGAGAACTTTGCTGGTAGACAACAAACTCAAATTGTAGAAACACCAGATAAAATTACTTTCTCTGGAAGCCTTACAGTAGGAGATCTTGCTAAAAAATTAAGCAAAGAGCCATCTGAAATTATTAAGAAGCTCTTCATGCTTGGAATTATGGCAACAATTAACCAAGACTTGGATAAAGATACAATTGAGTTAATTGCTAACGACTACGGTATTGAAGTAGAAGAAGAAGTAATTGTAAGCGAGACTGAGTTTGAAACATTCATTGATGAGCAAGATGATGAAGAGAACTTAAAAGAACGTCCAGCTGTAGTTACAATCATGGGACACGTTGACCATGGTAAAACAACATTACTGGATTCTATTCGTAACTCAAAAGTAACTGCAGGCGAAGCGGGTGGAATTACTCAGCATATCGGTGCATATCAAGTTGAAGTAAACGATAAGAAGATTACATTCTTAGATACACCTGGTCACGCAGCATTTACAACGATGCGTGCTCGTGGGGCACAAGTAACGGATATTACAATCCTTGTTGTTGCAGCGGATGACGGTGTTATGCCACAAACGGTTGAAGCAATTAACCATGCGAAGGCAGCAGGAGTACCAATTATTGTTGCTGTGAATAAAATGGATAAACCAGCTGCAAACCCTGATCGCGTAATGCAAGAACTAACTGAATATGAATTAGTTCCAGAAGCTTGGGGCGGAGATACTATTTTCGTACCAATTTCTGCAATTCAAGGCGAAGGCATTGACAACTTACTAGAAATGATCCTTCTTGTAAGTGAAGTAGAAGAATATAAAGCAAATCCAAACCGCTATGCAACTGGTACAGTAATCGAAGCACAGCTTGATAAAGGTAAAGGAACTATCGCGACATTACTTGTTCAAAATGGTACGCTTCGAGTTGGAGATCCAATCGTTGTTGGAACTTCATTCGGACGTGTTCGTGCAATGGTAAGTGATATTGGTCGTCGTGTAAAAGTTGCTGGTCCATCAACTCCTGTTGAAATTACTGGTTTAAACGAAGTACCACAGGCTGGAGATCGTTTCATGGCATTTGCTGATGAGAAGAAAGCTCGTCAAATTGGTGAATCACGTGCACAAGAAGCGTTAGTTGCACAACGTGGTGAGAAATCTAAATTAAGCCTTGAAGATTTATTCCAACAAATCCAAGAGGGCGATGTAAAAGAAATTAACTTAATCGTAAAAGCAGACGTACAAGGTTCTGTTGAAGCGATGGCAGCATCACTTCGTAAAATTGATGTTGAAGGCGTAAAAGTTAAAATCATTCACACTGGTGTAGGTGCGATTACAGAATCTGATATCATTTTAGCTTCTGCATCTAATGCAATTGTAATTGGATTTAACGTACGTCCAGATGTGAACGCGAAGCGTACAGCTGAATTAGAGAACGTTGATATTCGTTTACACCGTATTATTTATAAAGTAATCGAAGAGATTGAAGCAGCTATGCAAGGTATGCTTGATCCAGAATTCGAAGAAAAAGTAATCGGTCAAGCAGAAGTTCGTCAAACGTTTAAAGTAACAAAAGTTGGAACAATCGCAGGTTGTTACGTAACAGACGGTAAAATTACGCGTGATAGTGGCGTACGTATTATCCGTGACGGCGTAGTAATTTTCGAAGGACAACTTGATACGTTAAAACGTTTCAAAGACGACGTAAAAGAAGTTGCACAAAACTATGAGTGTGGTATTACAATTGAGAGATATAATGATCTTAAAGAAGGGGACATCATTGAAGCGTACATTATGGAAGAAGTGAAGCGATGATTATCGCTTCACTCTCATTCGAGTGTATGATTTACGATGTGCATTCTTTAAAAGAGAAACGTGCAATTTTACAACGTGTGTTAACTCGTGTAAAACAGCGCTATAATGTAGCTGTTTCTGAAGTTGGGCACCAAGATGTATGGCAACGTACAGAAATTGCAATTGTTTCCGTATCCTCAAATCGTGTTATCTGTGAGAAAGAAATGAATCGTGTACTTGAGTACATCGATTCATTTCCTGAAATTGAACGTACAATAACACATTTGGAATGGTATTGAATGAGGTGAAGAGTTATGAAATTACGTGCGAACCGTGTGGGCGAGCAAATGAAAAAAGAATTAGGCGACATTATCAGTCGTAAAATTAAAGACCCACGTATTGGATTTGTTACAGTAACTGATGTACAAGTGAGTGGTGATTTACAAATTGCTAAAGTATATATTTCTGTTTTAGGTGATGAAGAACAGAAAGAAAATACTTTAAAAGGTTTAGCGAAGGCAAAAGGCTTTATTCGTTCAGAAATTGGCCAACGTATTCGTCTTCGTAAAACACCAGAAATTACCTTTGAGTTTGATGAGTCTATCGGATATGGTCATCGAATTGATACACTTTTACATGAAATTAATAAAGACGGTAAACGTGAAGAATAATGGATAGACATTTGTCTATCCATTTTTTCAATGCAAAATAAGTTTTGGATATTTACTACGAGAGAATTATGATGAGGTGAACATATATGGAAGGTGTAGTATTATTACATAAGCCAAAAGGCATGACATCACATGATTGTGTATTTAAATTAAGAAAGATATTGCGAGAAAAGAGAATTGGTCATACGGGAACATTAGACCCTGATGTAACAGGAGTATTACCAATTTGCGTTGGAAGAGCAACGAAAATTGCACAATTTTTAACAAGTGAAACGAAAACATATGAAGGTGAAGTAACATTAGGGTTTTCAACGACAACTGAAGATGCTTCTGGTGAGGTTGTTGAAACGAAAAATGTAGATCGTACTATTACTCGTAAGGAAGTAGAGAAAGTCCTTGCGGAATTAACAGGCACGATTGAACAAATGCCACCAATGTTCTCGGCTGTAAAAGTAAACGGGAAAAAATTATACGAATATGCAAGAGCAGGGCAAGAGGTGGAACGTCCAGTTCGTACAATTACAATTCATGAATTCATATTACTTGATGATCGTGAAGTTTTTGAAGGAGAAAATATTTCATTCCGTTTCCGTGTAACGTGTAGTAAAGGAACATATGTAAGAACGTTAGCTGTAATGATCGGGGAAAAACTTGGTTTCCCATCACATATGTCGCACCTTATAAGAACGGCATCTGGTGAATTTTTATTAGAAGATTGCATATCATTTGAAGAAATTGAAGAAAACGTGCAAAATGGAACAGTAGAGTCTATCTTCATTTCAATTGATGAAGCATTAAGTAAGTTTCCAAAAATGGTTGTAGATGAAAAGCAAGCAGAGAAAATAAAGAATGGTATGTTCTTAAAAAATGAATTAGAAATAACAGCACCATTTATTACAGTGTTTGATAAAAATGATCGTTGCTTAGCAATTTATGAACATCATCCGAAACATCCTGGTATGTTAAAGCCGATGAAAGTACTTGTGAATAATCAAGAACTAAAGCTATAATGAATTATTGGAAGGATTATTACAGAAAAAGGTGAATTCAAGCGTGAAACTTATTCATTTAACTCATCCACATGAACAAAATAAATTAGAATTACCACCTACTGTAATGGCATTAGGATTTTTTGATGGCATTCATTTAGGACATCAATGTGTAATTCGAACTGCGAAAAAAATAGCGGACGACCGAGGATATAAAAGTGCAGTTATGACATTTCATCCTCATCCATCTGTTGTTTTAGGAAAAAAGGATGCGCATGTGGAGTATATTACACCGATGCGCGATAAAGAAAAAATAGTCGAAAGCTTAGGAATCGATATATTATATGTAATTAAATTTGATGAATCATTTGCAGGGTTATTACCGCAACAATTTGTAGATGATTATATTATTGGTTTAAATGTAAAGCATGTAGTAGCAGGGTTTGATTATTCATATGGACGTTTAGGAAAAGGAAAGATGGAGACTTTACCATTTCATGCAAGAGGGGAGTTTACACAGACTGTGATTGAAAAAGTTGAATTTCAAGAAGAGAAAGTAAGTTCTACAGCATTACGAAAGTTAATTCGAAATGGCGAAATGGAGCAAATTCCATCTATTTTAGGTAGAGCCTATACTGTAGCGGGAACAGTTATACACGGCGACAAACGTGGACGTCAAATTGGTTTTCCAACAGCTAATGTAGGTTTAAGTGATGAGTATTTATTGCCACCTGTAGGTGTTTATGCAGTGAGATTAAAAGTTCACGATGAATGGTACGATGGTGTATGTAATATTGGATATAAACCAACTTTTAAAGAAGATGAGCGTCAATTATCAATTGAAGTGCATTTATTTGAATTTAACAAAGATATATACGATCAAAATGTTACAGTAGAGTGGCATATGCGTATAAGAG
>NZ_KV827816.1:0-106141 GCF_001836235.1 Bacillus sp. HMSC036E02 | reverse complement strand
AATTCAACGGTATTGATGAGTTAGTTGAACAAATCGCAAAAGATAAGAAAACAGCCCAAGAATATTTTGTGAGCGAAAAGAATATACTTGCTTTTTCAAATGAAAAGTAGTATTCTATGTTATGTACTTTATGACAACCATTGCTTGGCATTGCGACTCACCGACGCTTGCTAGGTAATTGGGGGTTTAATTAATAGGAGGTGAAATAGGATGGCTTTAACACAAGAGCGTAAAAATGAAATCATTGCACAATTTAGAACTCATGAGACTGATACTGGTTCTCCAGAGGTTCAAATTGCTGTCCTAACGGAGCAAATTAACACTCTAAACGAGCACTTACGTACTCACAAGAAAGATCATCATTCACGTCGTGGTCTATTAAAGATGGTTGGTAAACGTCGTAACTTACTAACTTACCTTCGTAATAGCGATATCACACGTTACCGTGAATTAATCACAAAGCTTGGCTTACGTCGATAGTCAAAGAAGCGGGAATATTCCCGCTTTTTTGTTAGGTAAAAATATATCTTCTACGCTTTATAGCTTACTTAATTTTAGGCAATACTAGAGGTAGAATATTGTGATATACTATCCATTTACATAGAAGAATTGAATACTTTAAATTGAGAGGGGTACTTAAATGAGTCAAGAAAAGCAAGTCTTCTCGATAGATTTAGCTGGTCGCCAGCTAACAGTTGAAACTGGTCAGCTTGCAAAACAAGCGAACGGAGCAGTATTAGTAAGATATGGCGATACAGCGGTTCTATCTACAGCAACTGCATCAAAAGAAGCAAAAAATGTAGATTTCTTCCCACTTACAGTAAACTATGAAGAGCGTTTATATGCAGTCGGAAAAATTCCTGGCGGTTTCATTAAACGTGAAGGTCGTCCAAGTGAAAAAGCAATTTTGGCAAGTCGTTTAATCGATCGTCCAATCCGTCCACTTTTCGCAGATGGTTTCCGTAACGAAGTACAAGTTGTCAGCATCGTAATGAGTGTTGATCAAGATTGTTCTTCTGAAATGGCAGCTATGCTTGGTTCTTCATTAGCGTTATCGATTTCAGATATTCCATTTGAAGGTCCAATCGCGGGTGCAACAGTTGGTCGTATTAACGGCGAATTCGTTATCAACCCAACAGTAGAACAGCAAGAACAAAGTGATATTCACCTTGTTGTAGCTGGTACGAAAGATGCAATTAACATGGTTGAAGCAGGAGCAGATCAAGTGCCTGAGGAAACAATGTTAGAAGCAATTATGTTTGGTCATGACGAAATTAAACGTCTAATTGCATTCCAAGAAGAGATTGTACAAGCTGTAGGTAAAGAGAAAACAGAAGTGAAACTTTATGAAGTTGACGCTGATCTTAACCAAGCTGTACGTGAAATGGCTGAAGAAGATATGCATTCAGCAATTCAAGTACATGAGAAGCATGCACGTGAAGATGCAATTAACGAAGTGAAAAAGCGTGTTATTGAGCATTACGAAGCGCAGGAAGCTGACGCTGATACATTAGGACAAGTAAATGAGATTTTATATAAAATTGTAAAAGAAGAAGTACGTCGTCTTATTACAGTTGAAAAAATCCGCCCAGATGGCCGTAAAGGTGACGAAATCCGTCCATTAGCATCAGAGGTTGGCATTTTATCTCGTACACACGGTTCTGGTTTGTTCACTCGTGGACAAACACAAGCATTAAGTATTTGTACATTAGGTGCATTAGGCGATGTGCAAATTTTAGATGGTCTTGGTGTAGAAGAATCAAAACGCTTTATGCACCATTACAATTTCCCATCATTTAGTGTTGGTGAAACTAGACCAATGCGTGGACCAGGTCGTCGTGAAATCGGTCACGGTGCACTAGGAGAACGCGCACTTGAGCCTGTAATTCCATCTGAAAAAGATTTCCCATACACAGTACGTCTTGTATCTGAAGTTTTAGAATCAAATGGTTCTACTTCACAAGCAAGTATTTGTGGTAGTACTTTAGCAATGATGGATGCTGGTGTTCCACTTAAAGCTCCAGTTGCAGGTATTGCAATGGGTCTAGTTAAAACTGGTGAGCATTACACAATTTTATCTGATATTCAAGGTATGGAAGATCATTTAGGTGATATGGACTTTAAAGTAGCAGGTACAGCACAAGGTGTAACTGCACTACAAATGGACATTAAAATCGATGGTCTATCTCGTGAGATTTTAGAAGAGGCATTACAACAAGCGAAAGTTGGTCGTGTGCACATTCTAAATCATATGTTATCTGTTATTCCAGAGCCACGCACTGAATTATCAGCGTACGCTCCAAAGATTATTACAATGACAATTAATCCAGATAAAATCCGTGACGTTATCGGACCGAGCGGTAAACAAATCAATAAAATTATTGAAGAAACTGGCGTTAAAATTGACATCGAGCAAGATGGCACAGTATTCATTTCTTCAATAAACCAAGAAATGAACGACAAAGCTAAGAAAATTATCGAAGATATCGTTCGCGAAGTACAAGTAGGTGAAATCTACGAAGGAAAAGTGAAACGTGTTGAGAAATTCGGTGCTTTCGTTGAATTATTCAGCGGTAAAGATGGATTAGTTCACATTTCTGAACTTGCACTTGAGCGTGTAGGTAAAGTAGAAGACGTTGTAAAAATCGGTGACGTAATTACGGTTAAAGTTATCGAGATTGACAAGCAAGGTCGTGTTAATCTATCTAGAAAAGTATTGCTAAAAGAAGAGCAAGAAAAAGAAGCTGCTAAAGAAGAAAACAAACAAGAGCAGCAATAAGCGAAAGCCAGTTTAACTGGCTTTTTTTGTTATGTAAAAATATGATTTATATATATTTTTATGTCAGTATAGGTATAGTTTTCATTATAACGCTCAAATTAACAAAGATAAGAAGAAAAATGTTTTTTTATATAGTTAATTTGGGAGGGTTTATATGAAAGTTCGTATATTGGCATACATATGTATATTTTCTTTATATGTCAGTTTAGGCTCTTATTCTGTTTTTGCACAGGATAACTTATATGAAGAAATTCAAAAGCATGCAAAACAATATGAGATTGCACCTCAAAATGCGATGATTGATAAGATATGGAAAGCAACACCAGGATATAATGGAAGACAAGTTGATATGGAAGCATCCTATAACAATATGAAGAAGCTAAAGGAATTTGATCAAAAACACCTTGAATTTAAGGAAGTATCACCGAGTGTCCACTTAGAAGATTTATCACCTGCTCCAATTTATAGGGGGCATCCGAATAAAAAGATGGTGGGATTAACAATAAATGTGGCATGGGGAAACGAGTATTTGCCTCGTATATTAGAAATATTGAAAAAGCATGATGTGAAGGCGACTTTCTTTTTAGAAGGACGTTGGGTGAAAGAAAATTTACGATTTGCAAAAATGATTGTCGATGCAAATCAAGAAGTCGGAAATCATTCTTATACGCACCCTAATATGAAAACGCTATCGTCTGATGAAATACGAGAGCAGTTACAAAAAACAAATCGAATGATTGAAGCTGCTACGAATCAAAAGGTGAGATGGTTTGCCCCGCCGAGTGGAAGTTTTCGGGATGAAGTCGTGAAAATCGCTGATGATTTCCAAATGGGAACGATTATGTGGACTGTCGATACAATCGATTGGAAGCGACCTGAGCCAGATGTACTATTGCAGAGAGTAATGAGAAAAATACACCCAGGTGCTATCGTATTAATGCATCCTACTTCGTCAACGGCAGAAGCATTAGATACAATGATTAAAAAATTGAAGGAACAAGGATATAAAGTAGGGAATATAACAGAATTACTGGATGAAAAACGTGTGGATTAAATACATTTGCATGACATTCATCCTTAAACTTGTTATCATTAAATAATAGCACTTATTTAGAGAAACTGGCAGTAGGAGGAAAGTTTTTGATTAAAAAATATACTTGTAAAAATGGTGTAAGAATAGTTATGGAGAATATACCAACCGTAAGATCGGTTGCGATTGGTATTTGGATCCATGCGGGATCAAGAAATGAAAATGAAAAAAATAACGGGATTTCTCACTTTTTAGAGCATATGTTCTTTAAAGGGACAGAAACACGTAGTGCACGCGAAATTGCAGAATCATTTGATAGTATTGGTGGGCAAGTGAATGCTTTTACTTCAAAAGAGTACACTTGTTACTATGCAAAAGTGCTAGATGAACATGCTAAATATGCTTTAGATGTATTAGCTGACATGTTCTTTAATTCAACATTTGATGAAGAAGAATTGAAAAAAGAGAAGAATGTCGTATGTGAAGAAATTAAAATGTACGAAGATGCTCCAGACGATATTGTGCATGATATGTTAACGAAAGCAACATATGAAACGCATCCGCTTGGATATCCTATTTTAGGAACAGAAGAAACACTTGATACGTTTACAGGTGATACGCTACGCCAATATATTAAGGATCATTATACACCTGAAAATGTAGTTGTTTCAGTTGCAGGAAATATTGATGAAGCCTTCTTACAAACGGTAGAGCAATATTTCGGTAGTTATGAAGGAACAACAAACCGTGAACAAGTACATAGTCCAATATTCCATTTTAACAAAGTAGCACGTAAAAAGGAAACAGAACAAGCTCATTTATGTTTAGGATATAAAGGCTTACAAATGGGACACGAAGACATTTATAACTTAATTGTATTAAATAACGTTTTAGGCGGTAGTATGAGTAGCCGTTTATTCCAAGAAGTACGTGAGCAACGTGGGTTAGCTTACTCAGTATTTTCTTACCATTCTTCTTATGAAGATACAGGTATGTTAACACTGTATGGTGGAACAGGTAGTCAACAATTAGATACACTGTATGAAACAATGCAAGAAACATTAGAAACATTGAAAAATACAGGTATTACAGAAAAAGAGCTTATTAATAGTAAAGAGCAATTAAAAGGAAACTTAATGTTAAGTTTAGAAAGTACGAATAGTCGTATGAGCCGTAATGGTAAAAATGAATTGCTACTTCGTAAGCATCGTTCACTTGATGAGATTATCGAAAGTGTAAACACTGTAACAAAAGAAAATGTAGATGGGTTAATTCGTAACATGTTTACAGATGAATTCTCTGCAGCATTGATTAGTCCAGATGGAAAACTTCCAAAAGGAATAAAACTATAATCAACTTTTACGATGTATCTGAAAATAACCTTCTCTCTTTTTAAATGAGAGAAGGTTATTTTTTTTATACATATAGAATAGGTACTAATTATAGACAATGCAAATGAAAAATTTAGTAGGGGAGTGGAGTGAGTATGCGATTAAGTGAATTAAGCGGTAAAGAGGTTGTAGATATAGAAAAAGCGGAAAAAATGGGAGCCTTAGGTTATATGGATTTAGAGATTAATGAGAAAGACGGACAAATACAAACACTTATAATACCTGTAGGGAAGTGGGGAGGTTTTAAAAAGGAACCACAAGAAGTAAGAGTGGCATGGAGTCAAATAAAGAAAGTCGGACACGATATGCTTCTTTGTGATAGTATAGATCGTTCAAATTCGGAGTGAAGGATGGCCATTTTGGTCATCTTTTTTTGTATCTACATAGAAACCTGATAAATCATATGTGCATTTGGATTTTCAATCACCATAAACTCGTACATTACATATGATGTGGAGGAAAAAGAAAAAGTAGGCACTTTTCTTATAAATGACAGAAAAAGAAGGTGAATTAGGGAATGTTGACTGAGATGCATATTGCTGTCATAGGAGGAGATGCAAGGCAGCTAGAAGTAATTCGTAAGCTAGTTGAATTGGATGCGAAACTTTCTTTGATAGGTTTTGATCAGTTAGATCATGGTTTCACAGGGGCAGCAAAAGAAAGTATACAAAATTTAGATTTCACTTCTGTAGACGCAATTATTTTGCCGGTTGCCGGTACAAATGCCAAAGGAGAAGTAGATACTATTTTTTCAAATGAAAAAGTTTCAATAACGAAAGAACAAATTGAAAATACACCAGAACACTTTACTATATATTCAGGTATTGGTACACCTTACTTGGAAAATCTCGTATCTACTACGAATCGAAAACTTGTTAAATTATTTGATCGTGATGATGTAGCAATATACAATTCTATTCCAACGGTAGAAGGTACATTAATGATGGTAATTCAACATACCGACTATACAATTCATGGGTCCAATGTAATGGTTCTAGGATTTGGGAGAACAGGAATGAGTGTTGCGAGAGCATTTCAATCATTAGGAGCCCATGTCAAAGTTGGAGCAAGACGATCTGAACATATTGCACGTATTACAGAAATGATGTTTTCTCCTTTTCATATGCAAGACATAGAGAAAGAAGTAGGAAATATCGATATTGTAATTAATACGATTCCGCATCTCGTTGTAACAGCGAATGTTATTGCAAAAATGCCAGCTCATACGTTAGTGATTGATTTAGCTTCTAAACCAGGCGGTACTGACTTTAGATATGCGGAAAAAAGAGGAGTCAAAGCATTGCTAGCACCTGGATTACCAGGTATTGTTGCCCCAAAAACGGCTGGGCAAATTTTAGCAAATGTTCTTTCTCAGTTATTAGCAGCAGATGCAATTGCAAAGGAGGAGGAAAAGAAATGAGTTTGAAGGGGAAACGAATTGGTTTCGGATTTACAGGTTCACATTGTACGTACGAAGAAGTAATGCCTCATTTAGAAAAATTAATTGCTGAGGGAGCAGAAGTACGTCCTGTTGTTTCTTACACTGTTCAATCAACAAATACTAGATTTGGAGAAGGAGCAGAGTGGATTAAGAAGATTGAAGAAATAACAGGTTTTAAAGCAATTAATTCAATCGTTGGTGCAGAACCACTAGGACCTAAAATTCCACTAGATTGTATGGTAATTGCACCACTAACAGGGAATTCTATGAGTAAATTTGCAAATGCAATGACAGACTCTCCAGTATTAATGGCAGCGAAAGCGACGTTAAGAAATGGCAAGCCTGTCGTATTGGCTGTTTCGACGAATGATGCTTTAGGGTTAAATGGGGTAAATCTCATGCGCCTAATGGCAACAAAAAACATCTACTTCGTCCCATTCGGTCAAGATGCGCCAGAGAAAAAACCGAACTCAATGGTAGCTCGTATGGAGTTACTGGAAGATACAGTATTAGAAGCGCTGCAAGGAAAGCAATTGCAACCGGTGGTCGTAGAAAAATTCAGATATATGAATTAAAAAACGAAAAAAAACGGACAATTTTTGATGAAACCATCATTCTTACTGTAGAATATGATAAAATTAACGTTATTAAGATCAGAAGGGGTATTGTATACTCCTTCTGATTCTAAGTTATAGAAGGATTGGTATCTAGAAAGGGGCATAGTGATGGAAAAGCAAAAAACTTTTCATGTCGCTGTAGTTGGAGCAACCGGCGCAGTTGGTGAACAAATGTTAAATACTTTAGAGAAACGAGAATTTCCAATCGGGAAATTAACGTTACTTTCATCTAAACGATCTGCAGGTAAGAAACTTGTATTTAAAGGCGAAGAATTTACAGTTCAAGAGGCAACTCCTGAAAGCTTTGAAGGAGTAGATATCGCACTATTTAGTGCTGGTGGATCTGTATCGAAACAATTAGCGCCAGAAGCAGCAAAACGCGGTGCGATTGTTGTTGATAATACAAGTGCATTCCGTATGACAGAAAACGTGCCACTTGTTGTACCTGAAGTAAATGAAAACGACTTAAAAGAACATAATGGTATTATTGCAAATCCAAACTGTTCTACAATTCAAATGGTAGTAGCTCTTGAGCCAGTTCGTCAGCAATATGGTTTAAAACGAGTAATCGTTTCCACATATCAAGCTGTATCAGGTGCTGGTGCGGCAGCTATTGAAGAACTGCATGAACAATCACAAGCAATCTTAAATGGCGAAGAAGTTAAGGCAAATGTTCTTCCTGTATCAGGTGATAAGAAGCATTTCCCAATTGCTTTTAATGCGATTCCACAGATTGATAAATTCCAAGATAATGGATTTACGTTTGAAGAAATGAAAATGATTAACGAAACGAAAAAAATTATGCATATGCCTGAATTAGAAGTAGCGGCAACATGTGTACGTTTACCAGTTGTATCAGGACACTCTGAGTCTGTTTACATCGAAGTAGAAAAAGAAGGCGTAACAGTAGCAGAATTAAAGAGCTTACTTGCAAATGCGGAAGGTATTGTTCTGCAAGATAATCCAGAAGAGCAGTTATATCCAATGCCAGCTACTGCAGTAGGTAAAAACGAAGTATTCGTTGGAAGAATCCGTAAAGATTTAAATAACGATAAAGGATTCCATCTTTGGGTCGTATCTGATAACTTATTAAAAGGCGCTGCATGGAATTCTGTTCAAATTGCAGAGCGCTTAGTAAAATTACAATTAGTGTAAACGGCTAAGAGAAGGTGCAAAATATGAAAATAATTGTTCAAAAATTTGGTGGCACATCAGTACGTGATGATAATGGACGTAAGCATGCGCTTCATCATATAAAAAAATCATTAGCTGCTGGTTATAAAGTAGTTACTGTCGTATCTGCTATGGGCCGTAAAGGTGAACCATATGCAACGGATACGTTATTAAGTCTTGTAAATCAAGAGGAATCTACTATTTCTAAACGTGAGCAAGATTTATTATTATCATGCGGAGAGTTAATCTCTGCAATTGTTTTCTCTAATATGTTGAATGAGAACGGTATAAAAGCAGCAGCATTAAATGGTGCACAAGCTGGTTTTGTAACGAATGATGACTTTACGAATGCAAAGATTATTGAAATGAATTGCGATCGTATACATGAAGAGTTAGAAAATGTAGATGTAATCGTCGTTACAGGATTTCAAGGGCAAACGAAAAAAGGTGATACGACAACACTTGGACGCGGAGGCAGTGATACTTCAGCTTCAGCATTAGGTGTTGCACTTCATGCTGAATATATCGATATATTCACTGATGTAGAAGGTGTTATGACTGCAGATCCTCGTATTGTAAAAGATGCACGTCATCTTCAAACTGTAACGTATAACGAAATTTGTAACATGGCTTATCAAGGTGCGAAAGTCGTTCATCCACGTGCAGTTGAAATTGCGATGCATGCAAAAGTGCCACTTCGTGTACGTTCTACGTATTCTGATAGTGAAGGTACGCTTATTTCAGCATATGACGGTGCTACAAGAGGGCGTGATGTAGAAGAACGTCCTGTTACGGGCATTGCTCACGTATCAAACGTAACGCAAATTAAAGTGCTTGCAAAAGAAACGGCATATGATTTGCAACAACATGTGTTTAAAGAGATGGCGAACGAAGGAATAAGTGTTGATTTAATTAATATTTCACCTACTGGCGTAGCATATACGGTGAGTGATAATGTATCAAGTCATGCAGTTAAATTATTACAGAACCTTGGATATGAGCCAATTGTGACAGAACATTGTGCGAAAGTATCTATCGTTGGGGCTGGAATGGCAGGATACCCAGGGGTTACTGCGAAAATCGTTACAGCTTTAGCAGAAAAAGGTATTCAAATCCTGCAATCGGCAGATAGTCATACAACAATTTGGGTTCTTGTAAAAGAAACTGATTTAGTGGAGGCTGTAAATGCATTACATAGTGCGTTTGAGCTTTCAAAAGAAAAGCAACTGGAACAATAAGGAGTGAGACCATGATAGATTTTGGGACAATTGCAACCGCGATGGTAACACCGTTTGATATAAACGGGAATATCGATTTTGCAAAGACAACGAAATTGGTAAATTATTTAATTGATAACGGTACAACAGCAATCGTGGTAGGAGGAACGACAGGAGAATCTCCTACATTAACTTCAGAAGAGAAAGTAGCGTTATATCGCCATGTGGTATCTGTTGTCGATAAAAGAGTGCCCGTAATCGCTGGAACAGGTAGCAATAATACGCATGCTTCTATTGACTTAACTAAAAAGGCAACAGAAGTTGGTGTGGATGCAGTAATGCTAGTAGCACCGTATTATAACAAACCGAGTCAAGAAGGAATGTATCAGCATTTTAAAGCAATTGCTGAAAGTACGCCGCTTCCGGTTATGCTATATAACGTTCCGGGACGATCTATTGTACAAATCTCCGTTGATACAGTTGTTCGTTTATCAGAAATAGAAAACATTGTTGCTATTAAAGATGCGGGCGGCGATGTGTTAACAATGACAGAAATCATTGAAAAAACAGCGGACGACTTTGCGGTATACAGCGGTGATGATGGTTTAACGTTACCAGCTATGGCAGTTGGAGCGAAAGGTATCGTTTCGGTAGCATCTCATGTTATCGGAAACGAAATGCAAGAAATGATTACAGCATTTCAAGCAGGAGAATTTAAGAAGGCACAAAAATTACATCAATTACTTGTAAGAGTAACTGATTCATTATTTATGGCGCCAAGTCCAACTCCAGTAAAAACAGCGTTACAAATGGTTGGATTAGATGTAGGTTCTGTACGTTTACCACTTCTTCCATTAACAGAAGAAGAAAGAGTAACGTTACAATCTGTAATGCAATCTATCCCTCGTTAATAAAAAATGACCTAGTGTAGAACTAGGTCATTTTTTATTATATGAAAATCTTTTCCTCGTTTTCTCACCTATATGTGTTCTTATAAGAATATTAATCGCTTCTTCATTATGTGTATAAGAAAATAATCGTACCCCTTTAATCGAGTCAAAAAATGATAGATATTATGGAATAAACGTAATAAACTACGGTGTTTGTTTTTAGAGAAATCCCCTCAAATTTGACGTAATTCATAAAAAAATTCCATTTTGTAAGTGTTTTTGTTGGATTCTAAAAAAATAAATCTTGAAACTCCCTATTATGAAATGAATTTAGCGTATGTATGGCTAGTTCTTCAAAATAATATGGAGTATAAAATCGAAGTAAATATAAAGGAAATACGTTCGATACTTTTGTTGTCATTCCGTTCTTTTACTTTTTCTTTCGCACGATTTAACTTGTGTTCTATTTCTTGTATCAGGTATAATATGGCTAAGTAGCTTAGTACGGGTATGCTTAGCAAAATTGGGAAAAATTATAATTTAATTAAATTTTCATATCATATCGAATAAGATATTTGATTTATATAATGAAAGAGAGGTGAAACCTGGTTTAAAAAATAAACAAGGACATGATATCGCATAACGGTAAGGACATTCGTCTTGGACGGTGAAAATATGGTGGTTGTAGAGTTTCCCCTGGTGTCTCTGCAATTTTAGTGAAATCAGTGTTTGCAAGATTTTTAAACCAGGCAACAACATGAAGAGAAAAGAGAATGAGTCTGTTAAAGTATTTGCTCTTGGTGGAGTAGGTGAAATCGGGAAAAACATGTACTGTGTTGAAATTGATTCTGAAATCTTTATCGTAGATGCAGGGTTAATGTTCCCGGGAGATGAAATGTTTGGAATTGATATCGTTATTCCTGATATTACATATTTAGTGGAAAATCAAGAGCGAGTAAAAGGGTTATTTATTACTCACGGTCATGAAGATCATATTGGTGGAATTGTGTATGTACTTCGTAAATTATCTATTCCAGTCTATGCAACGAAATTAACAGTAGGACTTATACAAGAAAAACTTGGTGAAGCGGGCATGTTAGGCCGTGTAGACCTAAAAACAATCGATTCAAATTCAACAGTAGAATTTAACACTACAACGGTGTCATTCTTCGGAACGACACATAGTATTCCGGATTCTGTTGGCGTTTGTTTCCATACATCAAAAGGTGCAGTCGTATATACGGGAGACTTTAAATTCGATCAAACTCCAATTGGAAATAGTGGAGCAGACCTTGGGAAAATGGCGCAAATCGGAAATGAAGGCGTACTTTGCTTATTATCTGATAGTACAAACGCAGAGCGCCCAGGTTATACAGGTTCAGAAAAAGAAGTTGGTGTAGAAATCTCTAAAGTGTTCTACGGCGCAGAAGGTCGTATTATCGTTGCTTCATTTGCATCGAATGTACATCGTATTCAACAAGTATTTGATGCAGCTGCTGAAACAGGGCGAAAAGTAGCGGTAGTAGGACGTAGTATGGTGAAAGTAGTAGACATTGCAAGACGTCTTGGTTATTTAGATGTTCCAGAAGGTATGGTTATTTCATTACAAGAAGTAGACAACTTCCCAGAGAAAAAGGTAGCTATTTTAACGACAGGTAGTCAAGGTGAACCGATGGCTGCTCTATCTAGGATGGCAAAACAAGCACATAAACAAATTTCAATTCGTAAAGGTGATACTGTTATCATTGCTGCTTCGCCAATTCCGGGTAATGAAATATCTGTATCAAAAATTATTGATTTGTTATTTAGAGCTGGAGCTGAAGTTGTTTATTACGGCGAACGAAAAGTTCACGTGTCAGGTCACGGTAGCCAAGAAGAATTAAAATTAATGTTAAATTTAATGAAACCAAAGTACTTTGTACCCGTACATGGTGAGTTCCGTATGCAAAAAGCACATGCATATTTAGCTGAAGATGTAGGTATTACAAGAGAAAATATCTTTATCGTAGAAAAAGGCGATGTAATTGCTTTTGGTGACGATGAAGCGAACTTAGTCGGTAAAGTACAAGCTGGTAATGTTTTAATTGATGGATTAGGTGTAGGTGACGTTGGTAATATCGTTCTTCGAGATAGAAAGATGTTATCTCAAGATGGAATACTAGTAGTTGTTGTAACGCTTGGTAAAGATGAAAAGAAAATTATCTCTGGTCCAGAAATCATTTCACGTGGTTTCGTATATGTTCGTGAATCAGAAGCGTTAATTGAACGATCTACAGAGATTGTACGTATGATTGTTGAGCAGTCAATTAAAGAATATTCAATTGAATGGTCAATGTTAAAACAAAATATTCGTGAATTATTAGGACAGTTCTTGTACGAAGAGACAAAGAGAAAACCTATGATTTTACCGATTATTATGGAAGTATAAAAAGATCACCCTTATGGGTGATCTTTTTTCTTTTTAACCCTATCGAATGAAATTTATAACTTAAGAAATAATAGTTATATACGAGTGAAAGGGGATGCGAAATGACAGAACGTGATCGATATACAAATGAAGAAAAAGAAGCTGAGCCAAAAGAAGCTGGAAAAGAGGCTTCAATAGTTGAAAAAATTCAACAGCTTGGACAGACAAATGTACCACAGATGAATGAATCACGTATTCATTGTTTAACGATTATCGGACAAGTGGAAGGTCATGTTCAATTACCACCGCAAAATAAAACAACAAAATATGAGCATATCATTCCGCAAATTGTTGCGATTGAACAAAATCCGAAAATTGAAGGTTTGCTTTTAATATTAAATACGGTTGGAGGTGACGTTGAAGCTGGGCTAGCAATTTCTGAAATGGTAGCTTCACTTTCAAAACCAACAGTATCTCTAGTTTTAGGTGGGGGACATTCCATCGGTGTACCGATTGCTGTTTCTACTGACTATTCGTTTATTGCGGAAACTGCGACGATGACAATTCATCCAATTCGTTTAACAGGTCTTGTCATAGGTGTGCCACAAACATTTGAGTATTTGGATAAGATGCAAGAAAGAGTCATTCGTTTTGTGACGAAGCACTCGAAAGTAACAGAAGATCGTTTTAAAGAGCTTATGTTTGCGAAAGGAAATTTAACACGAGATATTGGGACGAATGTAATTGGTGGGGATGCAGTAAAGTACGGTCTTATAGATGATGTCGGCGGTATTGGAAATGCGATTCGAAAATTAAACGAATTAATAGATGTTCGTGCGGAAGATAGTACAGAAGGGACAATGCTACAATGATTTTATATACAATTATGCCAGAGCAACTTGTGTATCCGGCCGATTATTCACAATGTGAAAGTCAAAAAGTTGTAAATATAAATGGTGTGGAATTAATGGTTTCTGAAGAGGAACATGGATGTTATTCTATTGTACGTGTGCTAAGTACGGACCCACTTCACTATTTAGAGTTTGAGCCCGGTCAGAAAATAACCTTTTAGCAAAAAGAAGGATTTTGTTTAGAAGCTATGGTATAATATAAAAAACAAGACGGTTGAGCAGCCATGAGTAGGCTGCTTTCTTCTGTTTATTTAGCATTTTACAAGAAGTGTAAAAATAGAAGATATAAAGACCTGAAAAATAGAGAAAACAGACATATAAATAGAGAATTTTGAGGGGAGCTTTATTTATATGTAGAACGCGAGGTGAAGAAATGGCAAAACAAAAGCAAAGAGGGACGAAGGCAAAGGCAAGGCGTACGATAAAGCCAACTTTGTATTATGAAATTGTCGGTTTAACTCTTTTTGCACTTTCAATCATTACGATTTTACAGCTAGGCGTTGTAGGAAAATCGTTTGTGTTATTTTTTCGCTTCTTCTTTGGTGAGTGGTACATAATTGGTGTGTTAGGTGTAATAGCTTTATCGGTTTCCTTTGTTATAAAACGCGGATGGCCGAACCTTTTAAATAAACGATTAATTGGATTTTATTTAATTGTATTGGCGATATTAATGTTTAGTCATATTACATTATTTAACCTTCTTACAAAAGATGGAGCAGTGCAAAATACTTCTGTTATTGTGAGTACGAAAGATAACTTCTTTCTTGAAATGAAAAAGGGGCCAGATAGCGTTCATTTAGGTGGTGGTATGTTTGGTGCGCTTATGTTCGCAACATGTTACTTCTTATTTGACGAAGTAGGAGCTTATATCATTGGTATTATTCTAGTTATTCTCGGTATACTTTGTATAACAAATAAGCATATTGGAGAAGTGTTAGCGCCAGTTGGTAGAATTCTTAGAAGTCAATTTCAAGTGATGCAAGGGGATTATAAAGATTGGAGAGCTAAAAGAACGGCTGAACAAACAGAAAAGAAAAAAACAACAAGAAGCACAAGAAGCAAACGTGCTGCAGAACAAGAAGAAATTATTGAGCCGATGGAAGAAATTTCAATTGATCCTCCGATTATTTCGAATTTCACTGAGAATTATCCTGTAAATGAAGAAGAGGATAAACGAATCGAAGTAGAGGAAGAAGATTTGATCACTTCACCGTTTATTGAAGAGACTCCGCCAATTGAAGAACCAAAGAAAAAGCGTGGAGAAAAAATTGTTGAATCGTTAGAGAGTGAAGCGCAAGCACCTCCTATGCAATTTTCAAATGTAGAAAATAAAGATTACAAGCTTCCTTCACTTGATATATTAAAATTTCCAAAGAATAAGCAAGTTACAAATGAAAATGCGGAAATTTATGAGAATGCTCGTAAATTAGAACGTACATTCCAAAGTTTCGGAGTGAAAGCGAAAGTAACAAAAGTACATAGAGGTCCTGCAGTTACAAAATATGAAGTGTATCCTGATATGGGGGTAAAGGTAAGCAAAATTGTCAGTTTAAGTGATGATTTAGCCCTTGCTTTAGCTGCAAAGGACATTCGTATTGAAGCGCCAATTCCCGGGAAATCAGCTGTAGGGATCGAAGTTCCGAACTCAGAAGTTTCGATGGTAACACTGAGGGAAGTGCTTGATTCTAAGGCTAATAACCATCCGGAAGAGAAGTTGTTAATTGGTCTTGGCCGAGATATTACAGGTGAAGCGGTATTAGCCCGTCTAAATAAAATGCCCCATTTACTCGTAGCTGGTGCGACAGGTAGCGGGAAAAGTGTATGTATTAACGGTATTATTGTTAGTATTTTAATGCGTGCAAAACCACATGAAGTAAAATTAATGATGATTGACCCGAAAATGGTAGAGTTAAATGTATATAACGGTGTGCCTCATTTGTTAACGCCAGTTGTAACTGATCCGAAAAAAGCATCGCAAGCATTGAAAAAAGTTGTGAGTGAAATGGAACGTCGTTATGAATTGTTTGCTCATAGTGGTACACGTAACATTGAAGGATACAACGATTATATAAAAGAGCATAATAGTCAATCAGAAGCGAAACAACCCGAATTACCTTATATTGTAGTAATTGTGGACGAGTTAGCAGATTTAATGATGGTTGCTTCGTCTGATGTAGAGGATGCGATTATGCGTCTAGCGCAAATGGCTCGTGCTGCTGGTATTCATTTAATTATTGCAACGCAACGTCCGTCAGTTGACGTTATTACGGGTGTTATTAAAGCAAATATTCCATCACGTATTGCATTCGCTGTATCTTCTCAAACAGATTCTCGTACAATTCTTGACGGTGGTGGTGCAGAGAAGCTACTAGGTCGTGGAGACATGCTGTTTATACCAATTGGTGCATCGAAACCTGTACGTGTACAAGGCGCATTTTTATCAGATGATGAAGTTGAGAGAGTTGTAGAATATGTCATTGGACAGCAAAAAGCACAATATCAAGAAGATATGATTCCGCAAGATGTTCCTGATACGAAGCAGGAAGTAGAAGATGAATTATATGATGAAGCGGTTCAACTTGTAGTGGAAATGCAAACAGCATCTGTTTCTATGTTACAACGTAGGTTTAGAGTAGGTTATACGCGAGCTGCTCGCCTAATTGATGCAATGGAAATGAATGGTGTAGTAGGTCCGTATGAAGGTAGTAAACCGAGAGAAGTGCTCATTAATGATGTACAAGAAAAAAGTTCTTAAAAAAAGCCTAATTGTTTTTACAATTAGGCTTTTTTATATAGTGTTTTTGTTATATACTATACTCAGTAATAAAGAAAGGGCTTACATTCAGGAGTGCTCTTTAGAATACGAATACTTTGAGTATGTTTTATGTAAATGTTCGATATTTAATGCAGAAAAATGTTAGATTTTGTTGACACGTATGAGAGCAAGTGGTAAGATTACTTCGAAAAGAATCACTGCCTCATATAATCTTGGAGATAAGGTCCATAAGTTTCTACCTGGCAACCATGAATTGCTAGACTATGAGGGGAAAAGTGTGTAACAAAGGATGTAAAGGATCTTTGTGCCGAACTTTTTCTCGAAATGAGGAATGTTTATGGTGCAAAGTTTTTTTTATGCAATAAAGAGTGAAAATTTCATTAAAAAAAATTATTATTATTTATTCGACAATTACGCTTATTTTGGTGTTTAGTCATTTGTACTATGTTGTAAGTTGAAAAAAGAGAAAAGAAGTCTTACATCAGAGGTCGAATAATTGAAATGCGGGGGAGTCTTATGTCAGTAAAATCCGATAGTCGTCACCTATATCTACGGGTGATTGATCACATCAAAGAAAAAATTAAAGATGGGGCTTATAAAGAACGACAAAAGTTACCATCAGAGTTTGATTTAGCGAAAGAACTTGGCGTAAGTAGAGCGACTTTAAGGGAAGCGTTGCGTATTTTAGAAGAAGAAAATGTTGTCATTCGTAGACATGGTGTAGGGACATTTGTAAATGCAAAGCCATTATTTTCTTCTGGAATAGAACAACTTTCTAGTATTACAGATATGATTTCTAGTGTGGGGAAAACACCAGGAACAATCTTTTTATCATCATCTACTACAACTTTAACAGAAGAGGAAAAAGAGAAGTTTAATAGTGAAGATGGTTTTAATGCAGTGATGATTGAACGCGTACGTACAGCAGATGGGGAGCCTGTTGTGTATTGTATCGATAAACTTGCAAAAGAAATATTGCCAGATTTATCGGGTTACAATGAGGAATCATTATTAACGGTGATACATAATAACACACATAAGCGCATAACATATGCGGTTGCCCACATTGAGCCAATTGGCTATCACCCTAAAATCTCACCGATTTTAGAATGTGAGCCTGAAACAGCACTGCTTGTATTAAAACAAATGCACTATGATCAAAATGATGAGCCAATCTTATATTCTATCAATTACTTTAGAGCTGATAAATTTAGCTTCCACGTATTAAGAAAGCGTATGTAGGTAAATTCCTTTTTAGGGAGGTGACAGCAAGAAGTAAGGAACAGCAGCGTAAGAATAAATAAATATATATCATTTTTGGAGGGGTTTCTAGTATGAAGAAAAAAGCAGGCCTTTTATTATCATTAACATTAGCAGCAAGTACAGTTTTAGGTGCATGTGGTAACTCGGATAAGGCGAACAGTGACAAGAAAGACAATAAAGACTTCAAGGTTGGTCTCGTAACGGATGTTGGGGGCGTTGATGATAAGTCATTCAACCAATCTTCTTGGGAAGGGTTACAAAAGTTTGGTAAAGATAATGGTTTAAAAGAAAAGACAAATTATCGTTACCTTCAGTCTGAAAAAGAGGCTGATTATATTCCGAATTTAAAAAAATTCTCGAAAGATAAATATGATTTAACATTCGGAATTGGTTATAAATTAGAGGGTGCAATTAAAGAAGTAGCAAAAGAATCGTCAAAACAACAATTTGCAATCGTAGATACTGTTGTAGATGCACCGAACGTAACGAGCATTACGTTTAAAGATCATGAAGGATCATTCCTTGTAGGTGCGGTAGCAGCTATGTCAACAAAATCGAATAAAGTAGGATTTGTTGGTGGAATGAAAAGTGATTTAATTAGTAAATTTGAAAATGGATTTAAAGCTGGTGCAAAGGCAGTAAATCCAAACATTGAAATCGTATCTGAATATGCAGAAGCATTCGATAAGCCTGAAAAAGGTACAGTTCTTGCTTCAGCAATGTATGGTCAAGGCGTAGACGTAATTTATCATGCTGCTGGTGGTACAGGTAACGGTGTGTTCACAGAAGCGAAAAACCGTAAGAAAAAAGGTGAAAATGTTTGGGTAATCGGTGTTGACCGTGACCAACATCAAGAAGGTATGCCTGAAAATGTAACATTAACTTCAATGATTAAACGTGTTGATGTAGCTGTAGAAAAAGTAGCTAAAGAAGCAAAAGATGGGAATTTAAAAGGTGGGAAAATTGAAGAGTTTGGCTTAAAAGATGACGGTATTGGTATTTCAAAAACAACTGATAACGTGAAAAAAGTTAACCCTGAAATTTTAACAAAAGTAGAAGAGCTTGAAAAGAAAATTACAGCCGGTGAAATTAAAGTGCCAGCTACAGATAAAGAGTATAAAGAATACGAAGCTTCTCTAAAAAAATAAATAGAGAAATAGCAAAGGTTAGTTCATAGAACTAACCTTTGTATGTATAAAACTTCCGAATTGCTTAATAAGTTAATAGTGTAATAGGGAATGTTCCCTGTTAAAAGGAGGAACACAATGGAATACGTAATTGAGATGAATAACATTACGAAAGTATTCCCAGGCATTGTAGCGAATGATGATATTACGCTGCAAGTAAAGCAGGGTGAGATACATGCTTTACTTGGAGAAAATGGTGCAGGGAAATCCACATTGATGAATGTACTATTTGGTTTGTACCAACCAGAGCAGGGTGAAATTAAAATTAAAGGTAAACCTGTAAAAATTACAAATCCGAATATAGCAAATGACCTTGGTATTGGAATGGTCCATCAACACTTTATGCTTGTTCATAATTTTACAGTTACAGAGAATATTATTCTCGGAAATGAACCGAAGAAAAAAGGGAAAATTGCTGTTGAGGATGCTGCTAAAGAAATTCAAAAACTGTCTGAACAATACGGTTTGGCTGTAGATCCATATGCGAAAATACAGGATATTTCAGTGGGTATGCAACAGCGTGTTGAGATTTTGAAAACTCTTTACCGCGGTGCAGAAATTTTAATATTTGATGAACCGACAGCTGTGTTAACACCACAAGAAATTCATGAGCTAATTCAAATTATGAAAAAGCTTGTACAAGAAGGAAAATCTATTGTTCTTATTACACATAAGTTGAAAGAAATTATGGAAGTTTGCGATCGTTGTACGATTATTCGTAAAGGAAAAGGGATTGGAACGGTTGACGTTGCAAATACGGATGAAAATAAACTTGCAGAATTAATGGTCGGACGTCAAGTGAATTTTAAAACAGAAAAAATAGACGCGAAGCCAAAAGAAGAGGTACTTTCAATTGCAAACCTTGTTGTTCACGATGCACGTCAACTACCTGCTGTAAAAGGCCTTGACTTAACTGTTCGTGCGGGGGAAATTGTTGGGATTGCAGGGATTGATGGAAACGGACAAAGTGAATTAATAGAAGCAATTACTGGTTTACGAAAAGTTGAGTCAGGTTCTATTGCAATTAAAGGAAAAGAAATAACAAATTGGCCTGTTAGAAGAATAACAGAAGAAGGAATTGGTCATATTCCAGAAGATCGTCATAAACACGGACTCGTTCTTGATTTTTCTGTTAGAGATAATATAGTTCTGCAAACGTACTATAAAAATCCATTTTCAAAGAAAGGGATTTTAAATTTCAGCAAAATTACAGAAAAAGCAAAGGCTCTTATTGAACAGTTTGATGTGCGTACACCTAGTGAGCAAACGTTAGCACGCGCTCTATCTGGGGGGAATCAACAAAAAGCAATTATTGCACGTGAAGTAGACCGAAATCCAGATTTATTAATCGCGGCACAGCCAACACGTGGTTTAGATGTAGGAGCAATTGAATTTATTCATAAGAGATTAATAGAGCAAAGGGATAAAGGAAAAGGTGTATTACTTTTATCATTAGAGTTAGATGAAATCTTAAATGTTAGCGATCGAATTGCTGTTATTTATGAAGGGGAAATTGTAGCAATAGTTGATGCGAAAGAAACGAATGAACAACAGCTTGGATTGTTAATGGCTGGAGGAACAAAGAAGGAGCAGGTGGGTACAAATGGCTAAAAAGCTTTTAACAGAACGAACGATAAATATTTTAGTCCCAGTACTATCCGTTATTTTCGGCTTACTTGTAGGAGCGATTGTAATGCTAGTTAGTGGCTATGATCCAATTGTTGGTTATAGTGCACTTTGGACAGGAATGTTCGGCAGCGCAAGTGCGATTGGTGAAACGCTCCGTACAATGATACCGCTTATTCTTGCTGGCTTATCGGTGGCGTTTGCATTTCGTACAGGTTTATTTAATATCGGGGTAGAGGGTCAATTGTTAGTTGGTTGGCTTGCAGCGGTTTGGTTCGGTTATGCAGTCTCACTACCAGCGTTCCTTCATATTCCATTATCGATTTTATTTGCCGCATTGGTGGGCGGAATTTGGGGCTTCATTCCGGGATATTTAAAAGGGAAGTTTCAAGTGAATGAAGTTATTGTAACTATTATGATGAACTATATTGCGTTGTATGTAACGTATGACATCATTAAGCGTTTCTTACATGCGGGTAATGACAAAACGTATGATATTAAAGAGAGTGCGTCACTATCTTCAGACTGGCTTGCTTCTATTACTGACGGTTCACGTCTACACTGGGGAATTATTGTAGCAATTTTAATCGCTATTTTAATGTGGTTCTTATTAGATCGAACAACTTTAGGTTACGAATTAAAGTCTGTAGGATTTAATCAGCATGCTTCTCAATATGCAGGTATGAAAGTTTCTCGTAATGTAGTATTCTCTATGACAATTGCTGGTGCATTTGCGGGGATTGGTGGAGCGATGGAAGGATTAGGGACATTTCAGAGTATGACAGCGATGTCTTCGTTTACAGGAGTAGGATTTGATGGGATTGCCGTAGCATTACTTGGAGGGAATAATCCGTTTGGTATAATCCTTTCAGCTTTATTATTTGGTGGTTTGAAAAGTGCTTCCCCTCAAATGAACTTTGAGGCAGATGTACCGTCAGAGCTTATTAATGTAATTATTGCATGTATCATCTTCTTTGTTGCATGTAGTTATGTGTTAAGATGGGCGCTTACACGCATGAGCAAGGAGGGGAAATAAATGAGCTTTTTAGATATATTAGCCATTCTTGTGACGGGTACGTTATATACATCGGCACCTATCATTTTCACAGCACTAGGTGGTGTATTTAGTGAACGATCAGGTGTTGTAAATATCGGATTAGAAGGACTAATGCTATTTGGTGCATTTATTGGAGTTGTTACAAACTTATTGATGGGTGATACTTGGGGAACGATGACTCCATGGATTGCATTATTATTTGCGGCAATTGGTAGTGGATTATTTGCATTACTTCATGCGGTAGCTTCTATTACATTCCGAGCAGATCAAGTTGTAAGTGGTGTAGCCATTAACTTCTTATCTCTTGGTTTAACAGTATTTGCAATTAAGAAGATTTTTGATAAAGGGCAGACTGACTTTATTCAGTATCGTATTGAAAAGATTGATATTCCAGGCCTTTCGGATATTCCGGTTTTAGGGAAAATATTTTTCTCGAACGTACCAATAACGTCGTATATTGCCATTATTTTAGCATTCGTTGTTTGGTATGTTATTTATAAAACACCGTTCGGTCTTCGTCTACGTGCTGTTGGTGAACACCCAATGGCAGCGGATACGATGGGGATTAATGTATATAAAATGCGTTATATTGGAGTCTGTATTTCAGGAGTGTTTGCTGGAATCGGTGGAGCGATTTTTGCAATGTCAATTTCTAATAACTTCTCAGGGGCAACTATTACAGGACAAGGTTTCTTAGCTTTAGCTGCTATGATTTTTGGGAAGTGGAATCCACTAGGCGCATTAGGTGCAGCTCTATTCTTTGGTTTTGCGCAATCTCTAAGTGTAACGGGCGGAACAATTCCTGTATTAGATCAAATTCCAAGTGTTTTATTAACGATATTACCATATGTATTCACAATATTAGCGCTTGTTGGTTTTGTAGGTCGTTCTGAAGCTCCGAAAGCATTAGGAACTCCTTATGAAAAAGGAAAACGATAAGTATTTTATAAGTATAAAAAAGCTCGCACATTAGTGTGGGCTTTTTTACATAGAATATATTTAATACGGAATTTTACTATGTTCCTTACATATTAAAGTTTTTAGAAAGAATCATATGTAAGCATAATAAGGGAGAAAAGTTGATTTTTTATTTCTAAAAACTGTATATTGAAGAGGAATATTCCTATATACGTAAAGGAGGGCTATAAATGAAACTAATGGAACAACAACTACATGAGTTAGATGGTTTGCGCGTACATATTATTCCGACTGATAAATATAAAACGAATACCTTTGTATTTCGTTTTAAAGCGCCTTTAAATGAGGAGACGGTGACAGAGCGTGCCTTATTGCCATACGTATTGCAAAGTGCGACAGAAAAATTACCTTCTGTAATTCGTCTTCGTCAATATTTAGAAGAATTATACGGATCTTCTTTAGCGGTAGATGTAAGTAAAAAAGGGGAAGACCATATTATCTCTATTTATGTAGACATTGCAAATGAAGTTTACTTACATGATGCACCACCGTTATTTGAAAAAGCGCTTTCTATGTTGTCAGATATTGTGTTACATCCAGCAACGGAGGGCAACGGTTTCCTATCTTCTATCGTAGAAAGTGAAAAAAGAGCACTGTTACAGAGAATTGAAGCTACTTATGACGATAAAATGCGTTATGCAAACGAGCGTTTAATTGAAGAAATGTGCAAAGTAGAACCGTATCGTTTAAGTGCAAATGGAAAAAAAGAGAGTGTTATGTCTATTACAAATGAAAGTCTGTATCAATATTATCAAAAGGTGTTAGCGGAAGATGAAATGGATCTATATATTATTGGTGATATTTCAGAAAACGCCGTTGATCTTGTAAGTAAGTATTTTTCTATTTCAGCTCGTCCAGTGAGAGAAAGAAATGTACTCCTTCATAGACGAAATAATGAAGAAAAAGAAGTTGTTGAAAAACAAGAATTAAAACAAAGTAAATTACACATCGGTTATCGTACATTTGTCACATATAAAGATGAAGATTATTTTGCATTGCAATTGTTCAATGGATTGTTTGGTGGCTTTTCTCATTCGAAGTTATTCGTAAATGTGCGTGAAAAAAATAGTTTAGCGTACTATGCAGCATCGCGCTTTGAAAGTCATAAAGGTTTATTATTTGTTATGTCAGGAATTGAAGCGAAAAATTATGAAAAAGCAGTTGAGATTATTAAAGAACAAATGCTTGCGATGCAAAACGGAGAGTTTTCTGAAGAAGAAATACATCAAACAAAAAGTGTCATCCAAAATCAAATATTAGAGGCAATTGATACACCACGTGGCTTTGTAGAAATGCTATATCATGGCATTATTTCAGATCGTACACGTCCAGTTGAAGAATGGCTTACAGGTATAGAAAGTGTGACAAAAGAAGAAATTGTAAAAGTTGCTAAAAGTATTGAACTAGATACAATTTACTTTTTACAAGGAACGGAGGGAGAGTAAGTGGAGAAAATTGTTTATGAGCAATTAAAAGAAACACTCTATTATGAAAAACTTCCTAATGGATTAGATGTATATGTTTTACCGAAACAAGGATTTAATAAAACATTTGCAACGTTTACGACGAAATATGGTTCTGTAGATAATACATTTGTACCATTAGGGAAAGAAGAAATGATTCGTGTGCCAGATGGGATTGCACATTTTCTTGAGCATAAATTATTTGAAAAAGAAGATCACGATGCTTTCCAATTGTTTAGTAAACAAGGAGCATCGGCAAATGCTTTTACATCCTTCACACGAACAGCTTACCTTTTTTCAGGTACTTCAAACGTAGAACAAAATTTAAATACATTGCTAAACTTCGTACAAGAGCCCTATTTCTCTGAAAAAACAGTTGAAAAAGAGAAGGGGATTATTGGGCAAGAAATTCAAATGTATCAAGATAACCCAGATTGGCGTTTGTACTTTGGGTTAATTGATAGCTTATTTGTAAAACACCCAATTAAAATTGATATTGCGGGGACAATCGAATCTATTAGTAAAATTACGAAAGATTTATTATATGAATGTTATGAAACATTTTATCATCCGAGCAATATGTTATTATTTGTTGTGGGTGCAATTGATCCAGAGAAAACAATGGATTTAGTACGTGAAAATCAAGCGAAAAAAGATTATAAAAACCAGCCAGAAATTGTGCGTTCATTTGAAGAAGAACCAAATGAGGTAAATGAAAAGAAAAAAATTATTTCAATGCCTGTGCAAACACCGAAATGTTTAGTTGGTATTAAAGCGACTAATTTAAAAGAAAAGGGGCAAGCGCTTTTAAAACAAGAAATTGCGCTTACGTTACTTTTAGATTATTTATTTGGAAAAAGTTCTGTTCATTACGAAGCTTTATATAATGAAGGACTTATTGATGATTCATTCTCGTATGACTATACAGAAGAAAATAACTTCGGTTTTGCAATGGTTGGTGGTGATACGAAACAACCTGATGAATTGGCAGATCGTTTAAAAGATATTTTATTAAAAACAGATTATGATCAATTAGATGCGACGGCATTAGAACGAGTGAAGAAAAAGAAAATTGGTGGTTTTTTACGCTCGTTAAATTCACCAGAATATATTGCAAATCAATTTACACGATACGCGTTTAATGAATCTAGCCTATTTGATGCATTGACTGTATTAGAAGGACTAACCGTTCAAGACTTACAAGAAGTAGCGGGATTATTGTTATCAGAAGAAAAAATGAGTGTTTGTCAGGTGTTACCGAAAAAATAAAATTTTAAAGATACCCTCATCTTATCATTGAAAAATTGTAAGATGAGGGTATTATTTAGTTGTGTGAAAATTGAAGTTGTAGAGATAAGAGAGGGAATTTATGAAAAAGTATGTGTTAGTAACTGGAGGGAGCGGAGGGATTGGCTCTGCTATTTCGAAACAATTAATTCAAGATGGATATACAGTTTATGTTCATTACAATAACAGTGAAGAAAAGGTATTGGAATTGCAGAAGGCATGGGGAGAAGTTATCCCTGTTCAAGCTAATTTAGCTTCTAGTGATGGAGCAGAACGATTGTGGGGACAAATTGAACATCCTATTGATGTTATTGTATACGCAGCGGGGAAGAGTATTTTTGGATTAGTAACAGATGTAACAAACGATGAATTAGATTATATGGTAGAACTTCAAGTGAAGAACGTATATAAATTACTTTCAATGGCACTTCCGCCTATGATTGAGAGAAGAAGTGGTAATATTGTAATTGTTTCATCTATATGGGGACAAATAGGGGCTTCTTGTGAAGTGCTTTATTCAATGGTAAAAGGGGCGCAAAATTCATATGTGAAAGCTTTAGCGAAAGAAGTTTCTTTAAGTGGATTACGTGTGAATGCAGTAGCACCAGGAGCAATTGAAACGGAAATGTTAAGTGTTTTTTCTGAAGAAGATAAAATGGGAATTGCTGAAGATATACCATTAGGTAGAATAGGATTACCAGAAGAAGTAGCGAAAACAGTTTCATTTCTCGTATCACCAGGAGCGTCTTACATAACTGGACAAATTATCGGAGTGAATGGCGGTTGGCACTGCTAAAAAATTCTTACATAAAAAATGAATAGTTGCACAAATTAAGGATGATTTTATTACTCAATAGTGAGGTGCTTAATTATGTCAGTATTAGATAATTTTGATCAGTGGAAGAGCTTTTTAGGAGAACGTTTAGAGCAAGCGCAAGACAAAGGTTTAGATGGCGGTGCGGTATCAGATATGGCATTTCGTGTTGGCGACTATCTTGCTAATGAAGTAGAAGGACGCAATGACCAAGAGAAATTATTAGCTGAGCTTTGGAAAGTTGCTGATGAACAGGAGCAACATACAATTGCAAATTTAATGGTTAAGTTCGTACAACATAAGTAAAAGTAGAGAGGAGATTCTCCTCTCTACTTTTTTTGTATAATAATTACACAGGATAGATTATACATTTAGCTTCCCTATTAAGGTGAAATCATATAATATAGTACGTAGGTGTAAAGTAAGCAAGGGGAGTGATCTTGGATGATTGAATGGTATTTTGAATATGAAATACATAAAAACCGACCTGGCTTGCTTGGTGACGTTTCTTCGTTAATCGGTATGCTCGGCATTAATATTGTCACAATTAATGGTGTAGATAATGCACGACGTGGGTTACTTCTTATGTGTGATAATCAAGAGCAAATCTCTAGACTTGAATCAATTTTAAATACGATGGATAACATAACGGTAACGAAATATCGTCCGCCCAAGCTAAGAGATAAGCTAGCAGTTAGGCATGGTAGGTACATACAACGAGATGCAGATGATAAGAAAACATTTCGATTTGTGCGTGATGAATTAGGCTTACTTGTAGACTTTATGGCAGAAATCATGAAAAAAGAAGGCCATAAACTAATTGGGATACGCGGAATGCCTCGTGTCGGAAAAACAGAATCCATTGTGGCTGCAAGTGTTTGTGCAAATAAAAGGTGGTTATTTGTATCATCTACTCTTATTAAGCAAACTGTTCGTAGTCAATTAATTGAAGATGAGTATAGCGATGACAATATTTTCATCCTAGATGGAATTGTGTCAACGAAGCGTGCTAACGAAAGACATTGGCAGCTCGTTCGTGAAATTATGAGATTGCCTGCAACGAAAGTTGTGGAACATCCTGATGTATTTGTGAGTCAGTCAGAATACACATTGGATGATTTTGATTATATTATCGAGTTGCGTAACGATTATGATGAAGAAATTCAATATAATTTAGTAGATGAAATTGAGCAAGGTACGCAAAATAATTTCTCTATGTTTGACTTTTAAAGAAATATTGAGGTGTTAGTAGTGACGGAATTGGGACAAAAGCTGAAAGAAGCAAGAGAAGCGAAAGGCTTGTCTATTGATCAGCTGCATGAGATTACAAAAATTCAAAAACGCCATTTAGTGGCAATTGAAGAAGGCAATTATGATGTATTGCCAGGAGCTTTTTATGCGCGTGCATTCATTAAACAATACGCAGATGCGGTTGGATTAAATGGAGAGGAACTGCTTGTAGAACATCAGAGTACGATACCACAATCTGAAAAGCGTGAAGTTCCACAAGTATCAACGGGACAAAAAACACAAGAAACAATGCAAAAATCTTCATCATGGCCAATTGCAGATCACATGCCGAAAATCTTAGTTGCGCTGTTAGTAATCGCAGTTGGAGTGGTAATCTGGTTTGTGTTTCAAGCGTTAACTGGAAAAGATGATGAAAAAGTTCCGAGCGCTCAAAGTGAGAAAATTGAAGTTCAAAAAGCGAAAGATTCTCCGTTAGATACGAAGAAAGATGAAGTGAAAGCGGAAGAGCCAAAAAAAGAGGAACCAAAGAAAGAAGAACCAAAGAAAGAAGAACCAAAGAAAGAGGAGCAACCAGCACAACCAACTGGACAGCAAGAAGTGAAAGTAGTTGGAACAACTGGAAAGGTATCTACTTTGGAAATTCATAATAATAAAACATTAGAACTGGAATTATCGGGTAAAGGTGCGAGTTATGTAGATGTTAAAGATGATGCTGGGAATGTGATTCTAAACGCTACAGTACAAGAGGGCCAAATAGAAAAACGTGATGTATCAACATTAAAAGAAGTGCGACTTAATATTGGGAATGCAACGAATGTTGAAGTTAAACTGAATGGCCAAGTGGTCGCTTATCCATTGGATCCAGAAAAAGAACTTCACCAAAGATTGGTGATAAAAAACCAAGGGATAGAGCAACCTGCACAATAACAGTCATCGCTTCGATGACTTTTTTTCGATGAACAAATGTTTTTGATATGATGGAGGAATAGCTGTGAATTTACCAAATAAAATTACAATATCTAGAATCTTCTTAATTCCAATTTTTATGGTAATTATGTTAGCACCCTTTGATTGGGGTTCATACAAAATTGGTGATGTTGATTTACCAATTCAACATTTAGTGGGGGCACTTATCTTTATCATTGCTTCAGCTACAGATTGGATTGATGGACATTACGCAAGAAAATATAATCTTGTAACGAATTTAGGGAAGTTTCTTGACCCGTTAGCTGATAAATTGCTTGTTTCGGCAGCACTTATTACATTGGTAGAGATGCAATATGTACCGGCTTGGATTGTTATTGTAATTATCAGTCGTGAGTTTGCGGTAACAGGTTTACGTCTTGTACTTGCTGGAACAGGGGAAGTAGTTGCAGCAAACCAACTAGGAAAAATTAAGACGTGGACACAAATTATTGCAATTGCAGCATATTTATTACACGATGTACCTTTAAATTTAATCCATATTCCAGTTGCAGATATCTTCATATGGATTGCATTAATCTTTACTGTTATTTCAGGATGGGATTATTTCTGGAAAAATAGAGCTGCTTTTGTAAACTCAAAATAGAAGTTTATGGGGGAATTGGGATGAATGCTGAGATTATTGCGGTTGGAACTGAATTATTACTTGGACAAATTGCAAATACAAACGCCCAGTTTTTATCTGAAAAGTTAGCTTCAATCGGAATTAACGTGTACTATCATACTGTTGTTGGTGATAATAATAAGCGACTGCAAAAGGCGATTGAAGCTGCGGAAGAACGTGCTGATATACTTATTTTTACAGGTGGATTAGGACCGACAAAAGATGATTTAACGAAAGAAACGATAGCTGCTAGTTTAGATGAAGAGCTTGTGTATGATGAAAAGGCATTAGTCTTAATAAGTAATTACTTTAAGCGTACAGGCCGTGAATTTACGGAGAATAATAAAAAGCAAGCGCTCGTTTTAAATGGAGCAACAGTATTTGCAAATGACCACGGTATGGCGCCAGGTATGGGGGTAAATAAGAACGGAAAAGTTTATATTTTATTACCAGGGCCGCCAAAAGAAATGAAACCAATGTATGTAAGTTACGTAGAGCCTTTTTTACGTAATTTTACAACAGGAGAAAACATTTATTCTCGTGTGCTTCGTTTCTTTGGTATTGGGGAGTCCCAATTAGAGGTGAAAGTGCAAGATTTAATTGATGGACAAACAAACCCAACAATTGCCCCTTTAGCAAATGATGGAGAAGTGACATTACGTTTAACCGCTAAGCATCAAAATGTTAGGGAAGCGGAGAAACTAATTCAACATGTGGAAGATTTGATTTTAGAAAGAGTAGGAGAATTTTTCTACGGATATGACCAAGAATTTTTGCATTATAAGGCAATCGAGTTATTGAAGAGAAAAGGGTTAACTTTAGCGTGTGCAGAAAGTTTAACAGGTGGTCTTTTTGGAAATCAAGTAACTGAAAACGCTGGTGTTTCTTCTGTATTTAAAGGCGGTGTCATTTGTTATCATAATGATGTGAAGCAACATGTTTTACGTGTGCCTGAAGAAGTGTTGCATACTGATGGTGCAGTTAGTAAAGAATGTGCTCGTTATCTTGCTGAAAATGTTAAGGATGTATTAAAAGCGGATATCGGAATTAGTTTCACTGGGGTAGCAGGGCCAGATGCTTCAGAACAGAAAGAACCAGGAACAGTATTTGTTGGGCTTTCGATTAAGGATGAGCCAACTGTAGTCTTTCCTCTTAATTTAAGCGGAAGTCGTCAACAAATTAGAGAACGAACAGCAAAATATGGTTTTTATCATTTATATAAAAAGCTAGAAGAGATATAAGTTTCTTCTAGTTTTTTTACGTTTAAATTTAAATATTATTTGATAGAAAATAAAAAAAACGAATAAATGTTCGATTTTTGTTGGCAAATTGAATTGAAAATAGGTATAATAAGATTAGCAATTCAGTTAAGGAGGAATTTTGAATGAGTGATCGTCAAGCGGCGTTAGATATGGCGTTAAAACAAATAGAGAAGCAATTCGGTAAAGGTTCAATTATGAAATTAGGAGAACAAGCAGAGCGTAGAGTTTCTACGGTTTCTAGTGGTTCTTTAGCACTTGATGTGGCACTAGGAGTAGGCGGATATCCACGTGGCCGTATTATCGAAATTTACGGACCTGAAAGTTCAGGTAAAACGACAGTTTCATTACATGCAATTGCAGAAGTACAACGTCAAGGTGGACAAGCAGCATTCATCGATGCGGAGCACGCAATGGATCCTGTATATGCACAAAAATTAGGCGTTAACATAGATGAATTACTATTATCACAGCCTGATACAGGGGAGCAAGGATTAGAAATCGCGGAAGCACTTGTACGAAGTGGTGCGGTTGACATTATCGTAATTGACTCTGTAGCAGCTCTTGTACCGAAAGCAGAGATTGAAGGCGACATGGGTGACTCGCACGTAGGTTTACAAGCACGTTTAATGTCACAAGCACTTCGTAAGCTTTCAGGAGCAATCAACAAATCAAAAACAATTGCAATCTTTATTAACCAAATTCGTGAAAAAGTTGGGGTTATGTTCGGAAATCAACTACAAGTTGCTTAATCGAAAAGATTAAGGAGTTTACCATGGGTTTCCCTTGCTAGTGATAGCATGTTAAAAACCTTGTGAACCTTATTGCCTAAGGGTGTAACTATCCATATAGTTGCTAACGGTGAAGCCCACCATTATTTAGGGTAATACCGTGCCAAGCTCCATAGTGATATGGGGAAGGTGTAGAGACTACCGAAAAGGACTTTTAGTTAACTGAGTAGGGTACGGCAGATGATAGGCTACTGCTGGAAGTGCAAGGCTCTCTGTAAAGAGATGAAGAGATAGTCCGGACTATAGAGATGGAAAATCTATAGATAGTGCCAGAAACAACTCCAGGTGGTCGTGCGTTGAAATTCTATTCAACTGTCCGTCTTGAAGTGCGTCGTGCGGAGCAATTAAAGCAAGGTAACGACATCGTTGGTAATAAAACAAAAGTAAAAGTAGTGAAAAATAAAGTAGCACCACCATTCCGTGTTGCGGAAGTTGATATTATGTACGGAGAAGGTATTTCAAGAGAAGGTGAAATCTTGGATATGGCTTCTGAGCTTGATATCGTTCAAAAGAGCGGTGCTTGGTATTCTTATAATGAAGAACGCCTAGGACAAGGTCGTGAAAATTCGAAGCAGTTCTTAAAAGAAAATACAGATTTAAGAGAAGAAATTGCCTTCTTTATTCGTGAGCATCACGGAATTAGTGAAGATTCTGGTGCTGAGGGCGCAGAAGATTCAACTCTTCTTGATTAAAAAAATAAAAGACACGGTCTCGTGTCTTTTATTTTTTTATCTACTATTAAGGAGCATAATACTATAGATAAAAATATTTTTTGACTTCAAATGGGTTGTGTAAAGAAGGATATGTAAATATTTTAAGTAAAGAAATGGGAATTACTAAGGTTTTCCAGTATAATAGGCTCCTTACTTTTCAAATTTAGGTCACATTCAAGGCTGAAGGTAAAGAAAGTAAAAGTAGACAACGCTTGACAATGAAAATTACGATAGATACAATGAGAATGTATATTTTTTCTTATATACGATATACTCTTCTCAAGAAGAGAAGTAATATTCGGAGTAAGGTTTAAATCTTACCGAAATAATAATATGACATTTTAATTGTGAAATGAAGAAAGTCCCTTAAAAAAGCGGGACGACGGTCTTTGCTGTATGTTGTAATTCAATGTACATGCCGACAGTCTTTTTTCATTCATAGCAAGGGGAGGTGAAATCATGAGTAGTACAGTTTGGATACTCATCTCCATTTTGCTTGCAACAACAGTCGGTGCAGTTGTTGGCTTTTTTGTTCGAAAGTCTATTGCTGAAGCGAAGATTAATGGTGCGGCTAATGAAGCAAAACGTATTCTAGACGAAGCGAATCGTGAGGCTGAAGCACTTAAGAAAGAAGCGCTTTTAGAAGCAAAGGATGAAATTCATACACTTCGTACAGAAGCTGAATTAGAAATTCGTGACCGTAGAAGCGAATTACAAAAACAAGAAAATCGTTTAATGCAAAAAGAAGAGAACCTTGATCGTAAAGACGAAACGCTCGATAAACGCGAGCAACAGTTAGAGAAGAAAGAGGAATCTCTTGTAGCGAGACAACAACAGATTGAAGAGTTGGAAAGCAAAGTGGGAGAGTTAGTTCAAAAGCAACAAACAGAATTAGAGCGCATTTCCAATCTGACACGCGAACAAGCGAAAGCAATTATTCTTGGTAAAGTAGAAAATGAAGTTTCTCATGAAATCGCTGTTATGGTAAAAGAAAGTGAAGTTCGCGCGAAAGAAGAAGCGGATAAGAAAGCAAAAGAGATTTTATCTCTTGCAATGCAAAGATGTGCAGCTGATCATGTTGCTGAAACAACCGTTTCGGTTGTAAATCTTCCAAATGACGAAATGAAGGGACGTATTATCGGGCGTGAAGGTCGTAATATTCGTACGTTAGAAACGTTAACGGGTATTGACTTAATTATCGATGATACACCAGAGGCGGTAATCCTTTCTGGATTCGACCCAATTCGTCGTGAAACAGCTCGTATCGCTCTTGATAAACTAGTACAGGACGGACGTATTCACCCAGCGCGTATTGAAGAGATGGTCGAAAAATCAAGACGTGAAGTGGACGAGTATATTCGCGAAGTCGGAGAGCAAACAACGTTTGAAGTGGGTGTTCATGGATTACATCCAGATTTAATTAAAATTTTAGGTCGTTTAAAATACCGTACAAGTTATGGTCAAAACGTCTTAAAACACTCTATGGAAGTTGCATATTTAACTGGACTTATGGCGGCAGAGCTTGGCGAGGATGAAAAACTAGCAAGACGTGCAGGTCTATTACATGATATCGGAAAAGCGATTGACCATGAAGTAGAAGGAAGCCACGTTGAAATTGGTGTTGAACTTGCAACGAAATATAAAGAGCATCCTGTAGTTATAAACAGTATCGCATCTCACCATGGTGACACAGAACCAACTTCTATCATTGCAGTTTTAGTTGCAGCAGCAGATGCTTTATCAGCTGCAAGACCGGGAGCTCGTAGTGAAACACTTGAAAACTATATTCGTCGTCTTGAAAAGTTAGAAGAGATTTCAGAGTCTTATGAAGGCGTTGAAAAATCATTTGCAATTCAAGCAGGACGTGAAGTTCGTATTTTGGTAAAACCAGATACAATCGATGACTTAGAAGCTCATCGTTTAGCTCGTGATATCCGAAAACGTATTGAAAATGAACTGGATTACCCAGGACATATTAAAGTAACTGTTATTCGTGAAACACGTGCAGTGGAATACGCAAAATAAAGTGGTGAAACACCACTTTATTTTTTTGTGTTGGAATTGGATAAAATAAAGACAGTTAGTTATATAGCATAAAAGTGAAACAAACTTATAATAAAGATATTATAAGGAATTTACTTGATGCTATAGCAATAAAAAATGCAGTACATAGAAAGGGTAAGACATATGAGAATATTATTTGTTGGGGATGTAGTAGGATCTCCTGGTAGAGGTATGATTCAACAATACGTACCGGCATTAAAGAAAAAATATACACCTACAGTAACAATCATTAATGGAGAAAATGCAGCAGGTGGCCGTGGGATTACAGAAAAAATATATCGAAACTTTTTAGAGTGTGGGGCGCAGGCAGTTACACTTGGAAACCACGCTTGGGATAATCGTGAAGTATTTGAATTCATCGATGATGCAAAATATCTTGCAAGACCAGCTAACTTCCCAGAAGGAACTCCAGGAAAAGGACTTATCTTTGTGAACTGTAATGGAACAGAAGTTGCAGTTATTAATTTACAAGGACGTACTTTCCTTCCTCCAATTGATTGTCCATTCCGTAAAGTGGATGAATTAATTAATATTGCGAAAAAACGTACGAATATTATATTTGTTGATTTCCATGCGGAGACTACAAGTGAAAAACAAGCGCTAGGTTGGTATGTAGATGGACGTGCTACAGCAGTAGTAGGTACGCATACGCACGTCCCTACAGCAGATAACCGTATTTTACCAAGCGGAACGGCATACATTACAGATGTTGGGATGACAGGGCCGTATGACGGAATATTAGGTATGGACAGAGAAGCAGTATTGAAGAAGTTTTTAACAAACTTACCAGTACGATTTGAAGTAACAAATGGTAGAACGCAATTAAGTGCAGTGTTAATTGATGTGGATCCAAATACAGGAAAAGCAAAGAAAATTGAACGTATTTTAATTAATGATGATCAACCATTTTTTGAGTAAATTTTCGTTAAATTTTAGATAAGTTATTATATTTTAATTTTTTAGAAAAATTACGAAAATTTAGCAGGAATACGCGCCATTCCTCGTGAATATAAGTTAAAGTGAAATAATTGCTAATACTTTTTAAAGAAACGAGGAGGAAACGCGGAATGGAAATATTAAAAGTTAAAGCAACGTCGGTCCCTAATTCTGTAGCTGGTGCACTTGCAGGTGTTATTCGCGAACGCGGAACAGCAGAAATTCAAGCTATTGGTGCAGGTGCATTGAACCAAGCTGTAAAGGCAGTAGCAATCGCAAGAGGATTTGTAGCGCCTAGTGGTTTGGACCTGATTTGTATCCCAGCGTTTACAGATATTATGATTGATGGCGAAGAGCGTACAGCAATAAAATTAATTGTAGAACCTCGTTAAGTTTAAACAACCTGTTTGCAGTATGCAAACAGGTTGTTTTTATAATGGAGGAATGAAAATGAAAATTTTTGATGCTCATTGTGACGTGCTTCTTCAGTTATGGAGTGCACAAGGGAAAAGGGATTTTAAAGATGATTCACAATTACATATTACATTTGAACAGTTAAAGAGAAGAAAAGGAAGTATACAATGTTTTGCTATATATGTACCAGAAACAGTGGCATATGAAAACCGATTTGAAGTAGCATTACAAATGGTAGATATTTTTTATAATGAGATTTTATCCCTACCAGGTGTGAAGTTTATTCAGACAAAAGATGATATTAACATATTAAAACAGGACGAGATTGGAGCGATATTAACAATAGAAGGATGCGAAGCAATTGGAAAAGATGCAATGAAATTACGGTTGTTGTATCGCCTAGGAATACGTTCTTTTGGACTAACATGGAATTATGCCAATCTCTTAGCTGATGGTGCGCTAGAGACACGTGGGGCGGGTTTAACGACTTTTGGTAAACATGTTGTACAAGAACTGAATACGTTACATGTATGGACTGATGTGTCTCATTTGAATGAAAGAAGTTTTTGGGATGTTATAGAGATTGCAAAAAATCCTATTGCTTCCCACTCAAATTGTATGAAACTTTGCGAGCACCCACGTAATTTAAAAGATGAACAACTTAAAGCTCTTATAAAGCGAAATGGCATGATTGGTGTCACTTTTGTACCGCAGTTTCTAACAAATGAAAAACAAGCGAATGTAGCAGATATAGTAAGACATATCGAATATATTTGTTCATTAGGTGGAGAGCGCAATATAGGATTTGGTTCCGATTTTGATGGGATTTTAGAAACAGTTGTAAATGTATCAGCGTATCGAGATTATGAAAATGTAATGAATGAGCTTTGTAAACACTATGCTGCATCTACTGTAGAACGATTTTTATATGATAATTTTGTAGAACATATGAGTTTTTAAATCCCGATTTAAAATTCAGAAAAATTAAAATTAATTCATTTGATTTTATTGCTTTTTTTAAGACCTAATACTAGAATGAAAAACAAAATAGCTTTATACTAAAGATTCAGGGAAATCAGAAGAGGCATAATTTGCGTCCGTTGTAGTTTATTTGCATAAAAAATGCTAAACTATTACTGTAAAAAAATACACTACAATGAATGCAGCCAAAAGGGGTGTAGGAGATGATTAGTCAACTTTCATGGAAAGTTGGAGGCCAACAAGGTGAAGGAATTGAAAGTACAGGAGAAATCTTCTGTATTGCATTAAACCGATTAGGATATTACCTATACGGTTACCGCCACTTCTCATCACGTATAAAAGGCGGCCATACAAATAATAAAATTCGTGTAAGTACAACAGAAGTACGAGCGATCTCAGATGATTTAGATATTTTAATTGCTTTTGACCAAGAAACAATTGATTTTAATTTCCACGAACTACGTCCAGGTGGAATTGTAGTTGCGGATGCGAAATTTAATCCAACAATACCTGACAATACAGATGTAAATCTATATGTGATACCGTTTACAGATATTGCTTCAGAATTAGGCACATCATTAATGAAAAACATGGTTGCTGTTGGAGCATCAAGTGCAGTATTAGGATTAGATGAAACAGCTTATTTAGATGTTGTTGAAGAAATCTTTGGTCGTAAAGGAGAGCAAGTCGTTCAAAAGAATATGGACGCAATTAAACGCGGCTCTCAATATATGAAAGAATTACTAGGTGAGAAAGTAAACATGATGCAGCTTGAAAAAGCTGATGGTAAAAAACGCATGTTTATGATTGGAAACGATGCAATCGCATTTGGTGCGGTAGCTGGTGGTGCTCGTTTTATGTCAGCATACCCAATCACACCTGCATCAGAAATTATGGAATACTTAATTAAAAAATTACCGAAAGTCGGCGGAACAGTAATCCAAACTGAGGATGAAATCGCAGCTTGTACAATGGCAATCGGTGCAAACTATGCTGGTGTTCGTACATTAACGGCATCTGCTGGTCCTGGTCTTTCATTAATGATGGAAGCAATCGGTTTAGCGGGTATTACAGAAACCCCATTAGTAATTGTTGATACACAACGTGGCGGCCCAAGTACAGGATTACCAACGAAACAAGAACAGTCTGACTTAATGGCGATGATTTACGGTACGCATGGTGAAATTCCAAAAATCGTAATGGCGCCAAGTACAGTTGAAGAAGCTTTCTATGACATTGTAGAAGCATTTAACTTATCTGAAGAATATCAAGTTCCTGTTATTTTCTTAACAGATTTACAGCTTTCGTTAGGAAAACAAACAGTAGAACCACTTAAATTAGATAAAGTGGAAATTCGTCGTGGTAAGCTTGATTTAGAAGCAGAATTACCAGAACGTGAAAATAAAGCATACTTCAAGCGTTATGAAGTAACAGAAGACGGCGTTTCACCACGTGTTTTACCTGGTATGAAAAATGGTGTTCACCATGTTACAGGTGTAGAACATGATGAAACTGGAAAACCGTCGGAATCAGCAATAAACCGTAAAGATCAAATGGACAAACGTTTCCGTAAAATGGAGAACTTGAAGTTTAATACCCCTGTTTATAAAAATGTTAAGCATGAAGAAGCAGACGTATTGCTTGTTGGATTTAACTCAACTCGTGGTGCGATCGAAGAGGCAATGACGCGTTTAGAACAAGAGGGTATGAAAGTAAACCATGCTCATGTGCGTTTAATTCACCCGTTCCCAACAGCTGAAATCGATCCACTTGTGAAAAAGGCGAAGCGTGTTGTAGTAGTAGAAAACAATGCAACAGGTCAGCTTGCTAACATTATGAAAATGAATCTTGGTAATGGTGAGAAAATTTCTAGTCTTTTAAAATATGATGGAAACCCATTCTTGCCGAAAGAGATTTACAACGAATGCAAAAAAGGGGTTGTATTAAATGGCAACATTTAAGGACTTTCGTAACAGTGTAAAGCCAAACTGGTGCCCAGGTTGCGGAGACTTCTCAGTGCAAGCTGCAATTCAACGTGCGGCAGCTAACGTTGGCCTAAATCCAGATGAACTTGCTGTTATTTCTGGTATCGGCTGTTCAGGCCGTATTTCAGGTTATATTAATTCATATGGTGTGCATAGTATTCATGGTCGTGCCCTTCCGATTGCACAAGGTGTGAAAATGGCAAATCGTGATTTAACAGTTATCGCTTCAGGTGGTGACGGTGATGGATTTGCGATTGGTATGGGACATACAATCCATTCTATTCGTCGTAATATCGACATTACGTACATCGTAATGGATAACCAAATTTATGGATTAACAAAAGGGCAAACTTCACCACGTAGTGAAGCTGGATTTAAAACGAAAAGCACACCACAAGGTTCAATTGAACCATCACTAAATGTAATGGAAATGGCCTTAACAGCTGGTGCGACATTTGTGGCGCAAAGCTTTTCGAGTGATTTAAAAGAATTAACACAAATTATTGAAGCTGGTATTAACCATAAAGGATTTTCATTAATTAACGTATTTAGCCCATGTGTTACTTACAATAAAGTAAATACTTACGATTGGTTTAAAGAGAACTTAACGAAACTAAGCACAGTAGAGGGATATGATCCATCTAATCGCATGATGGCTATGCAAACTTTAATGGAAAATAACGGTTTAGTAACAGGGTTAATTTATCAAAATACTAAGCAACCATCATATCAAGAACTTGTTAAAGGCTATAGTGAAGAGCCTTTAGTGAAATCTGATTTAAATATGGATCAGAAAATGTTTGATGAGCTTGTTGCTGAATTTATGTAATGTAAGAAAAAAAGGTTGCCGATTTGGCAACCTTTTTTTATGTACAAAATATAGGGTAGCCTTATTTACTTAGAAAATTCAGAATGATAAAATAATATATAAATCGTTGTATGAAAATGGCAAGTTCATTGCTTATGAAATGTAAGGTAATAAAAGGCCTTTGTATTGTTAAGATTGGCGAAACACGTCATACTATGGTAATGTTTATAGGGATAAAGCAATATGCTTTTGGGTAGGACAACAAGAAATGATAAAAAGGGAATGTCTATTTGCGTGGGGAAGACTTCATTCTTATGAATGATTAGATTGATTACTCAAGTTTCAAAGGACAAGTTATCTCTCCAGCTATCTAACCATTTTTGAGGTGAGTCTAAGCGCATTAAAATGGACTATAGAGTGTGTATAGTTAAGGGTGAAAGGAGATTACCGATGAACGAGCAACAACGATTAGCAAGTCAACAAGCAAATTCCTCTATGAAAAAAGAAGAGAAAGATTATAGTAAATACTTTGAAAGTGTATATCAACCACCTTCCTTAAAGGATGCGAAAAAGCGTGGGAAAGAAGAAGTTAAAATTGAACGGGATTTTGGCTTACCTGAAGAGTTTCGCAATTTTGGTACAGGAAGAAAGTTCTATATTCGTACATATGGTTGTCAAATGAATGAGCATGATACGGAAGTAATGGCAGGTATTTTCACAGCACTTGGATATGAACCAACTTTTTCAACTGAGGATGCAGATGTAGTTTTATTAAACACTTGTGCAATTCGTGAAAATGCTGAAAATAAGGTGTTTGGTGAGCTAGGCCATTTAAAGTCACTCAAACGAAGAAATCCAGACCTTTTAATTGGTGTATGTGGTTGTATGTCTCAAGAGGAATCTGTTGTAAATAAAATTATGCAAAAAAATCAGCATGTAGATATGGTATTTGGAACGCATAATATTCATAGACTACCGTACATTCTAAAAGATGCGATGTTCTCGAAAGAGACGGTAGTTGAAGTATGGTCAAAAGAAGGTGACGTAATTGAAAACCTTCCGAAAGTACGTCGTGGTGATATTAAAGCTTGGGTAAATATTATGTATGGCTGTGATAAATTCTGTACGTATTGTATTGTACCGTATACACGCGGAAAAGAGCGAAGTAGACGTCCAGAAGATATTATCCAAGAGATTCGTCATTTAGCTGCAAATGGTTATAAAGAAATTACGTTACTTGGACAAAACGTAAATGCATATGGTAAAGACTTTGAAGATATAGAATACGGTCTTGGCGATTTAATGGACGAACTTCGTAAAGTTGATATTGCCCGTATTCGTTTTACAACGAGCCATCCACGTGATTTCGATGATCACTTAATTGAAGTGCTTGGAAAAGGTGGCAACCTAGTAGAACATATCCATTTACCAGTTCAATCTGGAAGTACAGATATGCTGAAAATTATGGCACGTAAATATTCGCGTGAGCATTATTTAGAACTTGTAAGAAAAATTAAAGAAGCAATTCCAGATGTAGTATTAACAACAGATATTATCGTTGGTTTTCCAAATGAAACAGATGAGCAATTTGAAGAAACGATGTCGTTATATCGTGAAGTAGGGTTTGATACTGCCTTTACATTCATTTATTCTCCTCGCGAAGGTACACCAGCTGCAAAAATGAAAGATAATGTACCGATGGAAGTAAAGAAAGAACGTCTTCAGCGTTTAAATACACTAGTAAATACGTTGGCAATTGAAAAGAATAGTCGTTACAAAGGTCAAATTGTAGAAGTGTTAGTTGATGGGGAAAGTAAAAATAATCCGGAAGTACTTGCAGGTTATACTCGTACGAATAAACTTGTAAACTTCGTCGCTTCAAAATCTTTAATTGGTCAGCTTGTGAAAGTGAAAATAACGGAAGCAAAAACTTGGTCTCTTAACGGGGAATTAGTTGAAGAGCCGATTGAGGTGAAATAATAGATGAAAGTATATTCGAAAGATGACATTGTTGAACAAGCGAAAGAATTAGCAAAAATGATTTCTGAAACAGAAGAAGTTGATTTTTTTAAGAAAGCAGAGGCGCAAATTCATAAAAATGAAAATGTAAAGCGCGCAATCGATGAAATTAAAGCACTGCAAAAACAAGCAGTAAACTTGCAACATTACGGGAAATGGGAAGCTTTAAAAAAGGTAGAAGCTGAAATTGATGCATTGCAAGATAAGTTAGACAGTATTCCAGTCGTACAACAATTTAAATCTTCACAAACATACGTAAATGACTTATTACAGTTAGTTGCTAGTACAATTTCTAACAACGTAACAGATGAAATATTAATTTCAACTGGTGGCGATGTACTAAAGGGTGAAACTGGCGCAGCGGTAGAAAGTAAAAAAGGAAATTGTGGTTGTTAAAGAGATGTCATATTGACATCTCTTTTTTTTTGGGATTAAACGTAAGTTCTTCTCAAAAAAAGAATGACACATTCCGCTATTGTCACGCATATGATTAAGTGAATAGTGATTGAGGAGGGTTACGAATGTCCGAATTTAGAGAGATTATTACAAAAGCAGTGGTTGGAAAAGGACGTAAGTATACAAAGTCAACGCATACATGTGAATCGAATAATGAGCCAACAAGTATTTTAGGGTGCTGGGTAATTAACCACTCGTACGAAGCAAGAAAGAATGGAAAACATGTGGAAATTGAAGGTTTCTATGATGTGAACACTTGGTATTCATTTGATGGAAATACAAAGACTGAAGTTGTAACAGAACGTGTGAACTACACGGACGAAGTAAGTATTGGTTATCGTGATAAAAACTTTTCTGGTGACGATTTAGAAATTATTGCTCGTGTTATTCAGCCGCCAAATTGTTTAGAAGCACTTGTATCACCAAATGGTAATAAAATTGTTGTAACTGTAGAACGTGAATTTGTAACAGAAGTAGTTGGAGAAACGAAAATTTGTGTAAGTGTAAATCCTGAAGGCTGCGTAGAATCAGATGATGATTTCCAAATTGCTGATGATGAATTTGAAGAATTAGATCCGAACTTTATAGTTGATGCAGAAGAAGAGTAATAGAAAGCTAGGGAGAAGTTCTTCCTAGCTTTTTACTTTACATAAGTGGGGCTGAATGAACATGATTCTTTATGAAATATGTTATAATGAAGAAAGACTCCTGAAATAGGAGATAAGAGTGTCCGTGAAATGCGACATATATGAAAATAGATTATCATGTAAGAATTATGGAGGAAAAGTATGACTCAATATACGCCTATGATACAGCAATATTTAAAGGTTAAGGCAGATTATCAAGATGCCTTTTTATTTTTTCGCTTAGGCGATTTTTATGAAATGTTCTTTGAGGATGCTGTAAAAGCAGCTCATGAACTTGAAATTACATTAACGAGCCGAGATGGCGGTAGTAGTGAACGTATACCAATGTGCGGTGTACCGTATCATGCGGCTAAAAACTATATTGAACAACTTGTTGAAAAAGGATATAAAGTAGCTGTTTGTGAGCAAGTAGAAGATCCGAAAACAGCTAAAGGTGTAGTACGTCGTGAAGTAGTACAATTAATTACGCCAGGAACGATGATGGAAGGGCGTACAATTGATGAGAAAGAAAATAACTTCTTAGCCGCATTAACACATTTTGAAGATGGATCATATGCTTTAGCTTGTAACGACTTAACGACTGGACAAAATACAGTAACGTTATTGACTGGTTCAGTAGAAGATATTTTATTAGAAGTGTATGCAACTGGTTCGAAAGAAATTGTTGTTGATTCTTCATTTTCTAAAGATGAACTAAACAAGTTAACTGAAACATTGAAAATGACGATTTCGTATGAAGATGCAACGGCAATTCCGGAAGGATTAGAACATCTTGTGAAAAATGTTTCACAAGCAAAATTAATTAAAGCAGTTGGACGTTTATTTAACTATGTAATAAGAACGCAAAAACGTTCTTTAGATCATTTGCAACCAGTAGAAATTTATTATACGAATCAATTTATGAAAATTGATGTACATTCAAAGCGAAATTTAGAACTGACAGAAACACTTCGAACGAAAGAAAAAACAGGATCACTATTATGGTTATTGGACAAGACGAAAACAGCTATGGGTGGTCGTATGTTAAAACAGTGGATGGAACGTCCACTTATACAGAAAGAAAGAATTGAAGAGCGTTTAGAAATGGTTGAAACGTTTGTAAATGATTACTTCTTACGTGAAGATTTAAAAGAAAAGTTAAAAGAAGTATATGATTTAGAACGCTTAGCAGGAAAAGTTGCATTTGGTAACGTAAATGCAAGAGACTTATTACAATTAAGACGTTCATTGCTTCAAGTACCAGCTATTTTAGAAGCAATTAGTTTGTTAGATAACGCTTATGCATCGAGATTAATTCAAGGTGCAGATCCATGTGAAAGCTTAACAGAATTACTAGGAAGAAGTATTCAAGAAAACCCACCGCTTTCGATTAAAGATGGAGATATTATTAAAGATGGTTATAATGACAAGCTTGATCAATATCGTTACGTTAGTAAAAACGGGAAAACGTGGATTGCTGAGCTTGAAAAAAGAGAACGTGATATTACCGGAATTAAATCATTAAAAATCGGATACAACCGTATTTTCGGTTACTACATTGAAGTAACGAAAGCGAATCTTGCAGCACTTCCAGAAGGTCGCTATGAGCGTAAACAGACGCTTGCTAATGCTGAACGTTTCATTACAGATGAACTGAAAGAAAAAGAAACGTTAATCTTAGAAGCTGAAGAAAAAATTGTACAGCTAGAATACGATTTATTTACAGCACTTCGTGAAGAAGTAAAAGTATTTATTCCGAAATTACAACATTTAGCGAAAGTAATTAGTGAATTAGACGTACTGCAAAGTTTTGCAACAGTTAGTGAAGAAGAACAGTTTGTAAAACCTGTACTGACAACGAAGCGCGAAATCTTTATTAAAGATGGTCGTCATCCTGTTGTTGAAAAAGTATTGAACGGGAAATTGTATGTACCGAATGATTGTATTATGCCAGAGAATATGGATGTCTTTTTAATTACAGGGCCGAACATGTCTGGTAAAAGTACGTATATGAGACAATTAGCACTTGTAACGGTTATGTCGCAAATCGGTTGTTTCGTACCAGCAACAGAAGCAGTATTACCTGTATTTGACCAAATCTTTACGAGAATTGGTGCAGCGGATGATTTAATTTCAGGTCAAAGTACATTTATGGTCGAAATGTTAGAAGCGAAAAATGCAATTGCAAACGCATCAGAAAGAAGTTTAATTTTATTCGATGAAATTGGACGCGGTACATCTACGTATGATGGTATGGCACTTGCACAAGCGATTATTGAACATATTCATGACCAAATTGGTGCAAAAACGTTATTCTCTACGCATTATCACGAATTGACGGTGTTAGAAGAGAGTTTAAATCAACTGAAAAATGTACACGTTTCAGCAATTGAAGAGAATGGAAAAGTAGTATTCCTTCATAAAATTCAAGATGGAGCAGCTGATAAAAGTTACGGAATTCACGTTGCGCAACTTGCGGAGCTTCCAGATAGCCTAATCGCTCGTGCGAAAGAAGTGTTAGCACAGCTAGAAGGACAGGAAGAAATTATTATTCCAAAGCGAGTAGAAGTGAAAGTACAAGAAGCTACTCCAGAACCTGTAGTTGTAAAAGAGGAAATAGCAGAAATACAGGAAACGAAAGTAGAGACTGAAGAAGAATCGCAACTATCTTTCTTTGGAGGAGAACAGTCTTCGAAGAAACAAGAAAAGCCTCTGCTAGATCAAAAAGAAACAGCAGTACTGGCGCAAATTAAAAAAATCGATTTACTTGATATGACACCTTTAGAAGCGATGAACGAATTGTATCGCTTACAGAAAAAGTTAAAGAAAGGATGAGTAAGTAGATGGGGAAAATTCGCAAACTCGATGACCAACTCTCTAACTTAATTGCGGCAGGGGAAGTAGTAGAGCGCCCTGCTTCAGTCGTAAAAGAACTTGTGGAAAATTCTATCGATGCGAATAGTACATCTATTGAAATCCACTTAGAAGAAGCTGGGTTATCGAAAATTCGTATCATTGATAATGGTGATGGTATTGCAGAAGAAGACTGTATCGTCGCTTTTGAACGCCATGCAACGAGTAAAATTAAAGATGAAAACGATCTGTTCCGCATAAGAACACTCGGTTTCCGCGGTGAGGCATTGCCAAGTATTGCCTCAGTTAGTGAATTAGAATTAATTACTAGCACAGGTGATGCGCCTGGTACACACCTTATTATTAAAGGTGGAGACATTATAAAGCAAGAGAAGACTGCGAGCCGAAAAGGAACAGATATTACAGTACAAAACTTATTCTTTAATACACCAGCACGTCTTAAATATATGAAAACCATTCATACAGAGCTCGGAAATATTACAGATATCGTGTATCGTATTGCAATGTCACATCCAGAAGTATCGTTAAAACTATTTCATAATGAAAAGAAATTGCTTCATACGTCAGGTAACGGTGATGTAAGACAAGTACTTGCATCGATTTACAGTATTCAAGTTGCGAAGAAGCTTGTTCCAATTGAAGCCGAATCTTTAGACTTTACAATTAAAGGCTATGTAACATTACCAGAAGTAACGAGAGCATCTCGTAATTATATGTCAACGATTGTAAATGGTCGTTACGTTCGAAACTTTGTATTAATGAAAGCAATTCAGCAAGGATACCATACATTACTGCCAGTTGGCCGGTATCCAATTGGTTTCTTATCGATTGAAATGGATCCAATGCTAGTTGACGTTAACGTACATCCAGCGAAGTTAGAAGTTCGTTTTAGTAAAGAACAAGAATTGCTAAAGCTGATCGAAGAAACATTGCAAGCTGCATTTAAAAAAATACAGCTTATTCCAGATGCAGGTGTAACAACGAAGAAAAAAGAAAAAGACGAAAGTGTGCAAGAACAGTTCCAGTTTGAGCATGCGAAGCCGAAAGAACCATCTATGCCAGACATTGTTTTACCAACTGGCATGGATGCAAAACAAGAAGAACCGCAGGCTGTGAAACAACCACCACAACTGTGGCAACCGCCGAAACAAGAATGGCAACCACCACAGTCGCTCATAAGAGAAGAACAAAGTTGGCAACCATCCACTAAACCGATAATCGAAGAACCAATTCAAGAAGAGAAATCGTGGGACAGTAATGAAGAGGATTTTGAACTAGAGGAATTAGAAGAAGAAGTTCGGGAAATAAAAGAGATTGAAATGAACGGGAATGACTTACCACCGCTTTATCCAATTGGACAAATGCATGGAACATATATTTTCGCTCAAAATGATAAAGGCTTATATATGATTGACCAGCATGCCGCGCAGGAACGTATTAATTATGAATACTTCCGTGATAAAGTAGGAAGGGTAGCGCAAGAAGTACAAGAGTTACTTGTACCGTACCGTATTGATCTATCTCTTACTGAATTTTTACGTGTCGAAGAACAGTTAGAAGAACTAAAAAAAGTTGGGCTATTTTTAGAACAATTCGGCCATCAATCCTTTATCGTCCGCTCGCATCCAACATGGTTCCCGAAAGGACAAGAAACAGAAATCATCGATGAAATGATGGAGCAAGTTGTTAAACTAAAAAAAGTCGATATTAAAAAGTTACGTGAAGAAGCAGCCATCATGATGAGCTGTAAAGCATCCATTAAAGCGAATCAATACTTAACGAACGATCAAATATTTGCTTTACTGGAAGAACTACGTACAACAACAAACCCGTACACATGCCCGCACGGAAGACCAATTCTTGTGCATCATTCTACTTATGAGTTGGAGAAGATGTTTAAGAGGGTTATGTAGAGTGAATAGATTACATTTCAAAAGGGAGTAACATTTACTGTTGCTCCCTTTTAATATGTAGATTTAATTGTTAAACGAGAATATGGTGGAGTAATTTTGTATTGTATTTCTTGGTTGCGTTAACTTAAATTTATCTATGTATAAAAAAGCGCTGTATACAGCACTTTTTAAAAGGTGCATGAATTGTATCATTACTAACTAAATAACTATGCATGGCCAAATGTTGCTTCTTATTTAGCTAATTGTCATAAGGATCTATACAATTACTTATTTTTATTATTATTAATTTTTTCAGTGTATAGAACTTGCTCTTTATAGTGCTTCTTAATTGGGAAGTTATGTGTACCTGTGCCGTTTTTGAATTTTTTGTCAATGGGGTTCTTTAGAGGAACTGTTGTAGTTTCAGTAAATTCATATGGGTAATTTATTTTAGATTTATCTTCAAACATGAAAATGCCTCCTTTTAGGATCTCCTAAATTCTTTACTATAACATGATATGCATATAGATATTTTTTGGACTAGTTATTTATATAGGTTAATGGAATTTAATTACATAACTAATGAAACATTTTAAAGGAAAACAATTTGAGAAAGAAATGGTATGAATAGATGTTGGCTCCTATTGTTATTTTTTTGTTTAACAGCACAGTGAATTGTGCATATAAATTCATTATAGATTGTTTTTATAATATGGTTTATATGGGGTTTTCCTGATAATATAATGTGGAATATTATAGTGTTATTAGGTTATTAGGAACATTTAATGCTGTTTCATAACTGAAAGGGAATTGAAAAAAAACTGAAACTTTTCTCATAAAAATTCAATCTAACTTGAAAAATGAAAGGAAAATGAAATTTTCCAAAAGATATTCTTTGTTAAGATAAAAAGCATACATACAAAAAGCATTGACATATCTTAAAAATTTATTTTCAAGATATAGTGGGGGAAAAGATGAGATTAGAAAAACAATTAATAAAAAAGATGTATTATGAAACATTTCTAATGGAGAATGAAACAAAACCAACTCTTGACGTACTTGGACAAGCTTATGTAAACGAAGAAAAAAATGAGATTTCTGATGGGTCTTATATTCGTTTTGCACAAGGTGAATTTTATTATCGTCATCAAGATTTTGAAGCAGCTATTTTTAAATGGGAGAAGGTTAGTAATGAATTAGCACCATGGGCACAAAAAAATATTGCGGATGCTTATTTCGAACTTAATCAATTACCATATGCTGAAAATATTTATACTTCCATTACTACTGATAATAAAATATTGATGACCGAAATTAGACTACAATTACTTTCTCTTTACATTGAGCAAAATAATTTTGACTCAGCTTTCGGTGTTATTAAAGAAGCAGTTTCTTTAAATCCTGATTATCCGAATGTCACAAAAATTGCCCGTTCCTTTTATGAGGAACAGCAAGATTTTGATAGTGCAGTAGAGCTTGCTGTGAATGAGTTAATTCGAATAGAGTCGTATCCGTGGTTTGAGGTGTTAAAAGGATATATCGATAAAGGGTTTACTAAACATATTTCACCAGACTATTTTTATGATGCATTAGCTACATTAAATAATGTAGATCAAGTACAATTTACACAAATGGTTTCATCACTTTGGAACAGTTATAAAGATGAACCAAATTATTTATTATGGCTTAATACAATAAATGAATTTTTCTTACATATTGAAATACATTCGTCCGATATATGGAACAAAGTTTCTGCTCTTTACGAAGAAACGTACTTTACATTAATTCAAGGTCAATATACGCTTAGACAATTAGACGATATCATACCAAATCTGTTAGCAAACTGGTTAAAGGTAGTCAATCCATCTTATGCTGTATTTCCATCTGCAGCTGTATTGGCATGGGATGAGATTTTCCCTTCCAAAATAGATTCAGCAAATATAGAACATGCGGAAAACTTACTGTCACATTCTATTAATCATGTAAATGGCTTAGAGTACAGCTTACACCTTTTTGAATCTATTACACAGTGGGCACAAAAGCAGAATATAGAAATAGGTCACCGATTTAAATGGTTAGTTGACGAGCTCGCAGATTTAAGAACAAATCGTATTTTAGTAACGGGAACTTCAGGGAACGGAAAAACTACATTTATTAACTCTATATTAGGAGAAAATATATTAGAAAAATCAATTTCAAATGTAGTAGTTTTAAAAAATGATGCTCATATAGAAATAAACGCTATAACAGACTCAGCAATTACAACAACGGAAGATATCACTGATTACCATAATATGATGTCTCAGCACCATCAAACATATAGAGATAGAGCGTGTGTTGAATTTAAATTACCATGCAGATTTTTAAATGAAAATAAACTTACATTTGTAGTGACACCTGGCTTTAATAGAAATAACGACACTAGAGATGAGATATTCGAATATTTAAATTCTGTAGACGAATTACTGTTCGTATTGAATGCGGATTCACCTTTTACTGATAAAGAACGTGACATTCTATTAAGTATTCAAGAACATACGCCAAATTTACAAATTCATTTCTTATTAAATAAAATCGATAACATTTACAGTGAAGCAGAAGTGAAAAGGGTATTACATGATACGGCAACGAGAATAAATACATATTTTCCGTATGCGAGAATTTTCCCTTATTCCTCGTTATATACAAGTAGTCAACAATTAAATGGTTTAATCGAGTTTATTCATTTTAACTTTAATCATAAAAATATCGATGCAGAACGTACTGAAAAGTTATTATTTTTCATTCGAAAAACAATTACATATCTTTTGGAGAAACGTGTTGAGAAAGAAAATAACCTGGTGGATGCTATTAATTGGAATGAAGATATGCTAGTGAAACTAAACGGTAGCATTAATAACCTTACTGCATTTGAAAGGGAAAAAATTCATTTCATTACACAATCATATCGTTCAATGAAGACTGAAATTACAAATGATCTTACCGAAAATATTCCGAAGATATTAAAGAGCTGTTCTAATTTAATTAGTGAAGAAAGTGATTTCGGGCACATGGATACGGAACTAAATAAAGCAATGAATGAAAGAGTGCATAAATATTTAGAACAAACTGTATTACCTAATCTTGCTCTTTCTATGCAAAATTGGATTGCAACTTCTAATAATGAGCTTCTTCAAAGTCAAACGTATTTAGAAGAACTTAGTGAAGGGCTTAATTCACTATTTGGAGAAAATAAAATACAGTTAGAATGTGACTTTAAAGTGCTTGATGACTGGCGCAGAGATACTGACAGGATGACGACTAGAATACAAATGGATGAAGTAAATATTTTACGTCGATTTACGCCAGCACAATTTTTACTAAAAAGTGCCGGTAAATTATTTGGAGTTCTTCCTAAAAATAAATCTATGCTATATAACAAATATAAACAGTATGTAGAAAATGAAGATTATACTGAAGTAACGGCTTCTATTATGAAGAAATTTTTCTTGCAATTTGAGCTGTTTGAAAACACACAAGAGAGGGATATTCATATATTCTTTAGGAATCCATTTAACTCCTTAAAGCAAGCTGTAGAAAATACGCAATTAGAAATACAAGAAAAACAAGAGATGTTACATAAAATGAAATCAAATCCTGAAGTTTATCATGATTCTATCATGCTCTTTGAATTGAGATTGCGTCAATGTGAAGTAATTTTAAATATAGGTGATGATAATACCTATACAGATGTAGCTTTAGAAACAAGTGTAGAATAAAAGTAAAAGGGAGCAACTGTAATAAGTTGCTCCTTTTTCATATAGATTATTTTTCTGTTTCTTTAATTTTAGTTTGTACTTCGCCAGTTTTAATTTTATTGCTTTCTGAGAAACGTAATAAATCGCCTTCAATAATTTTGTCAGACATTCGTAATTCATTTTGTGCACGTTTAATGAGGGCTTGAGCTTCTTTTTTTGGTAAATCTACAATTTCACCTGTTATACGGTCGTAGAAAGTGTTGTTTTTGTATGCATACTTATCTGTAACGAAGCTACCATCACGTAAAACAACAAAGCCAGTATATTCATCTGAAAACATATCATGGCCAAAACGGATATCATTCGTAGAATCAACACCTAATAAATTTAGAATTGTAGGTTTCATATCGATTTGTCCCGTAGGCTTTGAAATAGTTTGACCTTCTGTTTGTCCAGGAATATGAATATATAAAGGTGTACGTTGTAAATTTAAAGTATCAAATTCTGTTATTTGATCTTTTTCTAAAAACTGTGCCATTGCACGATTATGTTTTTCGGAAATTCCATAATGATCACCGTATAACACAATAATAGAATTATCGTAAAGCCCCTCGGCCTTTAGACGTTCAATAAATTTTTTAATGGATTCGTCTAAGTAACGTGCTGTTACGATGTAACGATCAAATACGCCATTACCAGAGTTGTATGGTTCAATGAATTTTGTATCTTCATCATACGTAAATGGATAATGGTTTGTTAAAGTAAGGAAACGAGCATAGAATGGTTGATTAACAGTTTTTAATATATCTACTGATTGATCAAAGTATTCGATATCTTTTAATCCCCAATTTAAATTTGTTTCTGGTGTAATTTTGTAATCAAGCTCATTATAGTAACGATCATAACCAAGAGCAGAGTACATGATATTACGATTCCAAAATGTTGCGTTATTCGCATGGAATACAGAAGTGAAATAACCTTGCTGACGTAAAATTTCTGGAGTTGCAGTATAATCATTGTTACCGTGTGTGAAGAATACAGCTCCTCGATTTAATGGATACAATGACGTATCGATTAGAAATTCTGAATCGGATGTTTTCCCTTGACCAGTTTGATGGAAAAAGTTATCAAAGTAATAACTTTCATTTATGAATTCATTTAGGAATGGTGTAACTTCTTGCCCGTTCACTGATGCGCCTATTAAGAAGGTCTGCAAGGATTCAAGAGTGACGACAATTACGTTTTTTCCTTTCGCTGCACCAAACATATTAGGGTTTGGCTCGCTTTGATTTGCTTTTACGTAGTTTTCAGTTTCTTGTAATTTACTACTATCAGCAAGTGCTTTTTGTGACCCAGCTTTTACTTGCAGTGTTAAGTCATATACTTGGTGAGTATATAAGCCTAAATTTTTGACAAGCATGACTCGGTCGAATGATCTTGTTAATAATTCAGGGCGCTCTTTTTCTGCAAGATGTAGATTCGCAAAGAATACACCAATCGCTAAAAGAAAGTATAACAAGCGCGTAGAATGAGTTACACGTTCTGTTTTAAAGACCAATGATTTCTTTTTTAATAAAATAAAGAAGAAAACAATGTCTACGAATGCGAGTATAATTTTGTAGTTTAATATTTCTATAATACTGCCGCCTAATTGGCCAAAGTTTGAGGTTTGTCCAAGTACTGGTAATGTAACGAAATCACTATAAAAATCATAGAACATTACATTTCCAACAAGCACGATTGTTAATAAGAAATTAATACAGAGCGCTATATAATTTCGCTTTTCACCAGTTGCAAATAATGCTAATCCAACAAATGCTAATGATGCGGCTAGAGGGCTAATAAACAAAATGAGCTCTTGCGTTGAAGACTCGATTTTTAAATCAAAACTGAATCGCGTAATAAGATATGTTTTTAACCATACTGCTAAAGCCATTATTATAACAAAACTTATATTTTGCATTTGTAAATTTATTTTGTTCTTCATTTTTACACCTTCTTTATATAATTTATTTAACTAAAGTTATATATTATGTTTTTATAACTATTAGACTGTAATGAACCATTTAGACTTTGTTTTCTAAAGGGAATAATTTGAAGTATTCATATATATACAATGGGGATTTTTAAAGCGTAGTAGCATAAATATAACTCTTTTTTGAGAAACAGGCAGAAAAAGTCATAGTTGTAGTGAAATTGACTTATAGACATCCTACCATATTAAACACTATGATGATGTTACAAAATATCGAACAAATGAAAGTGAAAATGGATAGAGACTTTTAAAACTGTTGGCATTCAATTCATTAGAATTGAATGCCAATCATTTTAAATATACAGTTATATTACATATGTATTTTGTAAAATCCTGATTTTTTGTCGGTTAATCATTAGCCGGGAAGGATAGGGGGCTTATTAATATACTTTTAATATATATGAGTAAAGTGTTTTGAAATTAGGAATATTTGACTAGAATCTTAATGATAGAAATTAAATGTCAGATAAGTACTTTCCAACATACAGACCACTTGCAGCTGCTTGAGATAATGAATGCGTAACGCCTGAACAATCTCCAATTAAAAATAGCCCATGCACACTTGTTTCAAAATAGTTATTGAGTTTTATCGTAGGAGCATAGAACTTTCCGTCAATTCCATATAACAAAGTATCTTTATCAATCGGTTCTTGTATAAATTGTTCTAAGCGTAATAAAAACTCTTTGAGCCCTTCAATATATAATTGAGGGATTTCTTGATTCAAATCTCCATAATCCCCCTGTAGTGTAGGGTGTATACGATTATGCTCCATGCTGTTTTCCACCGTAGGTTGTTTCTTTAGTAAGTCCTCTAAGCGCTGTATAACAATCCGATCTCGCCCTTGGTTAATGCCTTCAATAATTGAACTTGCGTATACATTTGCTTCTTTGAGAGTAGGAAAATAGCGAGGAATAAATAAAGTGAAATTTAAGTTAGAAGTGCCAGTTCCTTGTTCTCGAAAATTTTGACCGTCAGGCATAACTAAACCTTCTTCGTACTTTCGAATGATGCGGCCTTGTGGATTCATACAGTAAGTAGTTGCTGTGAAATGCTCACCTTGATAAGAAAGTTTTGTTTCAAAAGTATCTTTTAATATAGAACGTAATTGATGTTCTTTCATTTCTACTCTAATTCCTAAATCTACACGTGTTTGCTCCTGAGAAATATTTAGGGAACTGCATATTTCTTTTAACCAATCGGCCCCAGAGCGCCCAGTTGCAAATACAAGTTGCTTAGTTTGAACTGTTCCTTGATTTGTCTCTATTGTAAAATGATCTTCCTGTTTCAGAATATGTTGTACATCTATATGAAATTGGATCTTTATTTTCGTCAGTAAAAATTCATAGAGCTGCTGAAAAATGTTACTGGAAAGTGTTGTACCAAGATGTCTTACTTCTGTTGTTAGCATTTGTAAACCACACGCTTCAGCTCTCTTAGTGAGACTTGAATTTTCAGTAGAATATTTTGAAACCGAACTTCCACCAAACTGACATAGAATTTCATCTACTTCAGCCATGAGTTGTATAAAACCCTCTTTACCGACTTTTTTCTCAAGTTCTCCGCCAAATCCGTTTGTATAATTAAATTTCCCTTCAGATTTTCCTAAACCACCAAACCCGAAATATTTATCACATGTAGTACAATTACACACTTTTCCTTCGTCTAAAGGACAATGGCGATCTTCTAGCGCTTTACCTTTATCAAGAATTAAAACTTTTTTGTTACTTTTAGCTAGTGAATAAGCCATAAAAATGCTACTTACTCCAGCGCCGATAATCGTAACATCATACATATTCTTCCACCTGCTAACGAATAGTTTGTTTTTTATTTTTCTAGTGTATAACAATTTTATGAAGTTAAGAAATAGCTTTTATTAATAAAGTGGGAGTTTTTGAACTTGATGCTTTATTAATTTCTACGAGTGGTGGAGTAAATACAAAAATTTTTATTTGAAAGAAGAAACAGTTTAAAAAATAACTATGTCATATGATTAATAACATCTTACATAGAAAAAAACAGACCTTTTAAGTGAAGAGGTCTGTTAATGATTTTAAATCTTATTTAGCAAATACATGGTTACCAATTACTGCTACTGTTTGACGTGTCGTAATCCACTTGTCTGTTGATGTTTTTGGATTGTAGAAATAAAGCCAGTCAGAATGTACTCCATTTGTGGAGATAGCCTCTTCTACAGCCATTTTTGCTTCTGCGCTTGCAGGCTGATTAATTCTTCCATCTGTAACAGGAGTAAATGCATATCCGTATTTAATAGGTTCATAAATAACGCCTGTTATTGTATTTGGAAAACCTTTTGCATTTACACGATTTAGTATAACTTTCGCTACTGCTACTTTTCCTTTATAGGATTCGCCACCTGCTTCAGCGGTAACTAAGCGTGCCATTAAGTCTTTTTCTTTTTGTGAAATGCTTGAGTTGATTTTTAAATGTTGTCCTGTATAAAGCTTGTTTCCGACTGTATTGTTCATTTGTTTTATAGATTGGACAGTGACATTGTAACGCCTTGCTATCGTTTCTAATGAATCTCCCGGTTGTACTTGATAAATAATTTGTCCAGAAATGTTGGCTGGCTTGGTGTTTTGAGGAACAGTGATTTCATTTGATTTCACGGACCCTGGAATATGTAACTGTTCGCCAATAAAGGTTTGATCGTTTCCTTTATTATTAGCCTGTTTAATGGATTGTATTGAAACTCCGTATTGTTTACTAATGCCCCAAAGTGTATCGTTCTTTTTTACTGTATGAATGGTAGAAGCTTCAGCTGTGCTTTGACTACATACGAATGTAATTGCAGCTGCAGATAAAGGGATTATATGTTTTAGTTTTAGTAATTTCATTGTAAATCCTCCTAAGAAAAAATTAAGGTTAAACTATTAAGTAATGTAGTTTGAAATGTATATATGCGTAATATATTAATGTAAGTATATTAGCACATATAAAATAAATAATCACTATAAGTTTCATCTTCGTGTAGTGTAGAGTCCGAATATGAAATATTGCATATGAAAATACATTGAAGTTCATATTTCTGATTACTATAATCTATTTAGTAGAAAGGGAATACGTTATAGAAATAAAATCATTATAGATTAATATAATGATTAATTATTAATAGGAGGATTAATGTAATGAAAATATTTCAAAAAATGTGTGCGTCAACTGTAATCATTACAACACTTTTAGGAACAGGAGGTACTATTAATAGTGTACATGCTGATTCTATAGAACAGCAGATTAAATCAGGGATAGAACAAGAAACAGATAAGCAAATCATTGTAAAATTTAAAGCGGATTTGGATTTGCCATATGAAGATGGTATTGAAAAACAAATACAATCTCAAACGAATGATAAAGTAATAAAAGATCTTTTGACAGAATATCCAGATGTAACATTTACTCGTTTATTCACATCTGTAAGCCCGGAACAAATACAAAACCTTGAAGTGAAAGCACCTAATCATGTATCTACAAGTTTATTAAACTACTATATTCTGCAAAATCAAAATAGTGGGTATGAAGAAGAAATAGTAGATAAGTTAAAGGCATCTTCTTTAATAGAAGATGCGTATATGAAGAAACAAGAGAAAATAATGCCACCTGAAGTGCAATCATCAAGTGTAGCTCTTAATCCTAGTAACAATCCTAGATTTAAAAAACAAGGTTATCTTGAAGCGGCCCCATACGGTATTAATGCGCCTTTCGCCTGGGGAATTCAAGGCGGTAATGGAAATGGTATCACTTTTGTTGATATGGAATACGGATGGTTATTAAATCATGAGGATTTATTACATCAAAAAATTGAGTTAATGTCTGGAAGAAATATAGATCAGCATGTCGGTCATGGGACGTCTGTACTAGGAATTGTATCCTCTGAGGACAATGAAGTTGGGAATATTGGGATTGCGCCAAAAGCGAAAGCAAAGGTTATCTCTCAAATAAGAGATAATGGACAGTATAATACGGCTGATGCAATATTAAGCGCTGTAAATCAGTTAGAAGCTGGGGATGTTTTATTGTTAGAGGCGCAAGCATCTTTCGATGGATATGGTGATAAATATTTACCTGTTGAAGTACAACCAGATATCTTTGATGCAATTCGTGCTGGTACAGATAAAGGGATTGTAATTATAGAGGCTGGAGCAAATGGGTGGAATGATTTAGATGAGTTCAAAGATAGAAAGGGTAAGCAAGTCTTAAATCGTAATAGTAAAGATTTTAAAGATTCGGGTGCAATTATGGTAGGAGCTGGCTCTTCATCTTTCCCTCATGAACGTATGTGGTTTTCGAATTATGGAAGCCGTATTGATGTGTACGGATGGGGAGAAAATGTAGATACAACTACAGCTGAGCAAAGTAGAAGTGCTGTAAATCTTTATACTTCAAGCTTTAGCGGAACATCTAGTGCTTCGCCAATTATTGCTGGGGCAGCGACTTTAGTACAAAGCATTGCTAAAGAAAATTTAGGACAACCATATAGACCAAGTGAACTAAGAGCAATATTAAGTAACCAGAGCACAGGAACAAAATCTAAAGATCCATATGCAGATAAAATTGGTGTTTTACCAGATTTGAAGTCTATACTAGTAAACTTAGGCTATGAACAAAGAAAACCAAACGGTGGGAATGAATTACAAGTAACAGAAAATGAACCAAATAATGAGCCTAGACAGGCAAATAAAGTTAACTTTCATACACCGGTGAAAGGAACGCTACATAATAGTGATAGAGTAGATGTATTTACTTTCCAAATTGATTCGCCGGAAAATATTAATATTTCTTTACTAAATGAACAAAATATCGGAATGACATGGGTACTTCATCATGAATTAGATTTAAATAACTATGTAGCATATGGTGAAAATGAAGGCAATGTAGTTAAAGGAACTTATAATGCAAAGCCAGGTAAATATTATTTATACGTCTATAAATATGAGAATAAAGATGGTTCATACGTATTGAACATAAAATAAGTAAAAGGAACTTCAGATGAAGTTCCTTTAAATTTTTCTAATTTAGTATATGTGAATGATTTTTTAACTTTACTTCTATGCAATATTTCATATTGATGAAATGTTATTTATTTTTTCTGAACTAGCTTATATTATATTCAATAAGTTTGATGTAAAAACAGAAAAAGAGAGGGATAATAATGAGCAATAAGAAGTTAATTTTGAAATTATTCATATGTAGTACAATATTTATCACATTTGTATTTGCTTTACATGATAAGAGAGTAGTTGCAGCTAGCTCTGTTAATGAGCTTGAAAATTTATCAAAATGGATGCAACCTATACCTGATAGTATCCCGTTAGCACGAATTTCAATTCCAGGAACACACGATAGTGGGACGTTCAAGTTGCAAAATCCGATTAAGCAAGTATGGGGAATGACGCAAGAATATGATTTTCGCTATCAAATGGACCATGGAGCTCGCATTTTTGATATAAGAGGACGTTTAACAGATGATAATACGATAGTTCTTCATCATGGGCCATTATATCTTTATGTAACACTGCATGAATTCATAAACGAAGCGAAACAATTTTTAAGAGATAACCCGAGTGAAACGATTATTATGTCTTTAAAAAAAGAGTATGAGGATATGAAAGGGGCAGAAGGTCCATTTAGTAGTACGTTTGAAAAAAATTATTTTGTTGATCCTATCTTTTTAAAAACAGAAGGAAATATAAAACTTGGAGATGCTCGTGGGAAAATTGTACTACTAAAAAGATATAGTGGTAGTAATGAATCTGGAGGATATAATAATTTTTATTGGCCAGATAATGAGACGTTTACCACAACTGTAAATCAAAATGTAAATGTAACAGTACAAGATAAATATAAAGTGAGTTATGATGAGAAAGTAAAATCTATTAAAGATACGATGAATGAAACGATGAACAATAGTGAGGATTTAAATCATCTATATATAAATTTTACAAGCTTGTCTTCTGGTGGTACAGCATGGAATAGTCCATATTACTATGCCTCTTATATAAATCCTGAAATTGCAAACCATATAAAACAAAAGAATCCTGCGAGAGTAGGCTGGGTAATTCAAGACTATATAAATGAAAAGTGGTCACCATTATTGTATCAAGAAGTTATAAGAGCGAATAAGTCATTAATAAAAGAATAAAGATGATGAGAGTAAGAAGCGATAAAATATATCGCTTCTTTTTATTTTCCAATAACCAACATTAGAAATTGTACTTTTATAATAGAAAAAAATAAAAACATAAGATATAATCATACATATAAAATTTGTACCAATAAATTATATATGTATCATTGAATTTAATTTGTTGTAATGAAATGGAGGTATATACTATGAGGTTTCCACATGATTTTTTATTCGGAGCTGCTTCAGCTTCTTATCAAGTAGAAGGTGCATGGAATGAAGATGGAAAAGGTGTTACGAATTGGGACGAGTTTTCAAAAATTCCTGGCAAAACATACAATGGAACAAATGGTGATGTAGCGGTTGATCATTATCATCGATATAAGGAAGATGTTCGCTTAATGGCTGAGATGGGATTAGAATCGTATCGTTTTTCTATTTCTTGGGCAAGAATATTGCCGACTGGAGATGGAGAGGTAAATGAAAAAGGGATTGAATTTTATAACAACTTAATTGATGAATGTTTAAAATACGGGATTGTGCCGTTTGTCACTTTATATCATTGGGATTTACCATTACCGTTAGAAAAAGATGGTGGATGGACGAATAAAAGAACAGCAGAGGCTTTCGTAAAATATGCAGAAACTTGTTTTAAGGCATTTGGTGACAGAGTTAAGCATTGGATTACTTTTAATGAGACAGTAATGTTTTGTGGATTAGGTTATTTAAAAGGTGCACATCCACCAGGAATACAAAATGATGTTCCAAAGTATTTTCAAGCGACTCATTATGTATTTTATGCACATGCGAAAACAGTTGCGGTATACAAGCAGCTGAAACAATATGGTGAGATTGGGATTACACATGTTTTCTTACCTGCTTATAGTGTGGATAACCAAAAAGAAAATATACAAGCAGAAAATCATGCGAATGAATATGAAACGTATTGGTATTATGATCCAGTTTTAAAAGGTGAGTATCCGTCTTATGTTGTACAACAATTAAAGGAAAAAGGGTGGACTCCTAATTGGACGGTTGAAGAATTAGAAATTATTAAACAAAATGCAGAAGAAAATGATTTTATTGGTTTGAATTATTATCAACCAATACGAGTAGAAAGATACGATATGGATATAAAGAGTGAGGAACATTCTCGAGAAAACTCAACGCTTGCTCCAGGTAATCCTTCTTTTGATGGTTTTTATCGAACAGTTAAAATGGATGATAAAACATATACAAAATGGGGATGGGAAATATCTCCCGAAGGTTTCTTAGAGGGATTGCATATGTTGAAAGCGCGTTACGGTGACATAAAGATGTATGTAACGGAAAATGGACTTGGTGATGAAGATCTAATCATTGACGGAGAAATTGTAGATGTTCCGAGAATTAAATTTATTGAAGCGCATTTAAAAGTAATGAAGCGTGCAATTGAAGAGGGAATTAACTTAAAAGGTTATTATGCATGGTCAGTGATTGATCTTTTAAGTTGGTTAAATGGATATAAAAAGCAATATGGCTTTATTTTTGTCGATCATAATGATAACTTAAAACGTAAGAAGAAACTTTCGTTTCATTGGTATAAACGTGTGATCGAAACGAGAGGGGAAGAGTTATAACAGATAAAAGAGTATTTTAGGAGAAAGTGTATGAGTGCAAAGTATAAACAAATTGCAGATGTGTTAGAGCAAAACATTCGAGATGGGCTTTTTAATGAAACGAAAAAACTACCTACAGAAGAAGCGTTGATGAATCGATTTGAAGTAAGCCGTAATACGATACGTAAAGTAATTAGTCAGCTTGTGAATAGAGGTTATATTTTTCAAGTACAAGGTAGTGGTATGTTTTTACGCGAAACTTCTGTAACAGATTACATTAATTTAGGAAGTTTACGTGGATTAACGAAAAATCTTGTTTCACAAAATATTGAAACGAAAGTGTTAGAGCTTGAAGTAATAGATGCGGACGAAGAAATAGCAAAGCGAATGCAATGCGAAGTTGGAACTAGGTTGCATTTTTTGAAGCGCTTAAGAATTGTAGATGCTAAACCATTCTCTATTGAAGTAAATTATTTCAAAAAAGATATTATTCCATATTTGAACGAAGAAATAGCATTAAGCTCTGTATACAGTTATTTCATTGAAGATTTACGATTAAATATTGGTTTTGCTGATAAAGTTATTAGTTGTGAAAAAGTAAATAAAGAAAATGCACAGCTTTTAGAATTAAATGAAGGTGATCCGGCGCTTCTTATTGAAAATACAGTATATCTTGTAAATGGAACAATTTTCGAGTTATCTCAGTCGATGTTTCATTATGAAAAGACTAAACTTTTAAATCGAATTAATTTTAAATGAAAAATTATCGTGTAAAAAAAGCAACTGGTCCTAAGTGACCAGTTGCTTTTTATTTTTAAAGTGGATGAGCAAAAAAACACGAAAGTGGTTGGTCCGCTTTTTACAAACATCTATTATGATAAGAGAAGAAAGGTAGTATGTTATCAACGTTTTAAAGAGGAAGGTTTTTATGTAAGTTCTTTAATTAAAATTGATGGGGCTTAGAGAGGTGAAAAGACAATGAGTTTTGCAATTTCACTAGTCGTTATTATTGTAATTGTATCGCTATTTGGGACTGTACTAGTTGCAAGAAACGTGGAGGATAATTATGGTAAGTCTACAAAAAGAAATGTGAAAAACTTATCTGCAATCTATATTCTTCTTCTTTTTGTTCTACTGATTGGGGTAACATGGTATGCGGTAATGATTTGATAGTTTGTAAAAGAACTGAAATGAGAGTATGAAGTTGGAATTTTAGAAGCTATCGAGTAATCAGAAAGAGAGCCATTTTGGATATATCTATTTGCGGATAAGAAGATGTGACTAATTAATACTATTTTTAGAGTGAATACTGTTAGTAATAAATTGAGATTAGTTTGTTTTGAGAGGGGCAACTATATGGAATGGAAACCAAATCGTGCAGATAAGACACCAGTATATAAACAAATTGCTGATTATATTGAAAGAGGCATTTCTTCAGGCGAATTTCCTTCTGATAGTAAGTTACCTTCTGAGCGTATGTTAGCAAAGGAATTACAGGTGAACCGGAGTACAATAGTAGCTGCGTATGAAGAATTAAAATCACTTGGAGTAGTAGAACGACAAAAGGGAAGCGGAACACGGGTCAATACGGACATATGGGGTGTCTCACATAAACGAATACCGAACTGGGGTAGGTACGTGGAGGATGGATCGTTCTTACCTAACGTACCACTCGTTCAACAAATTCGAACGGAAACACAAAAAGATGATTTAATTAATTTAGCAAGCGGTGAACTGTCACCAGAATTAATTCCAAGTGATAGATTTCGAACAATTTTGTCGGAGAAAACATTTATGGAAAACCTCGGTTATGACCATCCACTTGGAAATGAGATGTTGAGAAAAACAATTGCAGCACATGTTCAGCAATATAAACAAATTGAAGCAGATTCAAGCTCTATTCTTATTACGTCAGGAGCACAACAGGCGCTTAATCTTATCGTTCAATGTTTATTAAAACCTGGTGATGCGATTGCGATTGAAGATCCTTCGTATTGTTTTTCGCTCCCAATGTTTAAATCGGCCGGTTTAAACATATTTCATTTACCTGTTGATAAGGATGGAATGAATCCAGATGACTTAATCGATTTGCACAAAAAGCATCGCATTCGTATGGTGTTTTTGAATCCAGATTATCAAAATCCAACGGGTACTGTGCTTTCATTAGCGAGACGTAAAAAAATTTTAGAACTGTCTTCTGAGTTCGGTATACCAATTGTAGAAGATGATCCGTATAGTTTAATTTCTTTTAATGGAGAAGTGAACCCGACATTAAAATCAATGGACCAAAATGGAAATGTTCTTTATATAAGTTCATTATCAAAAATTGTTGCATCAGGATTACGTATTGGATGGATAATTGGTCCTACACGCGTAATTGAGCGTTTAGCAGATGCAAAGCAACAAGTTGATTTTGGCCATAGTGTATTTACGCAGTGGGTAGCAAATCAATTTTTAGAATCAAAGGATTTCCATACACATATTACGATACTTCGTGGACAATTGAAGCAAAGAAGAGATGAATTAATTGCAGAGCTTGAAGGAACATTGGGAGAACGAGTTGAATGTTTCGTGCCAGAGGGTGGAATACATGTATGGTGTAAAGTAACAGGAAAGTTTGATGAATATCACTTATTAGGTGAATCTATACGGAATGGTGTCGCATTTGTTCCGGGCAGTGTTTTAGGTTCGAAAAATGAATATATACGATTTACGTTTGGTAGAGCGAATATAGAACAAATTCAACTTGGAATTAAACGGTTTGCCGACACGCTAAATGAGATTTCATAATATGGATGTGTGATAGTGAAATGAGGGAAAGAAATGAAGTACGTGACGCTTTTACTTCAAGTAGGCGTGCTATATGTATTTAGCCTAGTGGGTACGTGGATTCAGGAAATATTCCATCTATCAATACCGGGGAATTTAATAGGGATGTTAATACTGTTCCTGCTCCTTTCCACTCGCGTTTTACCGTTAAAATGGTTTGAGTTAGGTTCGGAAAAGTTAATCGTATTTTTACCGTTATTTTTAATCCCTTCGACAACAGGGCTCATGGAATACGGGTCTTTTCTTTTCAGTAAGGGAAGTATTATATTCCTTTTAGTAGTTGCAAGTACTGTAGTAACTTTGATTGTTTCAGGGTATATAAGTCAATTATTAGTCACATCAAAAAAATAAAATCGACAAGGTGCACGATTCAAATGGTCTTAATTATTATTACTGTAGCAATTTATTTCTTGGCGACAAAGCTATATAAAAAATTTACGTTTGCATTTACGTTACCAGTGTTAACAGTTACGGCAATTATGATTTGTTTATTTTTGATTTTTGGTATTTCTCATCATGAGTATAGGGAAAATGGGGGAAACATTCTTTCAAGCTTATTGAGCCCTGCAATTGTAGCATTGGCCATACCTCTATTTAAAGAGCGAAAGATACTGATGAAAAATTTTTCATCGATACTAATCGGAGTAGTGATAGGTATAGTGGCTGTAACGAGCATGAATGTAGTGATTGGCGGAATTTTAAATATAGATAAGGAACTTATATTAACTACTTTACCACAGGTAGCGACAATGCCAATTGCCCTTTCAATAGCGGATCAAATTGGTGGTATTCCATCTATGACTTCTAGTTTTGTAGTTGTTGCAGGAATAACAGGCGCTATTATGGGACCAACAGTACTTAAGTTTTTCCGTATAACAAGTACGATTGGAAAAGGAGTTGGAATGGGCTGTGCATCACATATTATCGGTGTGAGTCGTTTAGTGAAAGAAGGCGAGAAAGAAGCGACTATCGGTTCGGTAACGATGATTGTAACTGGAATACTTATTAGTATACTAATACCGTATGGAACGAAATTTATTTTTTAAATGTAATGGAGATGATAACAATGACAACATGGTTTATAGTTACATTATTTGTTTTTGGAGCTATTAAAGTATTAGTTTCTAGCATGCCCACTTCTGTTGTAGAATCAATTATTAGTAAATTTGAATTGCATCAAAAGCTTGAGGTGGAAAATACTTCTATATCGATAGATGGAAAAAATATAGAGGGAGAAATGAAACTACAAGTTATTCATGAATTTAATGAGGCGTTGTTTTTAGATAAACATTATTTCCCGCCGCACGGAGAAGGAACACCAATAGTCATTGATACGAAGAAAGGGAGTAAAGAGATTAGATTTTCGCTATATAGCTATGAGGAACATGTTGATGTCATTAAGCAATATAAGAAGAAAGTCGTTGCCTATCGTTTACGCTCTAAAAGCCTTCAAACATTGGCACCATTAGTAATAACGGAAGAGTATGCTTAAGAAGAGACCTATAATGGTCTCTTTATTTTTTTATCCAATTATATACGTTCCAAATAAAAGAATGAAAAATCATATAACCAAATAAAGAATATGTATGGTTCCAATTCGCACTATGTACAAATAAACCTAAACTTTCAGCAATCTGTTCAAAAAGGCTAGCACAAATACCGATTGAAATAATAAATAAAATTATAGAAACTTTAGATAATTTTTTTGAAATGTGTATAAAGATAACTGTTAAAATCGGCAGTACGAACAATGTAAAAGCTATATTAACCGAAAATGTGGATGAGAAGGGCCTAGCCGGAAAGGAATATATTTGTTTATGAACAAAAAAGGCATCTAAGCAAGTTGCAATAATAGAAGAGAGAAAGATTGTAACTACTAATGCTAGAAACTCATTCTTCTTCTCGGAGGAGGACATTTTTCTTTGCGAGAATGGCGAGTTCAATTTTTTCGAGTGTTTTGCAGTAGTCTTCTGTAATTTGTCCATTTATATTTTCCTCCTTATCAACTAAGTAATTTACAACTTGCCAATCAGTAAACCAATCTGCACTGTCAACTTCTTCATGCTTCATATCGCGCCATGCATAGATGAGTGCAGGGCTGTATATGCGATAAGCATCATTTCGTAACTGGCATTTCTTTATTCGGCGCTTATAAAACTCACGGGAAAAAGATTCATTTACACTTGAAAATAAATGGGGCCAGTAATCTTTCCTAGATCCTGTATGCGGATGGTGTTGAGCCCAACTTATTATTTGAGATAAAACATGTGTATCTCGAAATAATAATGAGTACAATCTTTTTCCAATTAATATCCGTTCATGTAAGGAAGTGAAATGTTTCATTGTATCACCAAATAGTAATACTTTTTGTTTCTTATCATTTTCGTAGAATGGGAAAAGGATATGATTAAACTGAAAGAAATCAAAGAGTTTAAATCCAATACTATTTAGTACAGTCTTTTTAAATTGTACATTTTGAATCACTCTTTTTTCTAAGTAGTTTTGTTCATTAATAATAGTTGCAATTGCTAAAGTTTTTTTGTTACCTGTTTTCCAAAAATGGTTCCACATCGTTTCCATAAATGTAGAAACATTTAGGTGAGGGAGAAGGTGAAATAACTTTTGTGATCTCTTTACACTTTGTTCGTAAAGTAAAAATTGAGGGTATACATCTTGGAAAATAAGCCAATTCCCTCTTTCTAAAAAAGAAAAAAATATGAATTGATCTTTCTCTGATAAAATTCTCGTATATAAATCGCCCTTTAAATCAGTCATATTCCAACCGCCGTTACGTGATACCATATGCCCAAGCAGTGCCCAATGTATTTCTGGATATTGAATGTAAAATTGGTAGTATGCGCGTGTTCTTGTAACATTATTTTTATTTAGCTGTTCTGTTTGTATTTTTATTTTGTTGATGATGAGTTGTTCTTCTTTCGTTAATTTATACATGGTGCCAGAAGGAATAAGTTTGCTTTTTTGTTTCAATTCATTTTTTACGTCGAATAGGGAGAGAGGCAGTGCTTTGGAAGGTCCGTTATATGTATGATTTGAATTGCTTCGGTCCATTCCGTTACCTCCCTTTTTCATAAATTTAAACATGATTATTGGCTATGAATCATTCTATTTATTTTATTACGAGTATAAGAAATAAATGAGCGGTGTTTTTTACAAGGAATTTATTTATCATGAAAACCGTATAGAAAATCTTACTGTTGTGAGATGAAATGAAAAACAGAAACTACGTTTAATAGTTTCTGTTTTTTTATTTTGTCAATTAAATGTAACAAACGACGATTATGATTTGAATCAATTGAAAATAATTCAATAAATATTATTTAAATTGAGATGTTTCGTAGGAGGAAAAAGAATGTTAAATAAAATAATTTTAATTACTGGTGGGACAGGTTCGTGGGGGCATGAACTTATAAAACAACTATTAGAAAAATCACCGAAAGAAATTAGAATTTTTTCAAGAAATGAAACGGTTCAGTTTGAAATGCAGCAACAGTTTATAAATGATGATAGGTTAAAATTTATTATTGGAGATATTCGTGATAAAGATCAACTAGTCTATGCTTGCCAAGGTGTACATTATGTGTTCCATCTTGCAGCTTTAAAACATGTTCCAGTATGTGAGTATTATCCTTATGAAGCTATAAAAACCAATATACATGGTACGCAAAATGTAATTGAAGCCTCTATACAGATGCAAGTTGAAAAAGTTATATATGTTTCAACGGATAAAGCAGCTGATCCATCAAATACGTATGGGATGACAAAAGCAATTGGTGAAAAATTAATGGTTCATGCGAATATACAAACGAAGAAAACAAAATTCATTTGTGTTCGTGGTGGAAATGTTTTAGGAACGAGTGGAAGTGTAGTACCACTTTTTAAACAACAAATTAAAAAATCTTCAGAAGTAGGGATTACCGATGCGAATATGACTAGATTTTTCTTAACAGTTGAGGATGCTGTTGGATTGTTATTTAAAGCCGTATCTCAAGGTAGAGGCGGGGAAATCTTTGTTATGAAAATGCCGGCATGTAAAATAACAGATTTAGCAGAAGTATTAATTGAATATTCTGGAAAAGAAAAAGTTAAGGTAAAAGAGGTAGGGATAAGACCGGGTGAAAAATTAAGTGAAATGCTTCTATCTGAGGTAGAGAGTAAAACAAGTATAAGTTTTGATCAAAATTATTTTGTGGTACTACCGACTATTCCTATAGAAGGACTTCAAGAATATTATTCTAGCTATCCTCTAGTGGATGTGAAGAGTTTTAGTTCTCAACAAGACTTACTTGAAAAACATGAGGTGAAACAAATGCTATTAAAAGGAGGATTTTTGCGATGAAAAAAAATGCGATCCTTTTAATAACTGGTGCAAATGGTTTCACAGGACGCCATGCTTGCCAATATTTTTTACAGCAGGGCTTTCATGTAATTCCTATGTTTCAAAATCGTGCATATGGAGAAAAAATTAGAAATGGTATTACTTGTAATTTAACTAATAAGAGCGAAGTAATGAAGGTAATGAAACAAATAAAGCCAGACTACGTATTGCATTTAGCAGGAAGGAATTCGGTTATAGAATCTTGGACAGCTGCCCTTGAATATATAGAGATTAATGTAATAGGAACATTATATTTATTAGAAGCAATTAAGCAAGAAGCCTCGCATTGTAGAACATTAGTTATAGGATCTGCTTTGCAAGTAAATAGTATGAACGAAATAAAAATTTCAAATCCATATAGTTTAAGTAAAACGATGCAAGTCATTATTGCAGAGGCTTGGGGAGGATTAATGGATTCAAATATTATCATTGCAAAGCCCTCAAACTTAATTGGTCCAGGGGAATCGAATGGCATTTGTTCGATTCTCGCAAAGAAAATGATAGATATAGAATCAGGTAGAAGTAAAGCCGTTATTGAAGTAAACAGTTTGAAAGATAGTAGAGATTTTCTAGATGTACGTGATGCGGTCAAAGCGTATCATGTGTTATTACGAGATGGAATAAATGGAAAACAATATAATATCGGATCAGGAGTAAAACGATCTTTATTAAATGTACTAGAACAATATAAAGAATTAACACAGCTAAATTTTTTTATAGAGGAAACAGAGAAGAGTGGGAGCGACTCAAATGAGAGTTTAGCAATAGAGGAAATAAAAAGGTTAGGTTGGATCCCAGAAATTGAATTTCATCAATCATTAAAAGATGTACTTGAGTATGCGAAGTGTAGTGACATCTGCATGCAATGAAAAACAAAAAAGGGTGTAAGAAATATATGAATGATTATGAAATAATAGATAATCAAAATACGCTATTTCTTTCAATTGTTGATACGTTGGATTGGAGAGATGAAGAAGCGCATGTATTGCGTCTTTATGAGGCAATACATAAATATCAAGCGTATGTAGAAGAAAAAAGGGTTAATCAAATAAAGTCAGCATTAGAGACGGAAACTAGATATGTGATTCAAATCTTTGCTCAATACGAGTGTAGTGAGTATGGAAATGATTTTTATGAACTCATTAAAGATCTTTTACAAGATATAGAGGTGGAGTTAAAGATTTATATAAAAAATAATAATTTTATTTACATTTAAAAGGTAAATATAGAGCTAGATTTTTAATAATAAAGGTGGGTATAAGTTATGAGCAAAACGATTCTTTTTACTGGGGGCGGTACAGCCGGACACGTTATGATTAATATTGTATTAATTCCTAAATTTATAGAGAAAGGCTGGAGAGTCGAGTATATTGGATCCAAAAATGGAATTGAAAAATCATTAGTGCAAAATGTTAAATACAATAGTGTTTCAACGGGCAAGCTTAGGAGATATTGGGATTGGGAAAATTTTAAAGATCCTTTTAAAATTATACGAGGTTGTTTACAAAGTTATAAATTAATTAAGAAAACAAAGCCTGACGTTATCTTTTCAGCAGGAGGATTTGTTTCAGTTCCTGTAGCTATAGGAGCATGGTTAAATCGTGTGCCTATAATTATACGTGAACCAGATAGCACATTAGGACTTGCCAATAAAATAGCATTACCTTTTGCTACAAAGCTATGCACAACATTTCCTCAGACAGGAGAAAATGTAAGGAATGAGAAGAAGGTTTATGTAGGACCAATTGTAAGGGAAGAAATTGAGAAGGGTAACGTATTACGAGGAAGAAGATATTGTGAATTTCAGCAAGATAAACCAGTATTATTAATTATGGGTGGGAGTCAAGGTGCTAAGTGGATAAATGATATGGTAAGGGAATGTTTAGATACAATACTATTAAACTTTAATATTATTCATATATGTGGTAAAGGGAAGGTAGACCCATCTATTGGCATGGAGGGGTATATGCAATTTGAATATATAGGCGACGAGTTGCTGCATATACTAAATATGGCAAGTGTTGTAGTTTCTAGAGCGGGTTCTACTGCTATTTCTGAATTGTTATTTTTGAAGAAACCGATGTTGCTTATCCCGTTAACTAACAGTTCCAGTAGGGGAGATCAAGTTTTAAATGCTGAATATTTTTCACGGCAAGGATATGCTGAAGTTATACTCCAAGACAGAGTAAGTAGGAATACATTTATACATGCAGTAAATAAGTTGTATACAAATAAGGAGAAATATATTCAAAACATGAATGGATATAAGAAAACAAATGATGAGGGAATTCATCAAATAATAGATATAATAAATGAAGTGGTGAAGTAATAGAAATGTAAATAGAAAAACAAAAGGAAAGAAGGTATCTTCTTTCCTTTTTACTATATTTGTTCAAATTCATTATTATTTATTCTAATTAGTTATGTACTATCGGTGAATGCCGTTTTCTAATAGCTCAGTAAATGCATGAATATGAATAGGTTTACTGTAATAATAACCTTGAATAAACTGACATTTATTTTTTTGAAGGAAATTTACGTGCTCTTTCGTTTCTACACCTTCAGCAATGACAGACATTCCTAATGTATTTGCTAATGTGATGATCGTTTTAATAATTTCCATTCCATCATCACATGTTTCAGACATTGTAATAAATTCTCGCGGGATTTTTAACGTATCAATTGGATACAAAGGTAAGTAGGCTAGCGAAGAATAACCTGTACCAAAATCGTCGATAGAAATGTGAATCCCTAAACTTTTTAGTGTACGCAGTTTTATCAATGTTTCTCGCTCATCCATCATTGCAATTCGCTCTGTTAATTCAAGATCAAGAGAGTTTGCTGGTAAACCTGTATTTGTTAAAGTAGAAGAAATAGATTTTACAAAATCCTCTTGTTCAAATTCCTTAGCAGATAAATTTACACCTATTTTTAAATGTGAATATCCGAGTGCGTGCCAACGTTTCATTTGCTTGCAAGCCTGCTCTAATGTCCATTTACCTATTGAAATAATTTGTAGTGTTTCTTCTGCAATCGGAATAAACTCGTATGGAGAAATAATACCTAATTCAGGATGATTCCACCTAATTAAAGCTTCTGCACCGATAATTTTATTAGATTCACTATCAACTTGAGGTTGATACAAAAGGAACAATTCTTCATTTTGTAATGCGTTTGGTAAATCTTTTTCTAATCGTAATCGTCTTTCAATTTTTTTAGCGATTACATCGTCATAAATAGATACAGAGTTAAGTTCTTTTGCTTTTGCATCATACATTGCAACATTAGCGTTTTTCAGAAGTGTAGCGGTATCGATTCCGGAATGTGGATAAATAGCGATGCCGATACTCAGTGATAAAGTTAATTTATGCTCATGTATGATAAATGACTTTTTCATGCATTTAAATAATTGGTTACATAATTGGAATAAGTAATCTTCGTCAGTATAGTTTTCAATTATGATTGTAAATTCATCGCCACCGATTCTTGAAAGATGAGTATGTGATGGAAGACATGATTGGAATCGCTTTGCTACTTCTTCTAATATGTAATCTCCTGATGAATGTCCAAGTGTATCGTTAATTGCTTTAAAGCGATCTAAATCTAAATATAATAATGCAAACTCGCTTTCTGTTATTTTAGCATTTTTTATAACTCTCTTTAATTTCTTATGGAAAAAGGCACGGTTCCCAATTTTCGTTACAGTGTCATGGAATGCTAAATATTTTATTTCTTCTTGCTGTTTTTTTAGTGCAGTAATATCTTTCACCATAATATAGCTTCCTGAAATTTGTCCGTCTATTATAATAGGAATGATTGTAACGTATAAAAAATAAGTAAAGCCATCTTTATATTGAGAACTAAGTTGTAAGAATGCCGATTCTTGTTGTTTCACTTTTTCTAATGCCATTGCTAGCTTATGCTTATCTTCATCTAAAATGATCGAAAAACAAGTTTCACCTAGTAACTCATCTGTTGGTGCCCCAAGTAGTACACTCCCAGCCTTATTTACATTTAAGAATATTCCATTTAAATCAATGGTGAAGATAGGGTCAGGATGATATTCATATAATGATTTAAACTTTTGCTGTTTTTGAGAAAGAGCCTCTGATTTATGAACTAAATCAGACGTCCGTAAAGTAACTTTTTCTTCTAGTTGGGCATTAAATGCCTGCAAACGTTTTGTTAAGGAATTGTTTTGCATACGTACGATAGAATGACGAATGAGTACGAAAATAAAAGTAATACAATTTCCTGTAATGAGAGTTGAAGATGATGTTTGTTCTTTTAATGTAAACCCGATTAGTATTGCAACAGCAAGATAGGGAAATACAACTAAAGCTTTTTTTCCTATTATAGGGTTTACAAGGAAATAATTTTTATGGCTATTATGATCTTCTGAAATAGAGCCAGCTATTGCAATAAGTAATATAGGTATTCTATATAAAAGACGTAATAATATTATCGTTTCAGTTGATAAGTGGTTATTTAAGTAAAAATAAATATAGTTAAAAGTTGCAGAACTTATTAATACAAAAATAAAGATATAAATTTTCCGTTTGGAATTAAAAATTGTTGGACGGAAAAAGAGACTAACACCTAGTAGTAGAAATAATAAATCTGCAATTGGGTATAAAAATGAAAGGAAAACATCTCCTAGTGAAAGAGCGAATATATTTAAATTTGGTTGATTAAATAAATACCATTCTAATGTAAATATGGAAGTAAGCACTATGCATATATCACAAATAAAGAACGCTTTTTCCCATTTATTGCATTCCTTTAAGATTTTATAGCAGAAAGCGATAAGACAGAAAAATAGAAAAAACATATAAAATACATCAGAAACCGTAAAACGATGTATTGGAATTTCGAAGAAGCTATCTTGATATGTATATACTATTTTCCCTAATAAAAAACTACCAATTGCTATTGTAATACATATCCAAAACGGATTTGAACTGACTTTTTTAGAATATATAGAGTAAATCAGTGATACAAATGTAATGGCTTCAACGACAAGTGAAGCGAAGCGTACATCTGAATTTGAAAAATGAGTAGGGAACAGATAGAAAAATATAAAATAGATTGAATAGCATATTAATGTTCCGATTAATATACATAATTGTAAATTTTTATTTAATTTCAATGAAATCACCTTCTTTAATTATGCACTATGTTCGTTATATCTATACATAATAATATTATTTAAGAATTGTATCAGATTTCCTTATAAAAATCATGTTTATAAGGAAAGTGTTAAAGAGTGTAAGTATTCTTAAGGTTTAAAAAATATTGCGGTTGATAGTATAGACTGCATCAAGACTTTAAATAGAAATTGTATATTTAGTCATCCTTTGAATTGTAAAGTTTTTTTAGTGATTTGTAAGTGGAGATGCAAAATTGCATATAAAATGATGAGTATCCTTTTTTGGGGAGCTTTTTATTTTTTAATCTGAAAATTAACATTTGTGAAAATGTTGAGAAAGGATATAAAATAAGAACGTGTATTCTTACAGAGTGGAATAGTATTGCCACTAAATAGGGAGGCTTTTTTATGATATATCGAATTAAAGATGCAGAAATATACTATGAAATTGTGGGAGAGGGTAAACCGGTCATTATCATACATGGCTGCGCCCCTGACCATAGGTTAATGATGAAATGTATGGAATCAGTATTTCAGAAATATGAAGGTTATAAGCGAATATATATTGATTTACCTGGAATGGGAAAATCGAATGCTCCAAATTGGATAAATAGTTCAGATCGTATAGTAGAAGTGCTTATCACATTTATTGAGGAAATCATTTCTACTGAAAAATTTTTATTGGTAGGAGAATCATATGGAGGCTATTTAGCTAAAGGTATACTTGCAAAGATGTTTGAGAGAGTTAGCGGATTACTATTAGTATGTCCTGTTGTTGTAGCGGAGCCAGAAAAAAGGATTCTTCCAGATAAACAGGTAATTGTACAAGATGAGGAATTTTTAAATACGCTCACTTCCACAGAAAGAGAGGAATTTTGTGAGTTAGCTGTAATAGCAAATGAATATACATATAAGCGATTTAAAGAAGAAATTAAGCCTGGGTTAGATGTTGCTAATGATGAATTTATTGAAAGGTTGCAAAAGAATTACTCTCTTACTATGGATTTTCAGCGTGAAAAATATGAAAATCCCGTTCTTTTACTGACTGGAAGACAAGATATATCAGTAGGTTATCAAAATATTATAGAAATTATTGAAGAATATCCAAGGGCAACATTAGCAGTGTTAGATATGGCAGGGCATAATTTGCAAATTGAGCAGCCTGAATTATTTGAGAGTTTAGTAGGAGAATGGATTAGACGAACAAATCAGCACAGTTTATAAAGTATTTTAGTATTACGCCTAAGTGTTGAAATGGGATAAATGAACGTGATTTATTAACTTATCTCGCTATTTTCCTGTAAAAGCCCGATTAGTAAGGGCTAATTAAAGTTTCACTTTATAAAAAATTTTAAGGAGAAATTATGAGCACATATATTTATATGGTTAGACACGGTGAATCACCAAAACTAGAAGGAAATGAAAGAATGCGCGGGTTAACTGAGAGGGGACATATGGATGCCCGTAGAGTAACTGACATATTAAAAGCGGAGAGGATTGATACTTTTATTTCAAGTCCTTATAATCGGGCTATGCTAACGATAGAGGAGTCAGCTAATTTCCATGAAAAAGAAATAGTAGTATATGAAAATCTTAAAGAGTGTATGTTTTCAAGTGAGGATCAGGTTATATCAGACAAAGAGGTGTATCCACTTGTACAGAAGATGTTCTCTAATCCGGACTTTGCACGAACGGAAGGAGAGTCATATGCAGATTGCCAGAGAAGAGTAGTGAAAGTATTAAAAGAAATCTTAATGGATTTTCAAGGATGCAAAATTGTAATTGGTACACATGGGCTTGTCATGACATTAATGATGAACTATTTTGATAAACAATATGGTTTTGAATTTTTAATGAATACGTCAAAACCGGATATATATAAGATGGAGTTTAAAGAAGAACAATTAATGAATGTAGAGAGATTATGGAAAGAGGAATAAAATTAGTTGCATGGATTTTGTTGTAAAAGTTACTTTTATAGCAAAGTCTTTTTTTTGAATAGAAAGCATCTTTATCAACTATTTTTAGAATGTTAAATCAATAAGTAATTATTCAGTCTTTGAATAAATTATGGAGAAATTGGTTTAGGGAAACAATTTTAAATGTGTCAAAACTCCAAACGTTGGATTTATATTCAATAGGAGAAAAAGATGTAGAATTTTGTCTTACAGTCCCCGTTTACTTTTCATTTCATTACATATAGGCTTTGTGGTGTAAGGGAGACATTGCCTTTACGCAAAATCTATAAGGAGGTCATTGTAATGAAACAGATTAAAAAGTTTGCGGGAGTTGCTTTAGCGGGGACGATTGGATTAAGTGGACTACTGTTTTTAGAACCAAGTGTAAGCGTTGCGGAAGCACAGCAAGTGAAAGTAGAAAATTTCAATACAATTGATGTAACGATGAATCTAAATGAATTGTATGTATTAAGTGGCAGAAGTATTGATATTCTTTCTGGAGATAAAGAAGCAATTCAGTTAAATAAATACACAATTAGTTTTAATAAACCTGGGAAGTATGTGATTAAAGTAAATGGCTGTATTTATGATGATGTATATACTTTTATTGTAAATGAGTAGTATATATTCTTAAATTGCGAGATAAAAACAGAAACACCCTATTTACGGTGAGAGTCGTAAATAGGGTGGATTTATTTGTATTAAGCTGTACTTTAAAGATGTTCACTAATTTTCTTTTTGCCATGTAAAGTATGTAAAAGTGTTTGAAACATCTTAAATGATTGCTGAAAGATTGGACTTTGAATAAAGGTGTACAGAAAAGTTACGATGAAAACAGGACCTCCTAGCATAAATCCAATAACTAGTACAATACATTCTACTATGATTCTAGCACGGCTAATAGAAAGTCCTGTTTTGTCTGAAATAGTAAGCATGAATCCATCACGGGGTCCAGCGCCAATCCCAGCTGCAACGTACATACCTCCACCGATACCTGTAATGGCAATACCAGAAAATAAAATGAGTAAGTTTATCCATAAATAATTACTAGCTTCTGGAAGCATGTTTGATTGTAAGAAAAAGTCCATAATGGGACCGATAAGTAGTGCATTCAAAAATGTCCCCACATTTATATATTTTCGATCTACTAGTAAAGATATTAGAACGAGACATAACCCACATATGACACTCCACGTACCGATGGTCCATCCAAACTTTTGGTAGAGAGCCATATTTAAAACTTCCCAGGGGTGCAAGCCGAGAAATTTAACTTTGACTGCGAGAGCGTTTCCAAGGCCAAAGAAAATTAATCCTAAGAAAAAAAGAAAATAGCGAAAGAGAGTTAGCCTCATCTTTAAAACCTCCCATATTTTATAATTATGTATGTTACCTGTTACGGTCTTAATGTACAAATATTATGTCTTTTTATCATGCGTTTAAAAGTGTTAACAATGTAAATGAAATATACATCTTCACAGTCAAAAAAGTTAAAATATTTCGTTTTAAGGATTATAATGGAGGGAGAAACATAAAAGGGAGTGAATGAACTTGAAACAAGAACTTATTGAAAGATTTACGAGATATGTAAAAATTGATACGCAATCAAATGAAGAAAGCCATACAGTACCAACAACACCAGGACAAATTGAGTTTGGTAAGTTATTAGTGGAAGAGCTAAAAGAAATTGGTTTAACAGAAGTAACGATGGATGATAATGGCTATGTAATGGCAACACTTCCTGCTAATACGGACAAGGATGTTCCTGTAATCGGATTTTTAGCCCACTTAGATACGGCAACAGACTTTACAGGGAAAAACGTCAAACCACAAATTCATGAAAATTTTGATGGTAATGCAATTACATTAAATGAAGAGCTAAATGTTGTGTTAACACCAGAGCAGTTCCCAGAATTACCATCATATAAAGGACATACCATTATTACAACTGATGGTACAACACTTCTAGGAGCAGATGATAAAGCTGGTCTTACAGAAATTATGGTTGCAATGAACCATTTAATACATAATCCGCAAATTAAGCACGGGAAAATAAGAGTAGCATTTACACCGGATGAAGAAATTGGTCGTGGGCCAGCGCATTTTGATGTAGAGGCGTTCGGTGCATCATTTGCTTACACGATGGATGGAGGTCCATTAGGTGGTTTAGAGTATGAAAGTTTTAATGCTGCAGGTGCTAAGTTAACGTTTAACGGAACGAATACACATCCTGGAACAGCGAAAAATAAAATGCGCAATGCAACTAAACTGGCTATGGAGTTTAACGGGTATTTACCAGTAGAAGAGGCACCAGAGTATACTGAAGGATACGAAGGGTTTTACCATTTACTCTCTTTAAATGGTGATGTTGAGCAAAGTAAAGCATATTATATTATTCGAGATTTTGATCGTGAAAATTTTGAAACACGTAAAAATACCATTGAAAATATTGTGAAACAAATGCAAGAGAAGTATGGGAAAGATGCAGTCGTTTTAGAAATGAATGATCAATACTATAACATGCTTGAAAAAATTGAACCAGTAAGAGAAATTGTTGATATTGCATATGAAGCAATGAAAAGTTTAGACATTGAACCAAATATTCATCCGATTCGCGGAGGAACAGATGGATCACAATTATCATATATGGGATTACCGACGCCGAATATTTTCACTGGTGGTGAAAACTATCACGGTAAATTTGAGTATGTTTCGGTAGATACTATGGAAAAAGCTGTTCAAGTTATTGTAGAAATTGCAAGACGTTTTGAGGAGCAAGCTTAAAAAAGAACCAAGTAGTACAAATGTGCTACTTGGTTCTTTTAATATAGTACTCGCCACAAATAAAAAGTCGCATAAGACTCCCAATTAGCCCAGTTTGCTGCAAAGTCTTTTATTTCATCTTTAGTCGGTTTATTTTCGGAGCCTATTATAAATTTAATTGCATTATGGAGACCAACATCATCAATTGGAAAAGCTGAAGGGAATCTTAAACAACGCATTAAAACATAGTTGGCAGTCCATGGTCCTATACCATGGATGGCGGTTAATTGTTTCTCAGCAACCTTTACATCTTGTGTTTGCAGTAAATCCTCTTTTGATAGTTTTCTTTCTGTAATAAGCTTCGCAATACCGATTAAGTATTCACATTTTCTAGTCGTCATTTTTAATTGTTGGAGATCTTCTACATGTAGATTTGTAATTGTTTCAGGTGATGGGAATATCCAATGTTTTCTACCGTCCCATTCTACATAACTTCCAAATTGCTCAACTAATCTCCTTTTTAGCGTATAAGCATATGTTAAGTTAATTTGTTGACCGATAATTCCCCAGGAAAGTGCCTCAAATAAGTCTGGAATACCTAAATTACGAAGGCCATAATATTGTTCAATTGGTCCTTGAAGGAGTAAATCATGTTTCGCTAATGTATAAAAAGGGGCTAAATCAGTAGTTAAATCAAACCATTCTTTTATATAGTTAGCTACAGCATCGCTTACCCATCTTTCATGAGTATATAACTCTCCTAAAAAACGTATTTGAATATTGCCATCAGTATTCAAACTAATTTCAACTAAAGGATTTACATCTTGAACAGGGATAACTTTATAAATTTTATTGTCTTCAATATGGAACATACATTCATTGTTAGAACGTGATAGATAGCGTAAATTTTCTTGAAAACAAAATTCTTTCGGAACTGCTACAGATAATGCGCTATTATATTCTGCTGTCATATGAATTCCACCTGTAACTTTTCTAATGTAAGCAATTTTTTCTTCATTTCTAATCCACCCCTAAATCCGGTTAGTTTCCCATTCTTCCCAATAACACGGTGACAAGGAATAGTAATAAGGAGAGGGTTAGCAGCAATAGCAGAAGCAACGGCGCGCACAGCTTTAGGTTTTTGAATTCTTTCAGCAATTTCTGTATAAGAATATGTCTTTCCATAAGGAATTTCACGTACCGTATTCCAAACAGATAATTGAAAATTAGTTCCATAAGCATCGATAGGAAATGTAAAAGTTTCTCGCTTGTTTTCTAAATACTCGATAACTTCTTGCGTATATATTTGCAAGTAATCTGGACTATGAATCAATATATGTTGGGGCAGTTTTTTTCTAGCCCATATATTTAATTCTTCAAAGTTTTCGTCTTGTGATCCAATGAAACATAGTCCATTTTCAGTTGCAGCAATATGAAATCGCCAATTTTTATGTGTAAGTAGCGTCCAATATATATAATTATTTTTGTAGGAATTCATTATCGTATCCCTCTTTCATTTCGTTCTTTTTTCGATATTCAGTAGGAGTAAATCCGGTTTTCTTTTTAAATAAAGTTGCGAAATACTCTGGGTTTTCTATCCCGACAGCAGTACTAATTTCTTTAATAGATTGATTTGTGTGTAAAAGGTATTTGGTTGCTTTAAGAACCCTGAATTGTTGTATATATTCTATAGGAGTTAGCCCTATTATTCTTTTGAAAGTACGCTGTAAATGAAAAGGGCTACCGTGACACATTTCCGCAAGCATGTCGAGAGTTAAGGATTCGTCATAATGCTTTTCGATATAGTCTTTAATTTGTTCTACCCACTCTTCATTAGGTAAAGTGATCCCATTTGGCTTACAACGTTTGCACGGGCGAAAGTTTTCGCTTAATGCTTGCTCTGCATGATGAAAAATTCGTACATTGTTTCTATTCGGTATTCTTGATTTGCATGATGGCCTGCAAAAAATTCCAGTTGATTTCACAGCATAAAAGAATTTGCTATCATAGGAAGAATCATTATGAATAATTGCTTGCCAATACTCATTTGTTAATATAACTCCTTCATTGTGCAAAGAACATCACCTCTGAAATTAGTATAACCTGAATAAAGTGCGTATGTATGTATTCATAAATGTAAGAGCAAGATTACAAAGGTGAAAATATCGGATGGCGTTTAGATTATTTTGTTGTTTCGGAAAGAATGAAAGACCAGATAACAGAAGCGAAAATTAATAGTGAAGTGATGGGATCAGACCATTGTCCAGTTGAATTGCATATAAATTTCTAAAAAAAGAAGTATCTCCCTAATATTAGGGAGATACTTCTTTTTTTAATTCAGTTTGTTAAAATTTTTCAAATCATTCTTGAAATAATTTCATATTAAATATATACTTAGTAACGATAATCATTATCAGTGAAAATGATTATCAAGTGATGAAGGCGTAAAAGAATTATAGTCTAGGGGAAGTGAACGTGAATGAGTTCTGGATAAAATTATTAATCTAATGAAATATATATATGGGATAAGATTCATATAGTTAAATTCTATTGAGAATATAGTTTGAAAATTTGAGAGGAGACATATAAAGATGAACAAGAAATTATTTACTTTAGGGATGGTTACAGTTTTAAGTGTAGGTTTAGCGGCATGTAATAGTGCGGATAAAACTTCAGGCGAGCAAAAACAACAGACAAAAGCTACGGAAACGAAAAAAGATGAAAAACGAAAAATTACATATTTAGGTAAAGAATATACAGTGCCAGCAAAAGTAGATAAAATTGCGACAGCTAGTTTAGAGTCAATGGAAGATGCGGCAGTACTTGGAATTAAACCAGTTGGTGCCATTACTGTAGGTGGTAAACTACCAAAGTACCTGGAAAAAGAGTTAGAAGGTGCGAAATCTGTTGGTGAGAAAATGCAACCCAATTTCGAAACATTACTACAATTAAAACCAGATGTGATTACATCAAGTACGAAATTTCCAGCAGAAACAGCTGAAAAGTTTACGAAAGTAGCTCCTACATTCCCGGTATCACACGTTTCAACAAATTGGGAAGATAACTTAAAGTTAATGGGAGAATTAACTGGTAAAAAAGATAAAGCAGAAAAAATTATTAAAGACTACAATTCAGACGCTGAAAAAGCAAAAGCAAAACTAGGAGATAAGTTAAAAGATAAAAAAGTACTTGTCATTAGACTAAGAGCAAACGAATTATTCCTATATCCAGAAGGAGTATACTTCAACCCTGTAATTTATAAAGATCTTGGACTAACTGCTCCAGAACAATTGAAAACTGTAAAAGCACAAGAGAAAATTTCATTTGAAAAACTTGCTGAACTTAACCCAGATTATATTTTCTTACAATATGAGGCAAGTGAAAATAAAAATCCAAAAGTGTTAGAAGAAATTGAAAGTAATCCAATTTGGCAAAGTATGAATGCTGCGAAGGAAAAGAAAGTATTTGTAAACGTTGTAGATCCAATGGCACAAGGTGGTACTGCTTGGAGTAAAACTGCCTTCTTAAAAGAAGCAGTGAAAAATTTATCTAAATAATACAATAAGTAAGGTGCGTTGAATGATATGCAGAAAACAAATGCAGTACCAGTAACTATATTATGTATAGCACCCATACTCATCTTATTTACAGTTATACTTTCGATTTTGTATGGGGCGAAAAGTATTGATGCTGAAACAGTGTGGAACGCATTATTTCATTTTGATTCAAGTGATGTAAATCATAATATTATTATTACTTCACGTTTACCAAGGATAGTTGCAGCTCTTTTAGTCGGAGCATTTCTAGCCATATCAGGAGCACTTATGCAGGGGATGACAAGAAACTATCTTGCATCCCCTTCTATTATGGGTGTGACGGATGGTGCTGCCTTTGTTATTACACTTTGTATGATTTTTCTTCCAGGAATGTCATCAATTGGTATGGTTGTATGTTCAATGATTGGTTCTGCACTCGGAGCCGGTATCGTGTTTGGTTTTGGTTCGCTCCTTCAAAATGGCTTATCACCAGTTAGGTTAGCAATTATCGGAACAGTTATTGGAACATTTTTAAGCAGTGTATCGGCTGCCATGGCTTCGTATTTCCAAATTTCTCAAAATGTTAGTTTTTGGTTTAATGCAAAGTTAGATCAAGTAGATCCTAATATAATTAAAATTACGATACCGTTTGGGATAATTGGAATAATTTTAGCATTGTTAATATCAAAATCTATTACCATTCTTTCATTAGGCGAAGAGGTTTCTATTAATTTAGGACAGCGTACAAAACTAGTTAAAGCGATGGCAATTTTATCGGTAATTTTTTTAACAGGAACAGCAGTTGCTTTAGTAGGAAAAGTTGGTTTTGTAGGTTTAATTATTCCGCACATTACCCGCTTTATAATTGGAGTAGATTATAAATGGATATTGCCATGTGCAGGCGTTATTGGTGGGGTTTTCTTAGCGTTATGTGATGTTTTAAGTAGATTTGTAAATTATCCATTTGAAACGCCAATTGGAGTCGTAACATCTTTAATTGGAATTCCTTTCTTCCTTTATTTAATCCGTACAAGAGGAGGAGAGAGACATGCTTAAAAGTTCAAGTCAACGTTTCGGAATGACGATGGGGATTATTATATTTTTAATACTATGTGCTATTTATATTAGTTTAACAAATGGTACGTTCGACATTACGATTACAGATGTGTTTAAAACACTTTTTAGAATTGATCCAGTACCAGAACATGATTTAGTTATTTTTGAGTTTCGTCTTCCACGTATCGTAATTGCTGGATTAGTAGGATTAGGCCTTGGTGTTGCGGGTGCCGTTATTCAAGGGATTACGAGAAATGGATTGGCAGACCCAGGTATTTTAGGAGTAAATGCCGGTGCGGGAACAGCGATCGTCATTTTTATGTTTTTCTTTCAAGGACAATTAAAAAGCACAGACTGGGTTTCTATTATGATGATGCCAATGTTTGGTTTAGTCGGCGGATTAGGTGCTGCTATTATCATCTATCTTTTTTCTTGGAAAAACGGTAAGTTAGATTCGCAGCGACTTTTATTAACAGGGATTGCAATTGGATCAGGATTTGGGGCCTTTTCTATGTACTTATCACTCAAAATGAAGTCAACTGATTTCGAGATGGCTGCAGTGTGGGTTTCTGGAAGCATATATAGTGCGAACTGGAAGTATATTGTGGCTATGTTACCATGGCTTATTATTTTAATTCCACTTATACAAAAGAAAGCATATTTACTAGATTTATTTCAATTGGAAGAAACGAGTATTACAAGTTTAGGTGTTTCAGTAGAAAGAGAGAAATCGATTTTATTATTAAGCAGTATCGGGCTTGTGAGTGCATGTGTTGCTGTTTCAGGGAGTATCGGTTTTATTGGCTTAATGGCACCGCATATAGCGAAAAGACTTGTCGGTATTCAACATAAGTATATAATTCCCACGTGCGGCGTAATCGGAATGTTTCTTGTAGTTGCCTCAGACTTTATTGCAAAAACAGTTTTCACACCTGTAGAGTTACCAGTTGGAATCGTTATTTCTATTGTCGGTGTACCGTATTTCTTATATTTACTTTATAAGGCGAAAGCGTAAGAGGAGGAATAAAAGTGAGTATTTTAAGTGCAAAAAATTTAGAAACAAGTTATGAAAAGCTTACAGTGTTTCGCGATTTAAATGTGGAAATACAAGAAGGAAAAGTAACGACAATTATAGGTCCGAACGGTTGCGGTAAATCAACATTGTTAAAAACAATGGGAAGAATTTTAAAACAAAAAAGCGGAAAAGTATATTTACAAGGGCAAGATTTACATACAATTTCAACGAAAGAAATTGCGAAGCAGTTAGCTTTACTACCGCAAACTCCAATTGCACCAGGTGAACTTAAAGTGGAAGAATTAATTTCTTATGGACGCTATCCACATCGAAATAACGTAAATAAGTTAACGACAAAAGATAAAGAAATGATTGATTGGGCATTAAATATAACGAAAACTTCTGAATTTCGAACGAGACAAATTGCAAATTTATCAGGTGGTCAAAGACAAAAGGTATGGCTAGCGATGGCATTAGCACAAGAGACAGAAGTGTTGCTATTAGATGAGCCAACTACATACCTTGATATGTCTCATCAATTAGATGTATTACAAATTGTGGAGAAGTTAAATAAAGAACATAATTGTACGGTTGTTATGGTATTACATGATATTAACCATGCAGCAAGGTTTTCAGATGAAATTATTGCAATGAAGGAAGGAGAAATTGTTACAACTGGTAGCCCAGAAGAAATCATTACAAATGAAGTGTTAAAAGAAGTATTTCATATTGATGCACGTGTCATGATAGATCCGTATAACGGGGCTCCTGTTTGTTTCGGTTATGATAGCGTTGTATCTCAAGAAGAAAAAATCGAAATATATGTAACAAGTTAAAAAGGGGGGATAGGGTGAATACTACAGTTGAAAAACAGCAGATTATAACATCTAATACAGAACAGTGGAAAATGTATTCAAAATTAGAAGGTAAGGAATATCAAATTCATATTTCAAAGCCGAGGCAACCAGCACCGGATTCAGGATATCCTGTCATTTATGTATTAGATGGCAATGCCTTTTTTCAAACATTTCATGAAGCAGTTAAAATACAATCAGTAAGAGCGGAAAAAACCGGTGTTTCACCAGCTGTTATAGTAGGATTGGGTTATCCAATTGAAGGCGCATTTTCAGGGGAAGAAAGATGTTATGATTTTACGCCTAGCGTAATTTCAAAAGATGCCCCTTTAAAACCAGACGGTAAACCGTGGCCTAAAACAGGAGGAGCACATAATTTCTTTACTTTTATTGAAGAAGAACTGAAACCACAAATTGAAAAGAATTTTGAGATCGATAAAAGTAAGCAAACGTTATTTGGACATTCTTTAGGTGGACTATTTGCTCTTTATATACTATTTACAAACTTAAATGCTTTTCAAAATTATTTTATTAGTAGTCCATCTATATGGTGGAATAACCAATCCGTACTTGAAAAAGAAGAGAACCTTATACATGAATTAAACAATGCTAAGTTTGAAACAGGAGTGTTCCTTACAGTTGGGTCACTAGAACGAGAGCATATGGTTGTAGGCGCAAATGAATTATCAGAGCGCCTTCTCCAAGTAAACCACGATAAACTTAAATTTAAGTTTTATGAAGCTGAAGGGGAGAATCATGCATCTGTTGTGCCGACTTCTTTAAGTAAAGGATTGAGATTTATTAGTTACGTATAGGAAAAAAGGTTATGGATGAAACATTCCATAACCTTTTTTGATATGTAGAATTGTCCTTTTTGAAAGTTTTGTTTCAACTTTTCGTCTAAAGAGACAAAAAGTTGTCACAAAACGGTCACAATTAGCATAAACATAAAATAGACGAAATGAACTTATTTCCAAAAAGGCTTGGTTTATTCCGATCATGATTTGTAGAGCTGAAAAAGTATGGATTAAAAGTTCACTATATTCCCAAGGAGGTAGATCGTATGAAAACTATTCTTGCTATCGCTGGACTTATTTGGGTTTTATCGCATGGCATCCCAATTTATGAAGGAGAACAAATTCGCAGTGCTCTGAATAAAAATTTTAATGAATATCATATCATTGATCGGCAAGATAATGTTGTAACAGTTCGAGTAAATGACTGTTTTCATACGGTAACCGTTGAAGGAACTTCAGTAGTGAATGATACAAAAGTATGCGATCAGCAATAACTATATATAGGAAGAAAAAAGTCTCAATTTACACATGTGAATTGAGACTTTTATATTTGTGATTGAAGTTTTTTCATAAACAATTATTGACATAACGAGTTTATGTTGATAAAATTCAATTCATAAAATATAGATAATTTAATAGATTTCGAATCAGATGAAAATTAAATCTGATTTCTCTTATCTAGAGAGGTGGAGGGACTGTGCCCTGTGAAACCCAGCAACCATCAATTTTTACATTGAAATGGTGCTAATTCCTGCAAAGCAAATGCTTTGAGAGATGAGAGAAAGGGATAGTATCGATATATGCATACAAACCTTTCTGCTCATTCTAAGGGCAGAAAGGTTTTTTTATTGTTCTCGACTGTGAGTAAAGACTATTCTGGAGGAAAATAGAGAGATTTATACAGTCCGTGTGCAGGAGGAATAACGATGTGAAAATCAATGAACCAATTTGTGCATGTCCTAGTGTTGTTCTAATAAAATGGATTATTGATTTGTTACAGCGTGAATTAATAAATAAATACATAAAAGAAGAAGGGTGTTTACAACATGAAAAAACTATTACTATCAGGACTTATTACAACGGCAATTTTTGGTTTAACTGCTTGTGGAGGTAAAAGTGAAGATAAGCTTGTTGTCGGTGCTTCTAATGTACCTCATGCAGTTATTTTGGAAAAAGCAAAACCATTACTTGAGAAAAAAGGTGTAGAACTAGAAATTAAAAAATTCCAAGACTACGTATTACCAAATAAATCATTGGCGAATAAAGAATTAGATGCAAATTATTTCCAAGGTATTCCATTCTTAGAGAAAGAAATGAAAGACAAAAAATATGATTTTGAAGTAGCTGGAAAAATACACATTGAACCAATCGGTTTATATTCTCAAAAATATAAAAATCTAAAAGAGCTTCCAGATGGTGCAACAATTATTATGAGTAATGCAATTACTGATCATGGACGTGGTTTAGCAATTTTACAAAAAGAAGGTATTTTAAAAATTAAAGATGGTATAGATCCTGTAAAAGCAACCGTAAAAGATATTACAGAAAATCCGAAAAATTTAAAATTCAAAACAGACATTGAACCTGGTTTATTAACACAAATGTATAAAAATAAAGAAGGTGATGCTATTTTAATTAATGCTAACTATGCAATTGATGCAAAATTAAATCCAAGAAAAGATGCAATTGCGATTGAAGGTAAGGATTCGCCATATGTAAACGTAGTTGCAGTTCGTAAAGGTGACAAAGATAAGAAAGAAATTAAAGCACTTGTAGAAGTATTACATTCGAAAGAAATTGAAGATTTTATTAATAAGGAATATAACGGTGCTGTTATTCCTGTAAAAGAATAACTTTGAAAACTAAGAAATTGTACTCTTTACAACTACGTATTTTATAACTGATGAAAATTAATTATTTTATTAAGGGCTACTAAGGTAGCCCTTTTATATTTGCAACGAGAAATGGTTAGGGAATGTACATTAATGGAGGCTTTAGTTGAAGAACATAGCACAAAAGTGATTAAACATTTTACTTTATTAAGTTCTGATGGAGAATGTAATGTTTTTTTGAAAAAAGAAAGGGTATCATGAAAATTGAGACTGAGAAGCTAATAAATTGTTAAGAATAAGCTTAGAGCGGAAATATACTCATATGGGGTATCATACATAGATAATTAATGCTATAATTGGTATACTCGTAAAAGCAATTGTTTTATTGGATGAAGAGAAACTTTAAGAAGGTGATAATATGGGGCATAAAGAGCATGAAGTGGTAACACATAGATCAGAAAAAGAAAAAGAACAAATTATAAATAGATTAAAGAGGATTGAAGGACAGGTCCGCGGTATTCAAAATATGATTGAAAATGATCGCTATTGTGTGGATATTTTAGTGCAAATTTCAGCGATTAATGCAGCGATGAAAAAAGTAGGAATGGGTGTATTAAAAAACCATACAAGTCATTGTGTTTCAGGTGCTATTAAAGATGGCAATGGTGACGAAGCAATTGAAGAATTAATGACTGTATTTGAACGTTTTTCAAAAGCGTAAAAACAAGCTAGTATGTCACTGGCTTGTTTTTTTGTTTACCTTCATAATAAGATTTCGGGGTATTGATGTGAAAAAGTGTGTGTAAAATAAACTTTTAGAAAATAATTGAAAAATCATGATACAAAACCATTGATTACCTTAGGGGGGTATGGTAAGATGTAATTGTGATTAACAAAGAATGAAGAAACAAGAGGAGGATTTTAAATGGAACAGTTAACATTACAAGTTGAAGGTATGTCTTGTGGACATTGTGTAAATGCTATCGAAAGCAGTGTGAAAGAGCTAAACGGTGTTGAACAAGTGAAGGTTCAATTAGCAGAAGGAACTGTTGAAGTTACTATCGACTCGTCTGCCGTAACATTAAAAGATATCGTTGCTGTAATCGAAGACCAAGGATACGATGTTCAATAATTATTTTTAGATATGGAAATAAATCGTACTTTAAACGAAGTACGATTTATTTTGCTAATAATTATACCTCATAAGGGTATATAGAGGTGAGAGACATGAATGAACAAAAAGAGGCCAATCTTCAAATATCAGGAATGACATGTGCGGCATGTGCAAATAGAATTGAAAAAGGTCTAAAAAAAGTAGAAGGTGTTCATGAGGCAAATGTAAATTTTGCGCTTGAAAAAACAAAAATAATGTACGATCCAACTAAAACAAATCTACAACAATTTAAAGAAAAAGTTGAAGCGTTAGGATATGGAATTGTAAGTGATAAAGCTGAATTTACTGTTTCAGGAATGACATGTGCAGCATGTGCAAATAGAGTTGAAAAGCGTTTAAATAAGTTAGATGGTGTGAACAAAGCGACAGTAAATTTTGCTTTAGAATCAGCTACAGTAGACTTTAATCATGATGAAGTTAATGTAAATGAAATGAAGAGCGCGATTACGAAGCTAGGATATAAATTAGAAGTGAAACCAGATGATCAAGATGCATCAACTGATCATCGATTACAAGAAATTGAAAGACAAAAGAAGAAGTTTATTATTTCGTTTATTTTATCTTTCCCATTATTATGGGCAATGGTTAGTCATTTCTCATTTACGTCGTTTATTTATTTACCAGATATGTTAATGAACCCTTGGGTGCAACTAGCACTTGCAACTCCTGTTCAATTTATCATTGGTGGACAGTTTTATGTTGGGGCTTATAAAGCGTTACGCAATAAAAGTGCGAATATGGATGTTCTCGTGGCACTTGGAACGTCGGCCGCGTATTTTTATAGTGTATATTTAAGTATTCAATCTATTGGTTCTTCGGAACATATGACAGATTTATATTTTGAAACGAGTGCGGTACTTATTACATTAATTATTTTAGGTAAATTATTTGAAGCGAAAGCAAAAGGGCGCTCATCAGAAGCAATTAAAAAATTGATGGGTTTACAAGCGAAGACAGCTACAGTTGTGCGAGATGGAACAGAAATAAAAATTTTGATTGAAGAAGTAGTAGCTGGTGATATCGTCTATGTAAAGCCTGGTGAAAAAATACCAGTAGATGGTGAGATTGTAGAAGGAAAATCAGCGATTGATGAATCGATGTTAACGGGTGAAAGTATTCCTGTTGATAAGTCAATTGGGGATGTAGTAATAGGTTCGACAATAAATAAAAATGGTTTTTTAAAAGTGAAAGCAACTAAAGTAGGCAGAGATACTGCATTAGCTCAAATCATTAAAGTAGTAGAAGAGGCACAAGGTTCAAAAGCTCCTATTCAAAGGGTAGCGGATCAAATTTCAGGTATTTTTGTACCGGTTGTAGTTGTGATTGCGATTATCACATTTGCAGTATGGATGATATTTGTTACACCTGGTGATTTTGGCGGAGCACTTGAGAAAATGATAGCAGTACTTGTTATCGCTTGTCCATGTGCATTAGGTCTTGCAACGCCTACATCTATTATGGCAGGATCAGGAAGATCGGCTGAGTATGGTATTTTATTTAAAGGTGGAGAGCATTTAGAAGCAACGCACCGATTAGATACAGTTATTCTAGATAAAACAGGTACTGTGACAAACGGAAAGCCTGTGTTAACAGATATAATTGTAGCAGATGGATTCCATGAAGAAGAAATACTACGTTTAGTAGGTGCGGCAGAAAAAAATTCTGAACACCCACTTGCAGAAGCGATTGTGGAAGGAATTAAAGAAAAGAAAATTGATATTCCAAGTTCAGAGACGTTTGAAGCGATTCCTGGATTCGGTATCGAATCAGTCGTAGAAGGAAAACAATTATTAATTGGCACACGTCGATTAATGAAGAAATTCAATATTGATATTGAAGAAGTTTCAAAATCAATGGAAGAGCTAGAACGAGAAGGAAAAACAGCAATGCTTATTGCAATCGATAAAGAATATGCTGGTATAGTTGCCGTTGCAGATACTGTAAAAGATACTTCAAAAGCAGCTATCGCAAGACTTAAGAAAATGGGTCTAGACGTTGTTATGATTACAGGAGATAATACACAAACTGCTCAGGCAATTGCGGGGCAAGTTGGTATTGATCACGTAATTGCAGAAGTATTACCAGAAGGAAAAGCAGAAGAAGTGAAAAAACTCCAAGCACAAGGTAAGAAAGTAGCGATGGTTGGAGACGGGATAAATGATGCTCCTGCTCTTGCTACAGCGAACATTGGTATGGCAATTGGAACGGGAACGGATGTAGCGATGGAAGCAGCGGATATAACGTTAATCCGCGGTGACTTAAATAGTATTGCTGATGCGATCTTTATGAGTAAAATGACGATAAGAAATATTAAACAAAATTTATTCTGGGCATTAGCTTATAACGCGTTAGGAATTCCAATTGCGGCATTAGGTTTCTTAGCCCCTTGGGTTGCTGGAGCAGCAATGGCATTTAGTTCTGTATCCGTTGTATTAAATGCATTACGATTACAAAGAGTTAAATTAAAACCTTAAAAAGCTACATTAAGTAATTGAATAGAATTAAAAAACAATACTTGAATAAGTATTGTTTTTTTGTTCGTATAGAAATTAAAACGATATAATAAAGCAGAAATATAGAATCGTATGTAGTAGAAAAGTTAAGAGGTAGTTTCGTAAGGAGACTTATATATGTTAAAAGATATTATAATTAGAACATTCCAGAAAGAAGATTTAGATCAAGTATTACAATTGTTCTATGAAACAGTTCATACGGTTAATGCAAAAGATTATAATGAGTTACAGCTACAGGCGTGGGCACCGGAGCGACTAGATAGAGAAAATTGGTTACAGTCTTTATACAGTCTTTAGAAAAGAATATTAGCTATGTAGCGGATCATAAAGGTGTGATTGTGGGGTTTGGGGATTATAACGATGATCGTTACATAGATCGTTTATTTACGCATAAAGATTATCAAGGGAAAAGAGTCGCTTCATACATACTACAGAAGTTAGAAAAAGAAGCAGTGAACCTAGGGCATAGGGAGATATATACAGAGGCGAGCATTACCGCAAAACCTTTTTTTGAAAGTAAAGATTTTATTTGCATAAAAGAACAAAAGAAACAACATAATGGTCAGATTTTTATTAATTATGTTATGAAAAAAATATCCTTCTCATAAATGAGAAGGATATTTTTCATTATTTTACAGCTTCTTTTAGTTCTTTACCAGCTTTGAAAGCAGGTACTTTAGAAGCTGCGATTTGCATTTCTTCACCAGTTTGTGGGTTACGGCCTGTACGAGCAGCTCTTTCACGAACTTCGAATGTACCGAATCCGATAAGTTGTACTTTTTCACCAGCAGCTAAAGTGTTAGTGATTGATTCTACTACAGTTTGTACAACTACAGTAGCTTCTTTTTGAGAAATCTCAGCATTTTGTGCTACGTTTTTAATTAATTCTGTTTTGTTCATGTTTTTCACCTCATATGTAAATAATGCTATTTAAGTTGTTATTATAACGTATAAAACATTCGAGAACAAGTGTACGTACATATATTCGCAAAAAAAATGAAATTTGTAATATTTTTTAGGGCACTTTATAGACATCCATTTAAGCGGACAGAGATTTGTTCTTCATTTCAGTCTTCTCTTGATGAGCAGGTAGTTTCTTATTATAAGATATGAAGTAAGGTAGTGCTACAAATAACATACCTCCTACTAAATTTCCAAAGAAAACAAAAATAAAGTTTGGAAAATATTCAGCCCAAGTGAAATGACCGGCAAAAATCGCGGCTGGGATGACAAACATATTGGCTACAACGTGTTGAAATCCAATCGCAACAAAAGTCATAACCGGGAACCAAATACCGATAATCTTTCCGATAAATTCTTTACTTCCCATACTGAGCCAAACAGCTAAACAAACGAGCCAATTACATCCGATTGCAGAAATAAATGCTTGCAATGGCGTATCTTGTAGTTTCGCTTGAGCGATAGAAATAGTTTTCGCTAAAAAAGCTCCCTCAGTTAAGCCAACGATATGACCGAAAAAGTAGGCTACAAATACAGCCCCTATGAAATTGCTAAATGTAACAATAACTAAATTTCGTATGAAATAAAATAAAGTAATTTTCTTTTGGAGCCAGGCCATAGAAACTGTCATCATGTTACCGGTTACTAGTTCACCGCCTGCAAGAATAACGAGAATAAGACCAATAGGAAATACAGCAGCGCCTAGAAAACTAGAAAATGATCCCCAATATTTTGGCATTGTCCCAATAACATGAATATCGAGTAAATACCCTAATGCGATAAAAGCGCCACCAAAAAAACCAAGAATTAGCATAGGGAGCAATGATAAATGAGCTTTTTTCCTTCCTGAATTCGCAGCAAGTTCCGTAATTTCTTCTGGTGTAAATACAGACATGAATAACCCCTCCGTAATCAAATGATGGAATGAATAGAAAAAATTTCGAAAATCTATGTATTATAAAAATATGTTATGACTTCTGTATAAAATTGTCAAAGTGAATAGAGAGGGAATTACATATTGATAATATTGTTCATGTTGTCACATGAATGTAACAATAAGGATTTAAAGTGTTTCTAGAGGTGAAAACATGAATACGAATCATGTAAAAAAAGAACGAAAAAAATCAATCGTAAAGATATTTATTATTAGTTTTATAAGTATATTAATGATACCAGTAAGTTTGTATTATTATGCGACAGAAATAGAACGAAAACTAGTAACAGTTACGTGGAATGAAATAGAAGCTTCTGCAATTCCTAAAGAATTTAATAATAAAAAAATATTGCAGTTTTCAGATGTACATTTAGGACCAGAGTTTACACTGAAACAACTTGAACATTTAGTGGAGAAGATGAATGAATTACATCCGGATATAGTAGTTTTTACCGGAGATTTAATAGATAAATTTGGGTCTTATAGTGCGGAAAGAGAAGAAGCGAAGGTTATTTTGCAGAAAATTTACGCTCCCTTAGGGAAATATGCTGTGTTTGGGAATCATGATAGGGGCGGGGGCGGTAGTTTATTTTACAAAAAATATATGGAAGAAGCTGGTTTTTCTGTATTAGTAAATGAAGTGCAGAAAATTAAAGTGGAAAACGGCAAATATATTATAATATCAGGTTTGGATGATTTTCTATTAGGGAAGCCGAAAATAGATTCAACTTTAAAAAACTTGAAACAAAATGATTTCAACATGTTATTAGTACATGAGCCGGATGTTGTAACCAAAATAAATCGTTACCCAGTTGATCTTCAACTGTCAGGACATAGTCACGGAGGACAAGTCCAAATTCCTTTTGTAGGTCCGTTAATTACTACCAAACTAGCTGAGCACTACGTTGAAGGTATGTATGAAGTAGAGGGGAAGAGTAAGCCGTTATATTTATATGTAAATCGTGGCATTGGGACTACTAGGATGCCTGTTAGATTTTGTAGTGTACCTGAACTTTCAATTTTTGTGTTGAAGCAAAATAGTAACTAGAATATTTAACAATATGATTCCAAGGAACGTGCGATGTTGGTCGATGGAAAAGAGTTTCTTAAAACTTTAGATGTGACAAAGTAATTTTCATAAATAAAAAACAACAATAGGACCTATAAAGGGACCTATTGTTGTTTTTATCCTGCATGGATTGCCCATAAATGTCCGATTGATGAGGGCTAATTATAGTTTTACTTTGTTATTTTTGCAAGGAAAGACCATCAAAATATGTTCTATAGTTATTTGAGAATTCAAAGTTGTTTTTTGCATCCCAATTAATAGACCAAGACATTAGGCCGCGGAATGCAGGATAGCCACTCTGGTTAGAAATTTTATACTTTCCTCCGAACGGAACTCCTTTAATAATATAATTTAAAGCTTTTTTCATTTCAGTCGGAGAAATATATCCGCCACTTGGAGCTGCCGCTGGTGCTGCAGGAAGTCCAATCATTACCTGATCTGAACGAAGAGCTGGGAAAATGTTATTTGTATTACCACCTACAGGAAAACCATGTAAGAGCATATCTGCCATAGCGACCTCGTAGTCTGCAGTACCTTGATTGTAGTTATTACCGTCCATTCCAATCCCGCTACCAGCGTTGTAGTGTTGAACGTGAATGTATGTTAGTTTATCTTTCACTCCGTAAATAATTGGTAAATATGCACCCCATATGCTTCCATATGCGCTATATCCGCCTTGAACATAAGCTGTTTCAGGAGCCATGCTTAATAGAAAATCTGGACCATAATGATCTGAGATTGTTCGAATAGCTGAAATAAGATTTACGATTTGGGGAGTAGTTGGGTTTTTGAAGTTAGTGTCATTTCCGTTTAAGTAAATACCTGATTCAAGGTCAATATCTATTCCGTCAAAACCGTATTTATCGATTAGAGATTGTATGGAATTAATAAAACGATCCTTAGCAGCATTGTCAGGAAGTAAAACGACCCCATTTTGTCCACCTATTGAAAGAACTACTTTCTTTCCTTTACTTTTTAAATACGAAATATCTGATTTGAATTCTGCATCTGTACCATACACAGGAGAAAATTCAACAGTGGAACGATCACCACCAGTTTCACCAAAAGATACATTGATTACATCCCATTTTGGTGAAACGTCTTTTAATTTAATAATGCCAGTACCGTTATCAAAATTATGCCAGTATCCAACGAGTAATTTTGAACCTAAATTGTTTGCTGCTTGTGATTGGAAAGGGGATAGCGGTAGAAGTAAGAACATTACTAAAATACAACAAAAAAATTTGAACTTGTTTAACATATCAACACTCCTATACAAAAAGTTGTCTAGATGTATAATCTTGTTTATTTAATAATATCTGAAAATTCTTTCTTTTGTAAAGGGACTATAATTTTCTCAACAATTGTGTATGGGAAAGTATTAAACCTAATGTAATAATTTTTGAAGGAGGTTGAATTTTAATTGTTTAATTCAGAATATTTTGATACATTTTAAAGTATAGGACAAAATCTTTCGCACAGTACTCTTACATAAATTTCAAAATTTAGTTTGGAAGGGGATGTACAAGATTTGGATAAAAATCTAAAGAAAGACCTCAAAATACGCCACATTACAATGATTTCAATTGGCGGTGTAATAGGGGCTGGTTTGTTTGTTGGAAGTGGTGCAGTTGTACATTCGGCAGGACCAGGTTCTATCGTTTCATATGCATTAGCAGGACTTCTAGTCATTTTCGTCATGAGAATGCTAGGAGAAATGGCAGCTGTTAATCCGACAAGTGGTTCATTTGCAACGTATGCAAGAGAAGCGATTGGTCCTTGGGCGGGTTATACAATAGGCTGGTTATACTGGTTTTTTTGGGTAATTGTTATTGCAATAGAAGCCACAGCAGGTGCTGGTATTATCCAATATTGGATTCCACAAATACCGCTTTGGTTATTAAGTTTAATATTAACAATTTTATTAACACTGACGAACGTTTTTTCGGTGAAATCATTTGGAGAGTTTGAATATTGGTTTTCTTTTATTAAAGTAATAAGTATTGTTTTGTTCCTTTGTCTAGGTCTTGCTGTTATTTTAGGATTTGTTCCAGGAACAGAAGCACCCGGCACTTCGAATTTAATTGGACAAGGTGGATTTATGCCAAACGGTATAAGTTCGGTACTGCTTGGAATTACTGTCGTTATATTTTCATTTATGGGATCAGAGATTGTAGCAGTAGCCGCAGGTGAATCTGCAGAACCTGTAAAAGCAGTAAAAACAGCAACAAACAGTGTGATTTGGCGTATTCTTGTATTTTTTATTGGGTCTATAGCGGTAGTTGTTACGCTACTGCCATGGAATTCAGCAAACATATTAAAAAGTCCATTTGTAGCTGTACTGGAACATATAGGAATACCAGCTGCGGCACAAATTATGAATTTTATCGTTTTAACAGCTGTACTCTCTTGTTTAAATTCGGGTTTATATACAAACTCAAGAATGCTTTTTTCGATGGCAGAAAGAGGAGATGCTCCAAAGGCGTTTTTGAAATTGAACAGTAGTGGTGTTCCAGTTCGGGCCGTTTTATTCGGAACGTTCTTCGCTTATATTGGCGTTGTTTTTAGTTACATTTCTCCAGATAAAGTCTTTTTGTTTTTAGTGAATGCATCTGGCGGGATTGCGTTACTAGTTTATCTCGTTATTGCAGTTTCGCATTTAAAGATGCGTAAAAAAATGGGAAAAGTAGAACAACAAAATTTGAAAGTGAAAATGTGGCTTTTTCCGTATGTAACGTATGTTACAATTGCTGCTATTATAGCAGTTTTAGTTGCGATGTTCGCAATTGATACTTTACGTTCACAAGCACTTTTAACAATGTTTGTTACTGTTCTTATCATACTTTCTTATTTTATTTTTAATAGAAATAAAAATAGCACAGTTTTGAATCCTAAAAGTAAGAATGAGGAATCTGTTCGATTCTAATTTTCTAATTTTCGAAGAGAGTTACACCCAGTCATTGCTATAAAAGAATCATATATAATCATAGAAACAAGTAATTACTATTGTCATAGTGGATATAAACTTTTTTCTTGACTTTTTATACGAAGGCGAGCAAAATGGTAAAAAAGGAAGGGGGGATGATAATGGAAGAGTACGTATTAGAGCTGTATAACCTGTTATATACGACAGAATGGCAAGATATTGTTTCGTTTCTAGGAATCGTATTTTGCATGAAAATTGTAATTGTATATATGGAAGAGCAAGGTATGTTCTATTCCTTCTCATCCCCGTTCGATATGCAGCGCGAGCCGTTGCTAAACTATGCCAATGTGAATTACGAACAAATTCCTTTTGTTATTTTCTTTATGATTCGATTTATTACAGCAATTGTAAGGAAAAAGGAAAGTGACGATGAAGAGTGCCACTCAACTTGTAATATAGCGAATGTTTTTTAAGCTAAATACAAGGAGGAGATTTATATGTGGTTTCGATTTCTTATGATTGGTTTCTTTTCATTAACAGCAATTTCTTTAATGGGATATCAAGTGTCTGAAATTTTTCAAGCATATAGCGATACATTTTTTAACAAAAACTAATCGCGTTGCTATTTGAATAATAAAGCGATAAAATCCTTCTTAAGAAGTTTTATTAAGAAGGATTTTTTCTTTGTCTTATCTTGCTGTGTCAAACTATTGTCACATTTACACTGTGAATAGTATGTTAAAATAGTGAGGTTACGTATACATATTTGAAGGAAGAGGGAGTGACCATTTTGGTGGATCAATCAACAAATCAGAAAAGCTATGCTCCTATTGTGATAACGCTTTCTGTAATTGTAAATGCGATTATTTTATTTTTGTTCTTTGGACCTGTTGGCTATGAAGGAGAATTACATTTTGATGTAACAATTTTACCAATGTTAAATGCAATTTTTAATAGCTTTACGTTCGTATTCTTATTAGCAGCTCTATACTCTATTATTAAGAAGAATGTGAAAATGCACCGTGGTTTCATCCTGGCAGCATTTACAACGACGTTGCTATTTTGTGTTTCTTATTTATCGTATCATTACTTAGCGCCAGCAACACATTTTGGCGGAGAAGGATTCATTAAATATGTGTATTTCATCATTTTAATTACACATATTATCCTGGCAGCAATTATTGTACCGCTTGCATTGTTTGCACTTGTATTTGGTTTTACAAATCAATTAACACGTCATCGTAAAATTGTACGTTGGACGATGCCGATTTGGTTATATGTAAGTTTATCTGGTGTTATTGTTTACTTAATGATCTCACCTTATTACCAATAAAAAATCTCAGCCTGTAGGCTGGGATTTTTTTATTAAGCAAATATTTTTGTGAAATGAAAAAAATATGGTATACAAAAGTATAGTTGCTTTTCATATAGAAGGGATGGTAAAGGAATATGCAAAATTTTGTATTTCGTAATCCAACGAAACTTATTTTCGGTAAAGGTCAATTAGAGCAGTTAAAAACTGAAATTCCACAGTTCGGTAAAAAAGTTCTTCTCGTATACGGGGGAGGCAGCATTAAAAGAAACGGTATTTATGATAATGTAATTTCTATTTTAAAGGATATAAATGCAGAAGTATTTGAATTGACAGGTGTTGAACCGAATCCACGTGTATCAACTGTAAAGAAAGGGATTCAAATTTGTAAAGAAAATGGTGTTGAATTTATTTTAGCAGTTGGTGGAGGAAGTGTGATCGACTGTACGAAGGCAATTGCAGCTGGTAGTAAGTACGATGGAGATGTATGGGATATTGTAACGAAAAAAACATTTGCTAATGAGGCATTACCATTTGGTACTGTACTTACTCTTGCAGCAACAGGATCTGAAATGAATGCAGGCTCGGTAATTACAAACTGGGAAACGAATGAAAAGTATGGATGGGGTAGCCCGGTTACTTTCCCGCAGTTTTCAATTTTAGATCCAGTTCATACTGCGTCTGTGCCGAGGGATCAAACAATTTACGGTATGGTAGATATTATGTCGCACGTATTAGAGCAATATTTCCACAACGGAACGAATACAGAACTACAAGATCGTTATTGTGAATCTGTTTTAAAAACAGTAATTGAGACAGCTCCTAAGCTTTTAAGTGATTTAGAAAATTATGAGCATAGAGAAACTATTTTATATTGTGGTACTATGGCGTTAAACGGCATTTTAGCGATGGGAGTTAAAGGAGACTGGGCAACTCATAATATTGAGCATGCAGTTTCTGCTGTTCATGATATACCGCATGGAGGCGGCTTAGCAATTCTATTCCCTAACTGGATGAAGCATGTCGTAGATGAAAATGTAAGTCGTTTTAAACAGTTTGCTATTCGCGTATTCAATGTAGAAACAGATGGAAAGACTGAGCGAGAAATTGCGTTAGAAGGAATTCAGGCGTTACGTCAATTTTGGACTTCAATTGAGGCACCAGTAACATTATCTGATTATGCTATTGGAGAAAATGAAATTGATTTAATGGCGGATAAAGCAATGGCTTATGGTGAATTTGGTAACTTTAAAAAATTAAATAAAGACGATGTTTTAAGCATATATAAATCTTCTTTATAAGTGAATCGAGTAAAGAAACCCGTTTGATATAACGATCAAATGGGTTTCTTTTTTTGTTATTTATAACTGTTTGTGATTGATTTTGGTTATTTATGAATGTTTATGGTTGATTTTTGTGATCGTTTTCATTATACTGTAATCAAAGAAGAGGTGAATAAAATGTTAACTCCTGAACGTCATCAAATGATATTGCAACTTGTAAAAGAGCAGAAGATTGTTAAATTACAACAATTGGTGGAAAGAACAGAAAGCTCTGAATCAACAATTCGTCGTGATTTAGCGCAATTGGAAAAACAAAGGTTATTAAAGAGAGTTCATGGTGGTGCCGCTGTTTTAACAGGAAAAGGGCAAGAACCAACGATGGTTGAAAAATCATCCAAAAACATTCAAATAAAACAACAAATTGCTAATTATGCGGCTAGCGTTGTTGAACAAGGTGATTGTATTTATTTAGATGCAGGAAGTACAACATTTGAAATGATTCCATTTTTAATAAATAAAGATGTGACTGTCGTTACGAATGGACTTATGCATATTGAAGCTTTAGTTGAAAATAATATTCGTGCGTATTTACTAGGTGGAATGATGAAGAGTAGGACGAAAGCTTTAATCGGTGCTATGGCACAGGAAAGTATGCAGAAGTATCGTTTTGATAAATGTTTTTTAGGTGCAAATGGTGTACATGAACAGCTTGGCTTTACAACGCCAGATCCAGAAGAAGCGCTCTTAAAACAAATGGCATTAACATTAGCAAACGAAGGATATTTCTTAATTGATGAAAGTAAGTTTTCAGAAGTTGCATTTACGAAAATTGCAAATGTTGAAGAAGCAAATATTATTACAAACCATTTAGAAATTGATTTAGAAAAATATAAAAGACAAACCAATGTAATTGAGGCTGATAAACAATGATCTATACAGTTACTTTAAACCCATCTATTGATTATGTAGTACAAGTTAATTCCTTTGATTTAGGCGCAGTCAATCGAGCAGAGAAAGATATGAAGTTTCCTGGGGGAAAAGGGATTAATGTTTCTCGCGTTCTCCATCGTTTAGGCGTGGAAAATGTAGCACTTGGATTTACTGGTGGATTCACCGGTCAATTTATTAAAAGTGTATTACAGGCGGAAGGCGTAATGACAAACTTCATCCAAGTAGACGGAGATTCCCGAATTAATGTGAAAATAAAAGAGCAAGAAGAGACAGAATTAAATGGGCAAGGTCCTAATGTGACAAATGAGCAATTTGAACAATTAATGAAACAAATCGAAAGTATGAAGCAGGGAGATTGCGTTGTGCTAGCTGGAAGTGTACCTGCATCTATCCCAACTACCTTTTATGAATCAATCGCAGCGCTCGGAGCTGAAAAAGGTATTCGAGTAGTAGTTGATGCGAGCGGAAGTGCACTGCAGCATGTAATTAAAAATAAGCCATTTTTAATTAAGCCAAACCATCATGAACTTGGTGAGTTGTTTGATGTGGAGCTTTCAACAGTAGAGGACGTTTTACCTTATGGAAGAAAATTAATTGAACAAGGTGTAAAACACGTTATCGTATCGATGGCTGGAGAGGGAGCTTTATTATTTACGGCAGAAGGTATATATGAAGCGACTGTTCCAAAAGGTGTTGTAATTAATTCAGTTGGGGCCGGAGATTCTCTTGTTGCAGGGTTTGTAGGCAAATATGAACAGACAAAAGATATTGAAAAGGCATTTCAATACGGCGTTGCAACAGGGAGTGCAACAGCATTTTCAGCTGATTTATGTAAGAAGGAAAAAGTAGAAGAATTATTGTCGCAAGTAATTGTAGCTAAGCGATAGGGGGAAGCAACATATGAAAATTACAGAACTATTAAAAAGGGATACAGTCATTATGGATTTGACAGCTTCAAATAAAGAAGCTGTCATAGATGAATTAGTTGAGAAATTAAATGGGGCAAATCGTTTAAATAATAAAACGGAATTTAAAGAAGCTATTTTAAAGCGGGAGTCCCAAAGTACGACTGGAATAGGGGAAGGTATTGCAATACCTCATGCGAAGACAAAGGCTGTTAAACAACCATCGATTTGTTTTGGTAGAAGTGTAAGCGGTATCAATTATGAGTCGCTCGACGGACAGCCTGCACACTTATTCTTTATGATTGCTGCAAGTGAAGGAGCGAATAATACTCATTTAGAAACGTTGTCTCGTTTATCGACATTATTAATGGATGAAGGGCTTCGCAAGCAACTATTAGAAGCGAAGGATGAAAGTGAGCTTCTTCAACTATTTGATGAAAAAGAGAATGAAAAAGAAGAAGAGATTGAAGTCGCCAAACCAGAAGGAAATGAACCGTACGTATTGGCAGTTACGGCTTGCCCAACTGGAATCGCTCACACGTATATGGCCGCAGATAGCTTGAAAGCAAAAGCAGCAGAGCTAGGAATCGCAATTAAAGTTGAAACGAACGGATCAACAGGTATAAAAAACGGTTTAACAAAAGAAGACATTGAACGAGCAACAGCTATTATCGTAGCAGCAGATAAACAAGTAGAAATGAACCGTTTCGCTGGGAAGCATGTCATTCAAGTACCAGTCGCTGATGGGATTAGAAAAACGGAAACGCTTCTTAATCGAGCTGTAAAGCAAGATGCACCAATCTTTAAAGGTGTAAAAGAAGATGGAAAGGCAGAAAGTACGGAAAAAGAAAAAGGATTAGGAATTTATAAGCATTTAATGAATGGCGTAAGTAATATGCTTCCATTCGTTGTTGGCGGCGGGATTTTAATAGCGCTAGCGTTTTCGTTTGGTGGTATAAAGGCGGAAGGTCCTTTAGCTGAATTGTTCATGTCAATTGGTGGAGGAAAAACAGGTGCGTTTTTATTCCTTGTACCAATTTTAGCTGGATTTATTGCAAGTTCTATTGCTGATCGTCCTGGTTTTATGCCTGGTGTTGTAGGTGGATTTTTAGCGGCGAATGCGAATGCTGGCTTTTTAGGTGGATTAATTGCTGGTTTCTTAGCTGGATATGTTGTTTTAGGGTTGAAAAGATTATTTTCAGGACTACCAGTACAATTAGAAGGAATTAAACCTGTTTTGTTATATCCAGTCTTTGGATTATTGATTACAGGAGTTGTAATGCAAAAAGCAGTGATTCCGCCTGTAGTAGCATTAAATGAAATGTTGACAGGGTGGTTAAATGGTTTAAACGGTACGAATGCTATATTACTAGGTCTTATTTTAGGTGGTATGATGGCAATTGATATGGGTGGTCCAATTAATAAAGCGGCGTTTACGTTTGGTATTGCTGCAATAGAAGCACAGAATTTTGGAGTGCACTCAGCAGTTATGGCTGGTGGTATGGTACCGCCACTTGCGATTGCATTTGCAACTACATTCTTTAAATCAAAGTTTACAGAAGCGGAACGTAAATCTGGTTTAACAAATTATATTATGGGAGCATCGTTCATTACAGAAGGTGCGATTCCGTTTGCAGCTGCAGATCCGGTTCGAGTAATTGTAAGTTGTGTTGTTGGTTCAAGTATTGCAGGTGCGTTATCTATGTTATTCCAAATTACATTACCAGCACCGCATGGTGGATTATTTGTAATAGCGTTAGTAAATAAACCGTTACTATATATTTTCTCTATATTAATTGGAACGATTGTCTCGGCTATTATGCTAGGTGTTTGGAAAAAGAAAGTTCAATAACAAATGAAAAGAGAGCAGCTTTTAGTAGCTGCTCTCTTTTTATTACAAAAAAATAGGTTAACAATTAAATATTGATGTTTTTTGGTAAAAGATATAACGAATTGTGAATTTTTTGTAACAAAAAAGTAACACTGTAATTTTTTCTGGAAAAAAGTTCTTGTGCTCGTATATGAAAAATATATGAAAACCACTGGAGATTGTATGAGAAATACATTTTATTAATATGGAAATTTATGTTACAACTCGTTAATCGTATATTACGAATGCTTTGTAATTGTGTGATTTCTAAAAATTCTAAAAATCTGTTGCTATAATGAAAATACGAAAACAAAGCAAATGGAGGCTATTCATGAAAAAATTATTAGGTATAGCAACAGCAGCAGTTTTTGGTCTTGGGATTTTTGCGGGTTCTGCTAAAGCGGAAACAATTGTAACAACAGACGTATTAAATGTTAGAGAAAACCCAAATGTAGAGTCAAAGCTTGTAGGTAAAGTGTTAAGTGGGAATACACTAGATGTTATAAATACAGAAAATGGATGGACAAAAATTAAGTTGAACGGTAAGGAAGCGTTTGTAAGTGCCGATTTTACAAAGAGCACATATTATGTAACGGCGGGCGTATTAAATGTTCGTGCTGGAGCGAATACTGATTCTGAAATTTTAGGTAAACTTAATAAAAATGATGTGATTGAAACGACGAATCAAGTTCAAAATGAATGGTTGCAATTTGACTACAATGGAAAAGTTGGATATGTTCACGTGCCATTTTTAACAGGAACAGCACCTGTAATCGAAAAGAAAGAGGTTGTAGCTCAAGAAGAAGCGCCAGCTAGAACAAATACGCCGGTTAAAAATAATACAGTAGTTAAGAATAAAGAGTCTGTTAAGAGTAACGATTCTATTAAGAATGTAGAATCAAGTAAACCTGTGGTAAAAGAAAAACCGGCTGCAAAACCAGTTGCAAAATCTACTGAAACAAGTGCGCCTACTGGTGGTCGTGAAATTACAGTAGAAGCGACGGCATATACAGCAGATCCGAGTGAGAATGGTTCGTATGGTGGTCGTGTATTAACTGCAATGGGGCATGATTTAACAGCAAATCCAAATATGAAAGTAATTGCTGTTGATCCGAAAGTAATTCCGCTTGGATCAAAAGTATGGGTAGAAGGATATGGAGAAGCGATTGCTGGAGACACTGGTGGTGCGATTAAAGGAAATCGTATTGATGTATTAGTCGGTTCAGATGGTAGTGCTAATAGCTGGGGGCGCAAATCTGTAAAAGTGAAAGTTATACAATAGGTTATCGATATTAATATAAAAAGCGGTTGCTTGAAATTATGTAAGCAGCCGCTTTTTATGGATTATTGAAATGGATAAATAGTTTTACCTGTAATAATTTTATATGCACTGCAAAATTGCGTTTGTATATATTCTGTATTTTTATTTTCTGGATGTAATGTTGTTTCATGAAGGGTAGAATGAAAAGCCCGTAGTAAACAATTTAGGGCGAAATATAATTCCTCTTGTGAACAATTTTGTTCTTTTATAGAAGTAGCTAAAATGAGGTCTTTTGTCAAAGATGAAAAATTGAGGGTGGATTGTTTCATAGTTAACTCATCCTCTCGAAACTATTTTTATCATGTATATGCAGAATTGGACAAACTATGTTCTTTTTTCTGTATAATTTCATGTACCGAAATGAAAGAACTTGCAATCATGCCGTTAAAATTGGTAAGATTGGGTATAATCAATAGATGGAGTATATTACATAAAGAGAGTTGAATGATATGGGAGAAGTGCAACGTGAAAAAGTTGCTGTCATCATTGGACCAACTGCTGTTGGAAAGACGAAGTTAAGTATCAATCTTGCCAAAGCGTTGAACGGTGAAATTATTAGTGGTGATTCCATGCAGATCTATCGAACGATGGATATTGGAACTGCAAAGGTAACAAAAGCAGAGATGGACGGAATTCCACATTATATGATCGATATAAAAAATCCGGAAGATTCATTTTCTGTCGCGGAATTTCAAGAACGTGTTCGCAAGCATATTCGAGAAATTACAGAACGTGGTAAATTACCAATTATAGTTGGTGGGACCGGTCTTTATATACAATCTGTTTTATTCGATTATCAGTTTACAGATGATGCTGGTGATGTGATATACCGAGAGCAAATGGAAAAGTTAGCTTTAGAACGCGGTGTGGAATATGTACATAAAAAATTGCAAGAAGTAGATCCAGAAAGTGCGGAGCGTATTCATGCAAATAATGTACGACGTGTCATTCGGGCTTTAGAAATTTTTCGCACAACGGGTGAAAAAATGAGTGAACAAATTGAGAAACAAGAAAAAGAGTTACTCTATGATGTTTCATTAATTGGCTTGACAATGGATCGAGAAATGCTATACGATCGCATTAACTTACGAGTGGATTTGATGATGGAACAAGGCCTATTAGAGGAAGTAGAAGGGCTGTATAATAGAGGGATACGAGATTGTCAATCTATTCAAGCGATTGGATATAAAGAAATCTATGATTATTTTGAGAATCGAGTTTCTTTAGAAGATGCGGTATCACAATTAAAGACGAATTCGCGTCGTTATGCAAAGCGTCAATTAACGTGGTTCCGTAATAAAATGGATGTCACGTGGTTTGATGTTACAAACGGTGAAAAAACGTCAGAAATTTTACGATACATAGAAGGAAAGTTACAAGTAAAGTCGAATAATAGTAAGTAGAGAAAAAGAGGAGGATTCGACATGAAGCAATCAATCAATATTCAAGATCAGTTTTTAAATCAACTCCGTAAAGAAAATACGTTTGTTACGCTGTACTTATTAAATGGTTTCCAGCTTCGTGGACTAATTAAAGGATTTGATAATTTTACAGTCCTGCTGGAAACAGAAGGTAAGCAACAGCTTATTTATAAACATGCAATTTCTACATTTGTACCACAAAAAAATGTTTCAATTGAATTAGAATAGTAATGAATTATTGTACATAACAAAAAAGAGCGAGTTTCCTCGCTCTTTTTTTATTTGTCATAAACAATATATAGTGAAATTTAAGCGATTCTAAATACAGTAAGGCGGATGTTAGTATTTCCTGTTGCAGGGATCGTAATCTCATTAAGTGTAGATTGGACAGAGATTCTTGCACCAGCTGCTAATGTTTCTATTGTAGTAAATGAAAGTGAGTCGCCTATTAAATTTGAAGAGAAATTATCAGTTGCGACTGCTCCATTAATTGAAATTCCTACTCCGAGTGGAGCGCATCCTGGCGCAGTTGTAGAAATGGATACGCTAATTACATAAATACCACCGTTAATAACAGTAACTGTATCTGTGCCGTTGAAGATAATATTGTTTACGTTAATTGCAGTACTAAAAATAAAATTATTAAATTGCAGTACTGTTTGCTGAATATTGTTTGTTACAACAATTGTTGCTATAGGGAAGCTAGGTCCAGTAGGCCCAGTAGGTCCGGTAGGTCCACCAGAAGGTCCAGTAGGTCCAGTAACTCCTATGCCAGTAGCGCCGGTAGCACCCGTTGGTCCTTGAATGCCTTGAGGCCCGGTAGCGCCTGTGTTACCTTGAACACCT